>DASPIR010000023.1:370506-741013 GCA_035628995.1 Clostridia bacterium | reverse complement strand
TATATCTACTTTTACAACTATGAGCGTATCCAATTAAAAACTAAACTGACACCATACGAAAAACGGTGTCAGTCTGCTTAATTTTATGAAATTCTGCGATAGGGCTTTTTATTTGTGTCCGATTAACGGGTATCAGTTCATTATAATGTGGTGCTTTTTTTTTAAAACAGATGAACCATAATTCGCGAAAATTGCAGGAATTTGACGAATTATGTAGAAATAGGACATAAGTATTCATATTCGTATTATTATATCATTATAAAATAAACTAAGCTAGGGGGGGTAAATGTATGAGGTCAATAAAAACCAGATTAGTAATCTTCTTCAGTATTGTTTTAATTCTATTATGTGCGGTTCTGGGGTATGCTGCCGACAACAGGGCAGCTGCTGCTGTAATGGCTGAAGGAGAACATGGTTTGGAAAGTACGGCAGCAGAGGCATCAATGCTTATTGGGAGCTTTGTAAATCAGAAAATAATTTTAATGGAAGCAATAGCGGCTCAAAAGATACTTACAGATGAAACACCTTGGGAGGAGAAGGTAGCAACTCTTCAGCCCGAAGCTGAAAGGAACGGCTATGAAACCTTTGTTATAGCTGATTTGGCAGGGAATGCTACAAGACTTAAAGGGGATCCGGTAAACGTTGCAGACAGAGCTTATTTCAAGCTGGCTGCAAGTGGAAAGTCAAATGTTTCTGATGTATTAATAAGTAAAGCTACCGGAAAGCCTTCTATAATTGTAGCTGTGCCAATTATTAGGGATAGCGCTGTAGTGAGTGTACTGTATGGTGTTATAGATGGGACAGAGCTCTCAAATATTATAAAACAAATAAAACTTGGAGAAACCGGATATTCATATGTCGTAAATAAAACAGGCGTGTTGATGGCACATCCAAAGGACGAAAATGTATTGACACAGCTTAATCTAATCGCAGATGCGGAGAAAAGGCCAGAACACAAAGAACTTGGTGATATTGTTGCTAATAAGATGGTAAAGGGAGAGACCGGTATTGCTCATTATTATTTTGAAGGCTCCCAGCGAATTGTAGCCTATACACCAGTCGCCGGTACTGAATGGTTCATAGCCATAGCGATTGAAAAAAGTGAAATGCTTGGAAGGATAAAGGAATTGAATACCTGGATGCTGATTCTTTCATCGATTGCAATACTGTTTGGAATTGCTATTACATTTGGGATAAGCATATACATATCAAAACCAATTGTGGATGCCAGCAATTATGCAAAGAAAATAGCTGAGCTGGACATTACTCAGGATGTGTCTGGCTCATTAAAGAAGAGAAAAGATGAATTAGGTGTGCTTGCACATTCCTTCCAGCTTGTTACAGATAATTTAAGGGTTTTTGTTAAGGGAATTGCAGATGCTTCACAGCATGTGGCCTCTTCAGCTGAAGAATTGACTGCTACAAGCCAGCAGGCTGCAACATCTGCTGAAGAAGTTGCGAAAACCATTGAAGAAATGGCGACGGGTGCCGGCGATCAGGCAAGGGATACAGAGGTTGGCGCAGTGAAGGTCAATGAGATAGGTCAGATGATAGCTGAAGAAGAGCTTCAGAGGAAGGTGCTGAACAATGCTGCACTTGAGGTAACAAACCTTAAGGATGAAGGCTTCCAGGCACTTAAAGACCTTGTTGTGAAAACTGAAGCAAGCAGCAAATCCTCTAAAGAAATATATAATGTAGTGCTTAACACAAGTGAAAGCGCTAAAAAAATTGAGAATGCAAGTCAAATGATACGAAACATAGCAGAGCAGACAAACCTGCTTGCATTAAATGCAGCAATAGAAGCAGCTAGAGCTGGGGAAGCCGGAAGAGGCTTTGCAGTTGTTGCTGATGAAATACGAAAGCTGGCAGAGAATTCAAACATGTTCACTAAAGAAATTGAGGAAATAGTGAAGGAACTTACAGATAAGACTAACAGCGCAGTCAGTACGCTGCAAGGAGCAGCTGTTCTGGTGGCTGCACAAACTGAAGGTGTTGAAGTAACAAAAGCAAAGTTCGAAGGAATTTCAGATGCAATTGAGAAGACAAAGGAAGCTATTGTGCAGTTGAATCAAACTGGAGAAGCAATGAATCTGAAGAAGGACGAAATAATCGATGTAATTCAAAACCTGTCTGCTCTTGCAGAAGAGAATGCAGCAGGTACACAGGAGGCTTCCGCATCAGTTGAAGAGCAGACCTCATCAATGGAGCAGATTTCAGGAGCGAGTGAGGAGCTTGCAAAGCTTGCAGAAGATATGCAGAGAAGCATATCGAAATTTAAGTATTAATATAAATTAGTTTTAAAAACACCGTATTTTAAATACGGTGTTTTTTATGGGTTCAAACTATACTATATGATATAATTTAAATATAATGTTTAAAAAATGTAATTTTTGTGGAAGGTGTTATGATGAGTGATATTTTAAGTATTATTAAAGACAGAACTCAGACTTATGAACAGAAGCTGGTGAGTCTGGCACGTGCTGCAGAAAATACTCTTGAGGTGCTGAACGTTTCAAAAGAGGTTCAGGAGTATAAGCGGGAAGGAATTATATGCGATTTGAACGAGGGAAATGCGCCATACAGACCTCGCTATATAGTACCGGATTATAGAAGGTTCATGGAGCAGGGCAGTGAATTCCTTAGACTGAAGCCTGCAAATGATATATGGGAAGCTGCAAACAATCTGCTGATATTATACAGACATGTACCATCAGTTACTACGATGCCTGTTTATGTAGGAAATCTGGATACTTTGCTGGAGCCTTATATCAATGATGAAGAGGAAGCTTATAAGGCTATTAAGCTATTCCTAATGCATTTGGACCGCACTATTACTGATTCGTTTTGTCATGCTAATATTGGCCCGGAGCCGACAACGGCTGGCAGGCTTATTCTGAGGGCAGAGAGGGAGCTTCAGGATGCTGTCCCGAACCTGACAATCAAATACAGTGCGGAGACACCTGACGATTTTGCACTTGAAGCAGTCCGTACTGCGCTTGTATCAGCAAAGCCCAGCTTTGCAAACCACGAAATGTTTGTTGGAGATCTCGGTATCAATTACTCCATAGCAAGCTGCTACAATGGGCTGCCAATAGGCGGAGGAAGCTTCACACTGGTAAGACTGGTGCTTGCAAGATTAGCCAAGAAGGCTGATAATCCAGAGCATTTCTTAAATGAAGTACTACCGGATGCTGTTTCTAAAATGTCAGAATTCATGGATCAGCGCATAAGCTTCATATTAGAAGAAAGCGGCTTCTTTGAAAGCAGCTTCCTTGTAAATGAAGGATTATTGAATAAGGATGCATTTACAGCCATGTTTGGCATGGTAGGGCTTGCAGAATGTGTGAACCATCTGCTTGGGGCGAAGGAGCAGAAGGATAGGTTTGGACATAGTAAAGCTGCTGATGCACTTGGACTTAGAATAATTGAGAGAATGCATCAACTGGTATCAAAGCATACTAATAAATACTGCAAGGCATCTGATGGTCATTTCCTGCTGCATGCGCAGGTAGGAATTGATACTGATTTGGGCATTAGTCCGGGATGCCGTATTCCCATTGGTGATGAGCCGCAGATTCATGAGCATTTGGTGCAAAGCGCGCCCTTTCATAAGTTCTTTCCTTCTGGGATAGGAGATGTATTTAGCTTTGATGAGACTGTAAAGAATAACCCGGAATATTTGCTGGATATTATTAAAGGCGGTTTTTCCGCAGGCTTAAGATATATCTCTTTTTATGCTTCAGACAGTGATTTAATCAGAATAACAGGATACCTTGTTAAAAAGTCAGATATTGAAAGACTTCAGAAAGGCAAGCAGGCTCTTCATGATACTGTTGCATTAGGGCTTGGAGCAGTACAGAACTCTAGAATAATGGAGAGAAAGGTCAGACATAATGGCTAAGGCACTTGTGAACAAGATACTGCCTTTCAGCTCAGTTGATGGTCCTGGCAACCGTATAGCTATATTTTTGCAGGGCTGCAATTATAGATGCCTATATTGCCATAATCCTGAGACAATAAGTCGGTGTACACACTGTGGACTGTGCATATCAGCTTGTCCCTCCAGTTCATTGGACAATATTAATGGAAAAGTGACTTGGAATTCCAGCAGCTGCATAAGCTGTGATGCTTGTCTTGCTGCCTGCCGCAATAAAAGTAGTCCCAAAGCGGTTCTTATGACAGTAGGAGATGTAATGAAAACAGTTGATAAGGTAAGGCCATTCATTTCTGGAATTACTGTTTCCGGAGGCGAGTGTACTTTGCAGAAAGAGTTTCTTGCAGAGTTGTTTTATGAGGTGCATAAATCAAAACTTACAGCCTTTATCGATACTAATGGCAGCATTGATTTTTCGAAAGAGGATATGCTGGTAAATTCTATGGACATGGTGATGCTCGACATTAAGTCCTTTGATGAGGAAGAGCATAGAATGCTGACAGGCATGTCCAATGATTTAGTACTTAAAAATGTCGAATATCTTGCAGGTTTGGGAAAACTATATGAGATAAGGACAGTCATTGTACCGGGTTTGCTTGATAATCATCGCAATGTATGTGAAATAAGCGCGATGATATCGAAGTTGAACCCCGAAATAAAATATAAGCTCATAAAATTCAGGCCGCTGGGTGTTTTTGGAGATATGAAAAAAGTACCCATGCCATCCAATGAGTTAATGGAAGATTTAAAGAAGTCTGCAGAGGAAAAAGGCTGCAGGAATGTAATAGTGGTGTGAAAATGCTAAAAACTGATTGTTGATTAGATTAATATTAGCGTTTATAATAGTGTTACACGAAAGATAAAAAATGTTTCTGAGATATTTGATAAGCTTTTATTTTGAACCTACATCAATGAATCGGGAGTCCTACATCAAATGACGGATATCAAGCCCATAGTAAGTCCTAATGAGGCCGGGGAAGGTAAAAGCATGCTGCGGACACCCACCTATCGAGAGATAGGTGTCAAAATAAGGCGTCGGTATCTTGGTACAATAACGCGCAATAAATAAACCTGAATACGTATGTATTCGGGTTTTTGCTTTTCATATCCCATATATGTTTACATATAATCCCATAATATATAAATAGTGGTTTGTTAAAAAAATGGTTTAGAGATATAATATACATAATATGTAATCAATGTGAAATTACACCATAATCTGAAGTCGCATCTTGATTAGGGGAGGTAAGTGCATTGTTTCAGTTGTCCAAAAAAAAACCTATCTTCGCAAATAACCGTCATTTGTTGTTATTGGCAGCTATAATAATTTGTGGATATGTGGTATCACATTTATTATTTGTAAAGCTGTGGAGTGCAAATTATCAATTCCTGCACACAACTATAGAGCTATTCAGCCTTTTCTTAATGATATTCACTTTCTTCCAGGTATGGAGTACATATTCAGAAGCCAATTGTTTTATTCAATGGGTTGGATCTGGCGCTTTGGCAATGGTAATCTTAAACTTACCTCATATTGTAAATCTTTCCGATGTGATAAATCTACCATATCCCTTAGTTAATTCCCTTATAGATATTTCATTGAAATATGGGGTGTTAACAGCTTTTTTTGAGTTATTAATTTGGCTGCTGCTTAGCTTTTATAAGAGGGGATGTACAATTAACCGGTGGCTGGGTCACCTGCTGTCACTGTGTACAGCTTTGCTGCTGCTGACTGCAGCTATCGGTATAGTGAACTACATCCCTGTTTTTTATATTAAATCAAACATAACCATAAATAAGCATCATGCGGATATATCATTGGCTTTAACCGCGCTCTGCTTGATAGTCATCTATAGGGCAAAGTACATAGAAAGTACGGATGACAGAGAAAAAGCCATGTATAAATATATAATACTTTCCATGAGTGTCTTTATGCCTGCAAGGATATGCTTTGCAATGAGTGATGCAGTAGCATCTCCAGTGCAGTTTATGGGGCACATATTCAAGCTGGCATATCATGGTTTCATTTATTATGGCGTATATAAAACAACAGTTGAATACCCCTATATGCAGGTAAGAAAAGTTAAGGATTTTTATGAAAAGCTGCTAGATAATTCGCCTATTGGAATAATAACCTTCGATTTGGAGGGAGTTATTACTTACACCAGCAAATTGTGCGATAATCTATTCAGATATGAAATGAGAAATCTGTATGGAATAACAATTGAAAAGTTTTTGGGGTCCATAGAGCTTTACGGCTTAAGCAAGCTTGAGCTATTGGAGAAGCTGCCGAAGCTTCAGGATGGAAGCATAACCTTTTATGGGAAGACGTCATTTTCAAATGAACCGGGAGGGAAATTGATTTTTATTGCCATGAAACAGTCCATGGGTATGGCGTTTGCTGTGAGAGATGCAAAAAAAGCACAAGCAATTGAAAATATGCAGCTCCAGACACAGACTGTCCTTGATTCAATGGATAATCTGATTTGCATTCTTGATACAAATAGAAAAGTAGCTATGTGCAATAAAAAGTTTGTGGAAATCACTAATATGAGAACCAATGAAATAATAGGGTTAGACATTATGGAGCTGTCCCGTCTTTTACAGTCCAATCTTAAGGACAGCGCTCATATAAACATTAAGAATGAGAATATGATGCACGGTGAAAAATGGAATATAAGGGCAATGAATGGAGAAATAAAAAAGATAAGTCTCGATAGCTCATCAATCTATGATGTTGATAATGAGAAAATAGGATGGATAATTATAGGCAGAGACATTACCGAGTTTGAGGGAGAACAGGAGAAGATAATACATGGCGAAAAGATGGCAGTAATAGGACAAATGGCTGCTGGACTAGTTCATGAAATAAAAAACCCCCTTGCATCAATTAAAGGCTTATGTCAATTGATGCGCAGCAGAGCCAAACCGGAAAAAGTATCAGAGTATACTTTAGTAATGGAGAGTGCTGTGGATGATATAGGGGAAATAGTATCGGATTTCCTGCAGTTTTCTAAGCCGGCTTCGGGAGATTATATAGAAACAAGTATAAACAATCTGCTGAACTCCCTTGAGATGCTGATATCAAGCAATGCCTACAAGCATGGAATAAAGACCAGATTTTACTATTCCGACACAGAGCAGCCTGTTCTAACGAGCAGTCAGCAGATAAAGAATGCTGTACTTGGAATGGTTGACAATGCTATTGATGCTATGAATGGTGCAATTGATCCCAAATTGGATATCAGCACTGAGCATGATAGAAAAAGCAAGGTGATGCGCATTATCATCAGAGACAATGGAATCGGAATGACTGAGGAGCAGCTTGAAAGCATCGGGACTCCATTCTATACGACTAAACCAAAAGGGACAGGTCTGGGGGTAAGCGTTTTCAAATATATAATCAATGAGCATGGTGGGTCACTCAAGGTCGCTAGTAAATTTGGTGAAGGAACTACATTTATGATTATTCTTCCATGTGCAATAAATAACTAACTATCAGAGCAAGACTGCACTTTTATAGATGTAGTCTTGTTTTTTTTCTTGTGAACAATTTGTTAAATTTCTATTAATTCTCTCTAATTGCCTTGTAAGCTATTGTGTAGAAAGTCTTGTTGTTATATAATATAAAAGGTCTTGTACAAATATAATATTATATGTCAGGGAGGATTCTTATGCCGGATTTGAACCATTTAATACAGGATAATGTCACAATCCAGATAATTTTCAACCTTTTTGGTGGGACAGCCTTACTCATGTATGGTGTTGATTTCATGGGCGGCGGACTGGAAAAGGCCTCAGGGAAAGTGATGAAGAAAATTCTCTCTGTGCTGACAAAGAACATATATGTAGCATTTTTTGTAGGTACGTTTATTACAATGCTGGTGCAAAGCAGTACAGCTATTACAGTAATGACTGTCGGTTTTGTGAATGCAGGTTTGATGAATCTGACCCAGGCAGTGGGGATTATATATGGAACAAACATAGGAACGACTATAACTGCACAGCTTATGTCATTGAAGCTGACTTACATAGCGCTCCCGGTTGTGGCAATAGGCTTCTTCATAATGGCCTTTTCTAAGAAAGATAGCACAAAGAATATTGGTCAGGCACTAATGGGCTTCGGTCTTATGTTCCTTGGATTGAAGACTTTGAACGCCAGTCTGCCTTATATAAAGGACAGTGAGACAGCAAGACAGTTGTTCCTGCAATACGGACAGAGTCCATTCTTAGGATTATTTGTTGGTATGATCGCAACGATGCTTATACACAGCAGTTCTGCTACAGTTGCTTTGACCATATCACTCTTTAGTGCAGACTTGATCAGCTTTCAGGCTGCTATAGGCTTAACGCTTGGTGATAATATAGGAACATGTGTCACAGCTCAGCTGGCAAGTTTGAAAGCAAATACTGCTGCCAGAAGGACTGCATGGGCACATACTCTTTATAATGTAATTGGTGTTGTGATGGCGATTATTGTTCTGAAACCGTTTACAGGTATAATTGAATGGGTCACTTATAATGTGCTTCATGAGCCAAAGGCGTTTCTGGTAGCAAATACACATACTGTTTTCAATGTAATCAGTGCCCTGGTATTCCTTCCAATAACGAAATACTATGTGCAGTTCCTAGAAAAGATCATCCCTGAGAGAAAAAATGAAGAGTATGAGGGTGAGCATTTGGATCGCCTTCTTATTGAAACTCCGGTAGCTGCTTTGAAAGCCGCCACTCAAGAAGTGCTTAATGCAGGAGCGATTGCTAAGAGTATGCTGGAGGACGCTGTTATCAGTTTGATGGATGATGACAGGAATAAGATAAGTACAGTACTTGAAAATGAGGAAAAAATAAACAAAATGCAGGCTGAGATTACCCAGTACCTGGTGGAGATATCTAGGAAAGACCTTGATAGTGATCAATCAGCAAGAATACCGGCACTTATTAACAGTATCAATAACTTTGAAAGAGTCGGAGATCATTGTGAGGATATAATTGAACTGGCACAGCGCAAGATGGAGTTGAGGCTCCAATTCAGTGAGATGGGACTGTGTGAGCTTGACATTCTATACAATGAAATTTCCTTAATGATGAATGAGTGTCTCACAGCGTACACTGAAGACAATGGGGAAATAGCATTGCTGGCTGCATCAAGGGAAGACACAATAGATAACCTGTCCGATGAACTCAAGGAAAAGCATATTCAGAGGTTGGAGGCAGGCACCTGCAATGTACAGTCAGGCATCATATTCCTTGATGCAATCAACCATTTGGAGAGAATTGCTGATCATCTGCATAACATTTGCTTGATAGTTGCAGATAGCGTCAACTCAAAGGAAAATTAGAGCAGCTGATAATAATAGAAAGAAATAATACTCTCGAAATATTAAGGCCGTATAGGTAAATCTATACGGCCTTTTGTCATATTTCTTTGTAATCAATATTTAACATAATTTTCATATATCCATAACCTTTCATAAGCCGATAAGTGATAATATAATATAAGAAAGGAGGTGAGAGAATGAAATATTTAATAGATTATCATGTACACTCCACCTATTCAACCGATGGACACAATACTATAATGGAACTTTGCCAGAGCGCGGTTAACAAAGGAATAAGGGAAATAGCCGTAACAGATCACTTCGAACCATACATTGGAGATGTGAAGTGCCTATATTATGATCAGAAGGGATACTGGGCAGATATCACAAAAGCCAAGCAGGCATTTAAGGGCAAGCTGAAAGTTAAACTAGGCGTAGAACTGGGTCAGCCCCATTTGTTCCCAAAGGTTTCAAGTGCGATTCTTGCAGATTTCCCCTATGATTATGTCATTGCATCTGCACATAAGCTTCCAGAGGGTATGGATGTTTCAGAAGTTGACTATTCCAAAATAAGTGAAGAGGAAATATGCAGCAAATACCTGGAGCAGCTAAAGCAGCTTGTTAATTGGGGTGATTTTGAATGCATCGGCCATCTGGACTTGATTAAAAGGTACAGTGCGGCCGTGTACAAGAAGAACATAACCTTGGCGTGCCAGTATGAGCTTCTGAAGGAAGTACTGCAGCTTGCGATACTTCGTGGGAAGGGCATAGAAATAAACACTTCAGGACTGAGACAGACCCCGAAAGAAACAATGCCGGGCTTGGATGTGCTGAGGCTCTATAAAGAACTGGGAGGCGAGATACTGACCACGGGCTCTGATTCACACTTCGCAGAGGATGTGGGCAAGGGTCTGGCGGAAGCGGAAGAGCTGGCAAGGGAAGCGGGCTTCAGATTCATAACAGTATTCAGCAATAGAAAGCCTGAATGGGTAAGTATTACAGAAGAGAAAAACACCTTCAGCAACATGAAGCAAATTATCAATAGATAAGAAACAGATGCCGGAAGGTGTTTTTTTTATGTCATTTTTTAGAATGCAGGTACAATGGCTCCATCATATTTGTCCTGTATAAACTTTTTCACTTCATCACTTTGCAGGATCTCAATGAGCTTCTGAATTTCAGGCCGTGTTTCATCACCCTTTCTTACTGCAACTAAATTCGCATAGGGAGAATCCTTTCCTTCAATCAACAGTGCATCCTTTGCAGGATTGAGGTTAGCCGGCAGTGCATAATTGGTGTTAATCACCGCTGCCTCCACATCTTCAAGTATTCTTGGAAGCTGTGCCGCTTCAGCCGGTTGTATCTTTATATCCTTTGGATTTTCTGCGATATCTTTCTCGGTTGCTTCTATTCCAACTCCATCAATCAACTTGATAAGGCCGTTTGCCTGAAGCAGCAGCAGTGCTCTTGCGGCATTTGTTGCATCATTGGGTATGGCTATGGTGCTGCCTTCTTTCAATTCCGAAAGGTTCTTAATGCTTTTTGAGTAAAGTCCCAGAGGCTCTATATGTACATTACCTAAAGGGACCAGGTCAAGGTTTCTTTCTTTTATGAAATTATCCAGGTAGGGCTTATGCTGAAAAAAGTTCGCATCCAATTCCTTATCTGCAAGTGCGGTATTAGGCTGTACATAGTCCTGGAACACTACAATCTCAAGCTTGATATTTTCTTTTTCCAGAAGCGGTTTTACAAAATCCAGTATTTCAGCATGAGGGACCGGCGTTGCGCCGATTTTCAATACTATCTGCGCTGGCTCAGCTTGTCCTTGGGTTGTACCGCCTGTTGATGCTGCTTGCTGACTGCATCCTGCAGTGAATGAAAGTACCAGTGATATTGTGATTATTAGACTTATTATTTTTCTCATATTATTCTCTCCTTTAAATTTTAGAATTTGTTTTCCCGGAATGACTGGCCAAGACAACCCGGATAAATATATAAATGTTGCAACAATTTATCTTACTTTTGCAGTTTCCTATACAATGCATTTCCAGCACCCTGCACGGACTGGACGATAATTACAAGTACGATTACAGTTCCTATCATGATGTCTTCCTGAAAACCCTGGTAACCAAACCTGAGTGCCAAGTCCCCAAGACCGCCGCCGCCGATGGCTCCGGCCATTGCCGAATAGCCTATGAGACTAATAACAGTAAGAGTTATACCAGATACAATAGAAGGCAGCGACTCGGGTATCAGCACCTTGAGTATTATCTGGCGGGTATTGGCCCCCATGGAAAGGGCAGCTTCAATAATACCATGGTTAAGCTCATTTATGGAGCTTTCCACCAACCTTGCGAAAAATGGAATCGCTGATATGGTGAGGGGTACTATTGCTGCCGTAGTGCCGATTCTCTTACCCACAATGAGCTTACAGAGTGGGAATACTGCTATCATAAGTATTATAAAAGGCAAGGATCTTGTGATATTAATCAATATATTTAAAGCCTTGTTGAGTATTGGGCGCTCCCACAGGTTTCCCCGCTCACTGATTGCCACAATTACACCAAGAGGAAGACCAAAGACTACCGATAGAAGAGTTGAGAGGAGTACCATATAAATTGTTTCTCCTAAGGGTCCAGGGACTAAGGCTATAAGCTTGGTTACTGATTCTAATATGTTCATTAGTTAATCACCTCGACTATGAGATTTTGTGAAGACAAGTGTGATATTGCACCCGCTAGCACGGCGCCTTCGCCTTTAATGGCTATAATGAGCTGCCCATAAGACTTTCCCTGGATATTACTTATGTGCCCAGACATTATATTCACTTCTACTGCAAATTTCCTTATGGTATCAGAAATAATCGGCTTTCCTGCACTGTCATTGGGAAAGGTTACCTTGACCAGCTTACTGCCTTTATCAATGACGTATAAGCTCTCATCAATTTCTGTACTTATGTCCTTAACGAAGTTTTTGGTCACATGATCAGCAGGGTTGGAGAATATATCATAGGTATTGCCCTGCTCAACCAGTCTGCCATCAGATATTACGGCAACCTTGTTGCATACTTCCTTGATTACCTCCATTTGATGAGTGATTATCACGATTGTAATGCCTAAGGATTCATTTATGGTTTTCAGCAATCTCAGTATGGACTTGGTAGTAGTGGGATCAAGAGCGGAGGTTGCTTCATCACAGAGCAGTATATCGGGCTTTGTCGCTAATGCTCTGGCTATTGCTATTCTCTGCTTCTGCCCACCGCTAAGCTGGCTTGGAAAGGCATGACTCTTATCCTGCAAGTCAACCAGCTCAAGCAGTTCCTCAACTCTTTTCTGGATATATCTCTTGTCCTGACCGGCTATTTCCAAGGGAAAGGCAATGTTTCTGCTGCAGGTTCTTCTGCTTAGCAGGTTGAAATGCTGGAATATCATCCCTATCCTGCGGCGCAGGGCTGTGAGCTCAGACTTATCCATGGCTGTTACATCTGTTTTATCTATGTATATTTTCCCTGAGGTAGGCTCCTCAAGTCTGTTTATGCATCTCACAAGCGTCGATTTGCCGGCGCCTGATAAACCGATAATCCCGAATATATCACCTCTTTCAATTTTTATGCTGATGTCCTTCAAAGCATGGACATTACAGCTCTTGTCTTTGAAAACCTTGCTTAATGCGTTAATCTCTATCATCATATACCTCCAAATAATACAAAATGAAAGCCCTCTTTCATGATAAAAGAGGACTTAACAGACCTCTCTTATCTTTCAGCTTTAGCTGCTGGATTTAGCACCTCGCTTACGCAGGTTGCCGGGTATCATAGGGCCAGTCCCTCCACCACTCTCGATAAGAGTAAATTGCTATTCAGTTTTGTTTAATTAAAAAGCCTCTTCTGAAAAACAGAAGAGGCATATAATACGCATTTCCTATCTTGCAGCTTTAGCTGCTGGATTTGGCACCTCGCTTACGCAGGTTGCCGGGCTTCATAGGGCCAGTCCCTCCACCACTCTTGATAGAACAATATTCAATTGGATTAGGTTTATAATACAGGTTAGAAGTGATTATGTCAATATATTATTAAATAATTTTTTGTGGGAATTTATTACAAACCAATTTATGCGCATTCTGAATTTTTACAGTTTTTCAATACTAACCTCAGTTCGTCACCTGATATTGTCTCTTTATCCAGCAATAATTCAGTGACTCGTTTCAATTCTCTCTTATGCTGCAGCAGCAGCTCACGAGTCTCATTTTCTGCTTCTCTCAGTATTGCAGTGATAGCAGAATGAAGTTGATCCTTTGGTATATCTTCTACTGATATGATCCCCAACTCCGACATTCCGCTGTAAATGATTTGCTTTGCCATATCGGAAGCATGCTTAAAATCGCTAGAGCCGCCAGTGCTCCTGTTTTCAAATATTACCTCCTCGGAGAGAGTACCTGCCAAAGCAACTGCGATTCTTGATTTAAGATGATCATAGGTATATAGATACATATCATTTTCCTGTGTCTGACGTACGTAGCCAAGAGCATTGCTTCTGGATGCTACATTGACGCTGGCGACAGAGGCGGGAAGCTTAAGCTCACCAATAATCGCATGACCTGATTCATGTACTGCTATTCTGTGCTTTTCTTCCTTGCTGGGAAGTCTGTCCAGCTTTTCCCCCATCATTACCTTTTCAATCGCGCTTCGGAAATGTAGAGGGGTAATCTTATCAGAGTCTTCACGCATTGCGAGAATGGCCGCCTCATTTGTAACGCTTTCCAGCTGCGCCCCGGAAAAACCGAAGGTGTCCTTCGCCAGAGCATCAATGGAAACATCTTCTGCAAGGGGCTTGTTTTTCGCATGCAGCTTAAGGATGTGCAATCTACCTTTCTTATCAGGCAAATCAACCTTAACCAGACGGTCAAACCTACCGGGGCGGAGCAAGGCTGAATCCAGCATATCAACACGGTTGGTGGCTCCGATTATGAGGATCTTGATATCCTCATTTGAGGATACGCCATCCATTTGCACCAGAAGCTCGTTCAAGGTCTGATCATGCTCCTGATGTCCGTTATTTGATCCTCTTGCTCCTCCGAGCACCTCTATTTCATCGATGAAAATGACAGCACTAGGTTTTTTGAGTTTTTTCGCTGCCTGCCTTGCTTGATCAAAAAGCTTACGTACCCTCTGAGCTCCAACGCCCACATACATTTCTACAAATTCTGAGCCGCTGGCAGATAAGAACACTGAGTTGGTGAACTGTGCAGCCGCTTTTGCCAGCAAAGTCTTTCCTGTGCCTGGAGGCCCACTGAGCAATATTCCTTTTAACGGACGTATCCCCAAGTGCTTTATCTGCTCATCACTTTTCATGAATTCAAGAGCCTCGCAAAGCTCATTCTTGGCAACCTCCTGGCCTCCAATATCATCAAAGGAAATTGAAGAGACATTTCGCTCTACAGAAGTGAAGTCAGTACGTTTACTCTGCTGCTTGCTGGAATTGAGATAGTAAGCTGCACCTATAAGCCCTGCGAAGAATAGCAGAGGGAGTATATTTATGCCTTTAAGCGTAAGAAATATCAGTATTCCTGCTGCTGCTCCTGCGATAATCTCCTTGTTTTTCATTAGAAATTCCCTCCTAACCTGTCAGAATGCCGGGAGACCACAGTATACAAAGAGCTGTCATTCTTGGTCAGCTGAAGATATATGTATTTCTCATCAACATAAACCTTTGCCGCAGCTCCTGTGGCGCCAGCCTTCTCCTGAACTTTTTCTTCAAGCAGCGGAAAATCTCCGTCTACAATAGCTTTCTGAATATAGTAGTGAATATCATAATATGACTCTTCCAGCTCTGGAGAACGGTTATCCTTTATCTCCAAGTTAAATTTTTTATTTTTTAATGTCTTTTCAATTTTACTGTCGATATCTCCATATGTTTTTTGAAGATTGGCCGTATTATTGAGGGTGACATATATATTAATTGTGTCATTTATATTATTACTGTCATCCCAAGTAACCTTTTCCACCCCTTCAATGCCATGCAATACTTTGTCTAAAGGCTGGTCAACGGCGTAGTCATGCCAAATTGCTTGTCCTACATACAAGCAGGCTACTGTAATGATTAATGCAATACAGCCCTTTAGGAGCTGAATGTATTTCTTATCCATAACGAACCTCCATATCTAAAATGGTTTACATAACATTATAACATATGAGATAATGCACACCAACGTAAGATTTTAACATATTGATTGACTAGAAAGCTGTGACGTTAATAAGCACTAGTATAGCAATTTTAATAATGAATATAATATATAGTGGTTGATAAATTTGTATGTTCTGCATATTAAATATTGCAGAAGAAAGGAGATCTAGGAATATGGATAGATTAGCACTTATTTTAGTGATTGTCGGTGCGTTGAACTGGTTATTGGTCGGGCTCTTTCAGTTTGACCTGGTAGCAGCTCTCTTTGGAGGGCAGGATGCATTACTCAGCAGGCTTGTTTATACCCTAGTGGGCGTTGCTGGTATTTGGTCTGTCAGTTTGCTTTTCAGAGATCGTGATAAAGCAGGAACCCATAATAGGGACAGAGCATAGAACCTGAAAAAATCATTTTCGCTAAGCAAATAGAATCTCGGAGAGACGAGGTTCTATTTTTGTTGTCTTAAATTAGATTAGTGTATCATAAAGAAATACACTATATGGTATAACCAAGTTGAGCGCGCCATTGAAATGTTCGGTAAACAAAGATAAACAAAGCGCTACCAGCTATTAAGATTATTGATGCTACTATGGTAAATCTGCCATTTAACCTTGTAAGGTATATCGTTATAACAATAAACAGAAACCTCCAGTAATGGAGATAAATTAAATAAATTTCAAAAGTCTGTTTGCTTATTGTGAATATTATGATAATATAATAGGCATACGGTATGACACTACTGCGTACTATAATGTAGGACAATATAAGAATTATAGATGATATATCTAAGACAATATACATAATAAATCCGGCAAATTTGATATCCGATTATAAAAAATAGTATTAATTAACTTATCATGCAATAGATAGTCTTGAAGCATTATTCAAGTAATTTGGGTAATAGCTATTAATAGAAAACTTTTAGAAAGGAGGAATAAGTTTACCGGATGCATCTCAAATAATACTAATAAATAGGAGGATGGCTAATAATGAAAAAGAAAAATTTATGTCTAGCACTGGGTGTATTCATGCTTATGACAGTTCTTTTCTCAGGTTGTTCAAATCCTGCATCATCGGCAACGTCATCATCACCAGCTTCAGAAGTCGTCAAAGTCGGCTTTATGGGGCCTCTAACTGGTGATTCAAGTGTTTACGGCGAAAGCAGCTTAAATGCTGTAAATATGTATTTCGAAAAAGTAAATAAAAACGGTGGTCTTTTAGGCAAGCAAGTACAAATCGTTTCATACGATACAAAAGGCGACTCTACTGAAGCTGTAAATGTTGTAAAAAGATTGACAGGTCAAGATAAAGTAATTGGTATTATTGGACCTAATGGTAGTGGACAAGCTATTCCGATTTCCAGTGTTTTAGAGGAAATGAAGATTCCGGATATTTCAGAAATAGCAACGAATCCAAAAGTAACTGTTTTAGATGGAAAGATTAAGCCATTTAACTTCAGAGCATGCTTTATCGATCCATATCAAGGTTCAGTTGCAGCTGGTTTTGCAGTTGATGTTTTAAAATCTAAAAAGGCAGCGATACTGTACGATATAGGCGACGACTATTCAACAGGACTCACTCAATTCTTCGAAGAAACTTATAAAGCAAAAGGCGGAGAAATAGTTGCAAAAGAAGCTTGGAAAACAGGGGAAGTTGATTTTAGAGCACAGTTGACAAAGATAAAGGCAACACAACCGGATGTTATATTTATGCCATACTTATTTAAAGAAGTTTCTTTAAGTGCAAGACAAGCAAGAGAATTAGGAATAACAGCAACATTTTTAGGCAGTGATACATGGCCGTCAGAGCAGTTGCTTACAATGGGCGGTGATGCAATAGAAAACTCATACTTTGTTAACCATCTGGATATGGAAGATCCTTCAGTTAAAAGTTTCGTCGACGAATATAAAGCAAAGTTTGGAAAGGCTCCTGAAATAACCGGATTCCTGGCAACAGATGCAAGTGCTATGCTGGAGGATGCTGTAAAGAGAGCTAATAGCTTTGATGGAGTGAAAATTAAAGACGCACTAGAAACTACAAATATAAGCGGTATTACAGGCAATATAAAGATTGGGAAAGATACACATAACCCTGAAGGAAAAGAAGCAGCCATCATTAAGATAACTGGAGGAAAGTTTGTATTCCAACAGAAGTATACTCCACAATAAATCTTAGTGGACCTGCTGTTGCTTTCAATTTAACATTGCAACCCTTGTAATACAAGGGTTGCAATTCACTCAACATAAGTAATCTTTATATAGGAGAAATGTTTATGTATAATTTCTTACAGCAGTTGATTAACGGATTATCCATTGGTGGTGTCTATGCCCTCATGGCTGTTGGATATTCACTTGTATACAGCATAATGAATTTTTCCAATTTTGCTCATGGCGGCGTTATTATGTTTGGAGCATATTTCGGTTTTTTCTTTATAACTTTATTTAAATTTTCATTTCCTGTCGCTTTTATCGTTTCCGGTATATGCGCAGGGTTATTAGCTGTTCTTATAGAAAGGGTAGCTTATAAGCCTTTAAGAAATAGGAATGCACCATTTCTATATTTTATAATTTCAGCAATGGGCATATCAATTTTCTTGGAAAACATCGTAATAGCGACTATTGGTCCTTCATTTAGGACATATCCGGAAATACTTTCATCAAAACCAATCCAATTAGGGTTACTCTCTATAGGAAGAATTGACTTGATGATGTTCATAATTTCAGCAATTTGTCTGGGGATACTTGTCTACATGATAGATTTTACAAAGGTTGGTAAGGCTATTCAGGCAACTGCATATAATGCAAAGGCCAGTTCGCTGATGGGCATTAATACTGACGTTATTATCTTAATTGTATTTGTCGTCGGTGGGATATTGGCAGGTTTTGCAGGTGTATTATTTGGTATGAAATATACAGTATATCCTCAGATTGGGAACATTACAATAAAATCTTTTATAGCAGCGGTTTTTGGCGGTTTGGGCAGTATTCAGGGCGCAGTGTTAGGTTCAGTGCTGCTGGCGATAATTGAAACTTTGACTTCAGGTTACTTATCTTCTCAATATCGTGATCTAATTGCATTTGTGCTGCTAATCTTTATTCTTGTTGTAAGACCTATGGGACTTATGGGTAAGATTACAGAAGATAAGGCTTAAAGGGGGGTAGTAGATGGATTTTAGTTGGTATTATATAAAAGGAATATTGGCTCTTGCTGGAATATATGTACTCCCAGTTCTTGGTCTTTCCCTTCTAACAGGCTTTACAGGACTTTTTTCTTTTGGACATGCAGGGTTTATGGCAATCGGGGGTTATACATCAGCATTTATGATGATCAAATTGCATATGCCAATTTTACCTTCTTTATTAATGGGGGGACTAGTGGCAGCACTCTTTAGCCTCATAATTGGTAAATTTACTTTGAATTTAAAAGGGGATTATTTTTGTATTGCCACCCTTGGATTTGGTGAAGCCATCAGACTTATTCTGGATAATACTGCGTATTTTGGCGGGGCAAGAGGATGGCCAGGAGTTCCAAGCCTGAATAATAGTCTATTTCTTGTTGTGAGTATGGATATTATTGGTATTATTATACTGGTTAATATTATCCATTCAAGACATGGAAGAAATATGGTTGCCATCAGAGAAGAAGAGTTGGCATCCCAAGTTATCGGGATTAATGTATTTAAATATAAGATGATTTCACTGCTAATAAGTGCTTTTTATGCTGGTGTCGGTGGAGGCCTGCTTGGCTCTTATCTCACCTTTCTCCAGCCTAAAATATTCACCCTTACTCGCTCAACGGAACTGATCATCATGGTTATTTTCGGAGGGCTTGGCAGTATCTCCGGCAGCGTCCTCGGTGCCCTGGTTCTTGTATCTTTGCCGGAACTGCTGAGAGATTTTGCAAGATGGAGATTGGTAGTATATGGAGTAGCAGTTGTTTTCATTATGATTTCAAGGCCGCAAGGACTTATGGGTGGTAAGGAACTTAGTTTGAAAGGTTTAAAAGTTCTATTCAACAAAATAAGTAGTAAACGCATTTCTATGAGCAAGCCTTTAGACAAAGGAGGCGAGTAGTTATGGCTTTACTGGAAATAAAAAATTTGACTAAGACCTTTGGAGGTCTTACTGCAGTAAACGATGTGAGTTTTAAGATTGAGAAAGGCAGTATATCAGGGCTGATAGGTCCCAACGGTGCTGGGAAGACGACAATATTTAACCTGATAACAGGCGTATATAAAGTGACTTCAGGCCAAATCGTGTTTGAAGGAAAGGATATAGCAAATCTTCAGCCTTATAAAGTTGCAGATTCCGGTATTACAAGAACCTTTCAAAATATAAGATTGTTCAAAAAACTGACTGTTTACGAAAACATATTAACGGCTTGCCATTATAATGCGGAATATTCAATCGGCGAAGCTATATTGTTTGGCTCACTTCCAAGTTCTCTGAAAATGAAGACGCGCTTTGGCAGAGAGGAAGCTATATTAGCAGAGCAGGCTCAAAATTTGCTAGAGATTTTAGAACTTGACGACAGAAGAGATATCGTCGCAAATAATCTTCCTTACGGTTTGCAAAGAAGGCTGGAAATTGCGCGTGCACTTGCTTTAAATCCAAAGCTTTTGCTTTTGGATGAACCTGCTGCCGGTATGAATCCTGATGAAACTGACAGGTTAACGGAATTAATAAAACAGGTTAGAGAAAAGTTTGATTTATCAGTGCTATTGATTGATCACCATATGGACTTGGTTATGCGTATATGCGAGAACATAACTGTTTTGAATTTTGGCTGTAAGCTGGCAGATGGACCCTGTGATGTTATACAAAATGACCCCAAAGTTCAAGAAGCCTATTTGGGAGGTGAGTGACACAATGTTAAAAGTAAATAATTTGCATGTCTACTATGGTGGCATTCATGCTCTCCGAGGCATCAATGTTGAAGTGAATGCAGGAGAAATAGTTGCAATTATTGGATCGAATGGGGCTGGAAAGTCTACTCTTTTGAATACAATATCCGGGCTTTTAAGACCAAAAGAGGGAGAAATATTTTTTAAAGATGAGAAGTTGGGAATGGCTCCCCATAAAATAGTAAGAAAAGGATTGTGCCAGGTACCTGAAGGAAGATTGATATTTGCAAATCTGAGTGTAAAGGACAATCTTATGTTGGGTGCTTATTTAAGAAAAGATACAAAGAAAATAGCTGCTGATTTGGAAAATATTTTTGATATATTTCCTCGACTGAAAGAAAGGGAAAATCAATCGGCAGGCACATTGTCGGGTGGCGAGCAACAAATGCTTGCAATGGGACGAGGTTTAATGAGTAATCCCGAGCTTATTATGTTAGACGAACCATCCCTGGGGCTTGCGCCACTTCTGGTCAATACCATCTTTGACATAATAAAAAATATCAAAGAAATGGGTAAAACTATTCTATTGGTGGAACAAAATGCATATAAAGCACTGAAAATTGCTGACAGTGCATATGTTCTAGAACAAGGTGTTTTAACAATGAATGGTTCTGCACAGGATATTGCAAATAACCCAAAGGTTAGAGAAGCGTATCTTGGTTCAAAAAGATAAGACAAAAAATTGTAGGAAGTTAAATATTTCATGCTCAGATTTTCCGTTCTGGGAAGGAGAAGCATTATGAACCAGAAATTTATCATGTTGGCGCAGCGGTACAAGGATGAAATTGTCAAAACTGCTTCAGAAATGATTCGGATTAACTCTCAATCTACACACGAAGGTGAGTTTGCCCAATATACTGTAGACAAAATGAAAGCTCTAGGCTATGACGAAGTAGTAGTAGACGCTTATGGTAGCATATTTGGTTCAGTCAAAGGTACTGGTGATGGTAGCTCTGTTATGCTGAATTGTCATTTGGATGTTGTTGATGAAGGCGATACATCAAAGTGGAAATACCCTCCATACAGTGGCGCTATTGCAGAGGGCAAAATTTGGGGAAGAGGTGCTTCTGATACCAAAGGAACATTTGCAATACAGATGTACACCCCAATAATTTTAAAAAATGCTGGCTTATTACCAAAAGGAGACATTATTGTTGCTGGTGTTGTAAGCGAGGAGATCGCTGGGTTTGGTGCAATGATGCAGACTCGTGATAACTACAAGCTCACCGATTATGCTATCGTTGGCGAGGCCACAGAAAACGATTTGGGCATAGGATGCCGAGGTAGATTCTGCGCTGTTATTACTATTACCGGGAAATCCTGCCATGCTTCCATACCACATGTGGGTAATAATCCCTTTGATTTTTTAGGTAAATTCCTCATAGAACTGAAAACCGTAGAAATGGCGAAGGATAAACTTTTCGGATCCTCCACAATGTCTGTAACCAATATTACTTCTTCGGAAAAGGGTACCAATATCATTCCGAATGAAGTGGTTGTATATATTGACTATCGCCAGTCTGCCGGAGACACTGAGGAGATTGCGTTAGCTAAAATCCAGGAAGTCATAAATCGTTGCAAGTTTGATGGCATTGCCGTCAATTTGAAGGCTCTGTACTTTCCACTGACTACCTATACTGGTTTTCAGGGTGAAGGTTATCAAGGTGAGTTTCCCTTTAGCGTAAATATGGACGAGCCTTATGTACAATTATGCAAAAAGACCGTAGAGGAGGCGGTGGGTCATTCCATTAGGACCAAAATTTGGGCATTTGCAACCGATACCGGACATTATGCTGCCAAAGGCATAAAATGTATTGGTTATTCTCCAGCGGAAATTAAACTTTGTCACACCACTGAGGATAATATCGATATCACCATGATGGAAGAGGGTACTGTGGGTTATCTGGCAATGGCCACGGTCCTTGCTAATTCAAGCAAATAGATTTGGAGGTGGAGAAGATGGAAAAACAGAAAATGCAAAAAGAGAGAAAGCCAATAGACATTAACCCCTATATATTAATCTTTTGTGTAATAGTTATCTGTGGCCTTTTAACATTTCTTGTTACACCCGGTACTTTGACTGATGGGGTATATAAAGCACTACCTAGAAATAAATTTAATTTTAACAACCTTTTTAATATTTTTAGGGCAATACCTTATGGTCTAAAAGACTCTGCAAATATCTTTATCCTAATATTAACTGTCGGCGGCGCTCTGGAAATCTACAAAAAAACAGGTGCTATCGACTCTGGTATCTCCACTATGGTGCATAAGTTTGGAAAAACATCCCACACAATGCTCCTTATAGTTTTGGTAACTGTTTTCTCTGCAATCGGAGGTTTCCTTGGTTGGGTTGAAGTATTGATTCCTTTTGTACCACTGGTTATAGCTGTGGTACTGGCGCTAGGTTATGATGCCATAACCGCTGTTGCCGTCGTTATTGTTGGGTCAATGGGTGGTTTTATTGCAGGTCCTACTAATCTGTATACCGTAGGTGTCTGCAATGGTATCCTTATAAAAATGGGTTTACTGCCTGGAGGAGACCTGTTTGTTGGTCTTGGTTTCCGTACGATTGTATGGGCAGTTATCACAGCTGTCAGCGTTTTATATATTGTTATCTATGCCAACAAAACTCGTAAAAATCCATCTAATAGTCTAGTAGCTGACATCGATGTTTCTGACATCCGTTTAGAGACAACTAACAATGAACCTACCAAGATAACTGGAGCACAGAGCTTGGTACTTCTGTCTATCTTTGGTGCTATGGTCTTTACTGTTATCGGTATGAAATACGGTATTAATGGAGTTAAATGGGCTATTGATGACGTTTCTGCCATATTTATATTATCCGGTATCGTTGCTGGTATTATTGGCAAAATGAAAGCCGGTACCATTTCTGATGCTTTCATTGCTGGAGCAAAAGGCTCCATCAGCGGTGCTCTCATCGTCGGTGTTGCTCGTGGAGTCTACTGGGTGCTCAACGCCGGCAATATAAACGCCACTATAATTTATAATGCTACAGAGTTGTTAAAAGGAACATCACCTTTGATAGCTGCCATCAGCATTGTAATTATCGTAAGTTTTATCAACGGTATTATTCCATCCGGAAGTGCGAATGGCACGCTGCTCAGTCCTATTATGGTGCCAATTGCTCTAAGTCTGGGACTTACTTCCCAAACCTCTGTCTTGGCTTATCAGTTCGGTGATGGTATTACCAACATGTTCTGGTTCAGCTACGGTACTTTGCTAATTTTCTTAAATTACGGGAAAGTTCCAATTCAAAGGTGGTATAAATTCATCATACCTTATTTGAGTATATTATTCCTTATCGCCTTTATTGTTCTGTTTATTGCCATTAAGATTGGCTTCTAAGAAGCGTGTTTTCAAACAATATTAGATATTGAATAAATAAAGAATATCACTATGATAGGACCGTGGCCATTGCCAGACATTGGACATGTAAAGGCAACTATTATTTAATGCATTATTATATTAAAGGAGTGAATTAAATGTCATTAACGTTAGAAGAAAAGAAAGCTAAACTATTTGGAAATCATGTTTTAACAGTTACACCTCTTAACGAAAAAGGCGATATTGATGAAGCCTCTACCAGAAATCTAGTGGAGTTTGTTATAAAAAATGATGTACATGGAATTCTAGCTCTTGGCAGCACCGGTGAGGTTTTTGCACTTACAGAGGCCGAAAGAAAAAAGTTTGTCGAGATTGTAGTTGATCAAACCAAAGGCAGGGTTCCTGTAGGAGTGGGAGTAAATGATTCGTCAAGTGATATTGGTGCCAATCTTGCAAAACATGCAGAGAGTGTGGGAGCAGATTACATATTTACCTGCCCACCTTATTATCATCCACATAGGTCTGAGGGAATCTATAGACATGTAAAATACATTAGTGATTCTGTAGATTTACCTATCATGGTATATGACGGAGGAGCTGGGATAGAAATACCTCTTGATCTATTAAAAAGAATGGCAGATACGATTCCCAATATGGCATGCGCAAAACTTTTTATACCCTATCCTGAGAAGATTTCCATGTACGAAAAGGCAACAGGGGGTAAGCTTGCAGCATGGTCAGGACATGATCAGCTGAATTATCTTATGCTGCTAGAGGGTGCAAAGGGAATGACTTCTGCTGCTAGCTGCGTTCTTCCAAGAGAACAAACCGATATGTTTAACTTTGTTCAGGAAGGAAAATTAGAGCAAGCTAGAAAGATTTTCTATGATAAGGTAGCACCATTAAATTCAATAGCTTTTGCTAACGTACTGCAATACCCGCAATGTTACAAATTGGCCTTGAAATGGATGGGTGTAATCGAAAGTGAAACCTGCAAGGTAGTGATGGAGCCCATTTCAGAGAATAGGAGACGAGAACTCAGGGCGGTAATGGAATATATAAATTTAATATAATTATGGAAAGAGTAGAAAATGAAAAACCGTTTAAGTGAAAAGAATAAAGTTTTTTTATTTATGCTAATAGCAATGGTTCTAGGTTATCTGCCATGGTATAACTTTTCAGCAGTTTCAAAGTACATAGCTGCAGAATTTAGTCTTTCTGTGAACCAAACAGGTATTATTTTATCTTCGTTTCAAGCAGGATATGTAATAATTGTTTTAGTAACGGGCTGGCTGGCTGATCACGTAGGTAAAAAAAAGGTGGTTGCTTGGGCTACGTTGTGTACAGCAATATTTTCCACACTGTTTATATTCTTGGCTAAGGATTTTACAAGTATACTAATACTAAGGTTGATTACAGGCCTTTCAGCAGGTGCAATATATGTTCCTGGGATGGCACTCCTTTCTAACTGGTTTCCACCTAACGAAAGGGGTAAGGTACTAGGGGCATATACAGGAGCACTAACCCTGGCTTATGCAGGCGGTTATTTCGTTGCAGCTCCTATAGCAGCGGCTTATAATTGGCGATATGGTATGCTTTGGACATCGTTACCTGCATTTATAGCAGCCTTTATTATTTTTTTCCTTGTAAAAGAAAAACCTGCGGATGCAATTGAAAATGTGAAAACTGTACCAAGGGTAAAAGGTGGTGGAGAAATTAGAAAATCCACACAGAAAAGAGAGTATGCAGGGCCAATATTAATAACCACAGGTTATATGGGCCATATGTGGGAACTCTATGCATTCTGGGGATGGATAGGACCTTTTATGGTTGCATGCTCTTTAGCAGCAGGTTATGGCGAAAGACAAGCCGTAGCAATTGGAGGTCAGATAGCGGCTTTTATTATCTTACTTGGTGTACCGTCGGTCTGGCTTGCAGGTATCGTAGCTGATAAAATTGGGCGAACGAAGACAATTATTGTGTGTGCATTTAGCAGCCTTATCATGGAGTTCTTCTTCGGCTATTTATACGGCAGGTCACTGGCGATTGTTGTAATAGTGGGGCTGTGGATTGGATTTTGGGTTGTTGCGGACTCAGCAATATACAAAGCAGGTATGACTGAAATGGTTGCTGGGGAAATTCGAGCTACGGCACTAGGAGTACAGTCAGCATGTGGGTATTTTATGACTATACTATCCCCTTTTGTTTTTGGTAAGGTTTTAGATAAAATGAACTTGGGGATTAAAGATGCAACTTTAGCTACTAATTGGGGGATACCATTTTTAATTCTGGGAGCAGGTGCAATTCTATCCCCGATTTCGGTATTTATTTTGAGGCGATTAGCGCAAGCAAAGCTTATGAGTAATGGAAAGATGTAGTGCAATTAAATATAATAAAAAATATGGAGGGGATTTAAGTGGGAAAAGTAATATTTGAGGTCATGGAAAAGGATGAATTTGAGCAAATTGTATATGCATACGACAAATATTCAGGTTTAAAGTGCATTGTCGGTATACACAATACGTCACTAGGTCCAGCCTTTGGTGGAACAAGAATGATGCCATATGCAACAGAAGATGATGCTCTAAATGACGTTTTGCGTTTGGCAAAAGCAATGACCTATAAAAATGCAGCAGGAGGAATTAATTTTGGCGGAGGTAAGGCTGTTATCATAGGCAATCCTAAGACTGACAAAACCGAAGATTTACTGAGAGCTTTTGGACGAGTGATTGAAGGATTGGGAGGTCGCTATATAACAGGGGTAGATGTTGGGACAGATGAAGACGATATGGTCATTGTCCATCAAGAGACAAAATATAACGTTGCACTGCCAGAAGTTTATGGAGGCGGTGGGAGTACTTCGGCTGCGACAGCTTATGGTTTATGTTATGGAATGAAAACAGCTGCTCAATCAATTTTCGGGGAATCTTCTCTTAAAGGAAAAACAATTTCGATTCAAGGTGTAGGGCATATTGGCTATGTTCTTGCAAAGTACCTCAAAGAGGAGGGGGCTAATGTCATAGTATGTGATGTCGACAAGGATAATTTGAAAAGAGTCACAGAAGATTTAAATGTAGATGTAGTAGACCCGGATAAAATTTATGATTTAGATGTTGATATTTTCTCACCTTGTGCATTAGGCGGCATATTGAATGACAATACAATACCTAGATTAAAATGCAAACTTATTGCCGGTTCTGCAAACAATCAGCTGGCAGACGAATTGAAACATTGTAAAATGCTACAGGATAAAGGAATAGCATATGCTGTAGATTATATTTTAAGTGTTGGTGGTTGTATTAATAATTCCCATCAGTTTATGGGATATAATCGAGAGCGTGCATATGGTCAAGTTAAGAATAATATAACAGCCAATATTAAGAAAGTATTTGAAATAGCCAATGAGGAGCATATTACTACCGTTGAGGCAGCCAGGTCCTTAGCTGAGCATAGGATGCAAATGGCAATAAATCGCAAAAGTTGGCATCTTGAAAAATAGATTGTGTTGATGTATGGTTTTTATGAATGCGGCAAGATTGCCCGAAAGCAATTTTTCGCACATTAAAGGGTTTCAAAAAAAAGTATTGGAGAGGTGTATTTATGAAAAAGACTATATTTGATTTTAACGAAATGGTAGCAAAAGGGGATAAGATAGTATACCTTACAGCTTATGACTACCTTACAGCAAAGATGGAGGAAAAAGCAGAAATCGATATGATACTTGTAGGTGACTCCCTTGGTATGGTAACCCTTGGGTATGATACTACATTTCCTGTTACTATGGAAGATATGATAAGTCATTGTAAGGCAGTCCGAAGGGGTGCTCCGAACACGTTCATTGTTGGAGACATGCCATATATGTCATACCAGGTTTCAGATGAGCAGGCAGTTGAGAACGCAGGTAGATTTATAAAGGAAGCTCTTTGTGATGCAGTTAAGTTAGAAGGCGGCGGCCCATTCATAGCAAGCAGGCTAAAGGCTATTAATGATGCAGGTATACTGGTAATGGGACATATAGGACTCACACCGCAGTTTGCAGGGCAATTAGGCGGATATAAGGCTCAAGGCCGCAGTGCTGAGGCAGCGGTTAAATTAGTTAAACAGGCAAAATTACTTGAGGAATCCGGGGCATTCAGTATACTTGTAGAGGGCGTACCTGCACCAGTTGGAAAAGCTATAACAGAAAGAGCAGGCATTCCTATACTTGGAATAGGCGCAGGCCCATATACCCACGGACAGCTTTTAATATACGCAGATATGGTAGGCTACTATGACAATTTCACACCCAAGTTTGTAAAGAAGTATGCAAACGTAGGAGAAATACTCGTAAACGCATTTAAAGATTACGCTGCAGAAGTAAGAGAAGAAAAGTTCCCAATTGATGGAGAACATACCTACAAGATGAAGGACAAAGAAGAAGAAGAATTTTTAAATCTTTTAGGGAAATAATTATTATATAGGATTAATGTAATAGAGAATGTCCTGCTATGGTTCTTAACTCTCAACTAATGGGGATGACATAAATTTTTGACCTAAAAGGGACATTCTTTATTGCTTGCCTGGGTTGATAACGTTATAATATTATTGTATGTCTATCTTGATATCAAAATGGAGATTAAAATGAATGAAGATAAAAAAGGCCAAATACAGTCTGTAGCTAGGGCAATCCAAATACTGGAGTGCTTTAACCAATATAAAGAGTTAGGTGTTTCAGAAATCAGCAAAATGATGGAGCTTCATAAAAGCACAACCTTTGGGCTTATCTGCACTCTAAAGGATTTTAATTTTTTGGAGCAAGATAAACAGACGGGAAAGTATAAGCTAGGTAATGAAATATTCCGGCTTGGAACCAAAGTAAACGTGGATCTTCGTAGCATCGCTTCTCCATACCTAGATGAACTAGTGGATAGCTGTCATGAGACGGCGAATCTCGTAGTACGTGACGGAGACACAATATTATATTTAAAAAAGGTAGAAAGTCCACACTCTATGAGGATATGTACAAAAGATGGTGAAAAGATACATATTTATTGTACAGCTGTTGGTAAAGCCATTTTGGCCTATCTTGAAGATGAAGAAATTAATGATATTATTAACAATACCAGGTTTGTTAAATTTACGGATAAGACTATTACCGATAGAGATGTTTTTTTACAGCAACTGAAAAAAGTACGCCAGAATGGGTATGCGGAGGATTTTGAGGAGCGGGAGGTCGGTCTTGTATGTGTGGCAGCGCCTATATTTGATCACCATAATAAACCTATAGCAGGTTTAAGCGTTTCAGGGCCTGCTACAAGAATGACCGATAAACTTAGAGCAGAAATAGCTGAAATACTCCATAGGTATACACTGGAGATATCTAGAAAGCTTGGATACTAAAAAGATCAAAGCTACTTTATATGCATAGCTTTTTTATAGCTTTGGTCTCTCTCTGGGAGTATCATTGCTTTTTATTTAAGCATGTTTCGGCAAATTATTGAAGAGAATGCAATTAATTAACAGACCGTATGGATATATGTCCAAGCGGTCTGTTTTTTTATTGCATTACTATTTTGCAGAATTTAACGATTTTTAGCTGGAAAATATTTTATTTTGTGTGTAATTTAATCGATTTTGTAAAATGCATTACGAGAATGGTTTTTTACACTCGCTTGTCCTCTAAAAATGTTGCAACGCAGTACTTGCTGTAGTTTTAGGTCGACTGAAAATAAGTGATAAATATGGAAGGTAGTGCTAAACTTAAAATAAAGTTTTTGAGAGATTATTAGGTGTTTTTGGGGGGGCGGTATCTGGAATTGCAGCGAAAAACGTATGCTCAGGGCTCTTCAAGTTTTCGCTTGTGAATTAAATAGCAAGCAGCAACTATAAATAACTTTAGGAGGTAGGTAAATAAATGATTCTTGAGAAGAAAAAACTGCAAGCAATTGTAAAGGTTACTTTAGTGGTCTTCCTGACGTGCACTATATTGTCATATGCAGGTGCTATACCGGCCAGCGCAGGGATCAGTGATTCTAAGTATAACTTGATACAGGTTCTTTCTCCACTATTGAAGGATGATAGTGCCGCAACCAAGGCTGACAGGGAAGCAGTATTGGTGCTTATGGGGGTTGACCTAAGTGCAGAGACATATGCAATAGATGAAAACATAGACGATAATTTGGATGATATCATAAGCATACTGGATGAATATAATAATGCAGCCAGTCCAAGTGTCGATCCGGCTACATTAGAAAGCTGCCTAGAGGATTTTTATACCTTTCAGCAAGGTCATCAAAGTATAGCCAGTATTACTTTATTAGAGTTTAGAAACGGCTTGATAATTACGACTGAGTACCCAAGTACATATCCGAATTTTATAACAATAAAAACGAATATTGAGACTTACACTTATGATTATCTGCTGCTCATAAACTTCATTCAAAAGGCAAAAGTACTGAATGGATTATCCAATGTCTTATATGAGGATGAAGATGGTGATGTTAATGTCAGTCAAAAGTTTATCGAAGATATTGATGATATAGCTCCACTTATTCCTAACATAGGTACTTATAAGACAAGGATGACTGAATTGATTGGAAAGCTAAATGGAAGCCAATATGACAGCGAAAGACCGTACTTTATAGCCAATTTAGCTAAATATAACTTGATAGACAGATATAACGCACCGGATGACGATGATGACAATGGACCATCTGGAGGAACAAGCGGAGGAACAGCAACACCTTCAGCGCCCACACCACAGGCTAACTCAGACGGATCCTCATCAATTAAAATTGCTGCAACATTAAACAGCACAACAGGAAATGCAGCATCAGCAGTAAGTGAAAATGTTATAAACCAGCTGCTGACATTGAGTAAGCCTCAAACTGATGGGACTAAAGATATAGTCATAGATGTTCCAAAGGTTGATGGCGCAAAATCATATACAATGAGCATTCCAGGTAATGCACTAAGCAAGTCAACAGCGTCTGAAGAGATCACAATAAAGACAGATGCAGGTAATATCACATTGCCTAGTAATATATTTGCCGGCGATGACACAGTGAAGAACAAGAATGTAAGCTTGAACATTGCAAAAGTCGATAAGAGCACATTATCTCCCGAATTGCAGCAGAAGGTCGGAGACAAACCGATAATTGAGCTGAGCTTCACAGTTAATGGGGTAGTAAAGGAATACAGCAATCCGGATAAACCAGCAACAGTATCCTTCAAGTACACGCCAACTGGGGCAGAGGCATTGGATTCCGAGTTCCTGGTTGTATGGTATATGGATAACGCAGGCAATCTTATAGAAGTTCCAAATGGCAAATACGATCCTGCAACTGGTTTGGTGAGCTTTACAACAACTCACTTCAGCAAGTATATACTTGTATTCAACCAAAAGACATTTACTGATGTTACCAAAACCCACTGGGCGAAGAAGGAAATCGAAGTAATGGCTTCAAAGGGTATTGCAAGAGGCACTACCGACAAGACCTTTGCACCTGATGAAAGCATTACAAGAGGGGATTACATGGCTATTCTCGTTAGAGCATTGGGAGTTAATGCTGTAATTACTGAAAACTTTAGTGATATAAAGGCTACAGACATTAATTTCAAGGAGATTGCAATTGCCAGGAAGTTAGGAATAACAAACGGCGTAGGCAACAACATGTTCAAACCTGATGAATATATCACAAGGCAGGATTTGATGGTGCTTACTGAAAGAGCTCTAAGTGCTGTAAAGAAGATAAAGAATAAAGGAACAGCTGCAGACCTTGATAAATTCTCCGACAAGTCAAAGGTGGCATCCTATGCTAGAGACAGTGTTGCAACAATGCTGAAAGAGGGCATCTTAATAGGTGCTGGAGCTGAGCTTGGTCCGGTTGAAAAGACAACAAGAGCACAAGCTGCTACGATAGTGTACCGAATCTATAATAAGTAACATAAATAGAGGTGCGCAAGCACCTCTATTTTTTAAACATTCCATTTGGGTGGTGCATTCATGAAGAAAATAATGTTGTTAATTGCTGCATTATTGTTAATATCGGCTGGATTAGCTCTTTCACTCTTATATGGCTTGGGAGAAAGAGCCATAGTAGAGAGCATCATTAAGGATAGTGCAGAGATTGAAAGAGCATTTCAAAGCGCAGACACGGAAAAAGCAGCACCAGCTGCTGCTGGGAGCGAGAAGGCAGAAGAGGTAAACAATAAACCTGCTGGCGGTGCAGAACCATCTAAGCCTGCGGACCACAGTATTTCTCAGATACAAAAAAATGAAGAGAATCAGCAGATAATGGAGAGTGCAAAGGAGACAAAGAATAAAGTGTCTATATCCGAAAAGGCTTCTTTGACCAAGCTGCTCTTGAGCAAGTTAACCAAGAGCGACATATCTGAACTAAAGGGTATGCTGTCAAATGGAATAACATCAGAAGAGAAAAGGCGGGCAAAAGAAATATTGTACTCGAGACTTTCAGAGGATGATATAAACAAGATCAAGGATGCGTACGTGCGATATACAAAGCAGGAGCAGCAATAATTGAATATCATCGATACATATAAATTGAGGGGTGGATGGCGTTGAGACCATATAACAGAAAGCTAGTTTTGCTTTTTACTGATTGCCTCTTAGTAGGCATTGCAGTATTTTTTGGTTTGTTTTTTAGGTTCGAAGGGGTAATCCCGGAGCAATACATCCAAGCATACATACATTCATGTATTTATATTATTTTCATTAATATTGCTATCTACTATTTGTTTGGATTATATAAAGGACTATTGAGATACACAAGCGTTAATGAGCTTTTGAAGATTTTCACGGCGACTGCAGTTGCAAGCGGCGCTTCGTCCATATATGGATTGTCTCACATTATGAGATTTCCAAGATCAGTTTATATAATCTCGTGGCTATTGATTTTTCTTCTTGTCGGAGGAAGCAGATTAAGCTACAGGATACTAAAAACGATACTAAGAGCAGCAAAGTTCAATAATGCTGATAGAAAGCGTGTAATGATTGTTGGCGCAGGCGATGCAGGTTCAATGGTAATAAAGGAGCTGCAGAACCACCATGAATTAGAATATTTGCCCGTAATAGCAGTTGATGATGATATGAAGAAGCATAGGTCAAGTATCAATGGAGTACCGGTGAGGGGGAATACAGAAAGAATAAAAAAGCTTGCTGAAAAATATAGTATTGATGAAATCATAGTGGCCATGCCCTCCGTCGGCAAGGCAGATGTAGCTGCAATACTGTCAAAATGTAAAGAAACCAAATGCAAGCTGAAAACGCTGCCTGGAATATATGAGCTTATTGATGAAAAAGTAAATATAAAGCATATAAGGGATGTCAGAATAGAAGACCTTCTGGGACGGGATGAAATTCATTTGAACAATGAAGAAATATCAGGGTATCTCCAAAATGAGGTGGTAATGGTTACCGGGGGTGGAGGATCCATTGGTTCAGAGCTTTGCAGGCAGATAGCAAAATATAACCCTAAGAAGCTGCTGATATTCGATATTTACGAGAACAATGCTTATGATTTATCTAACGAACTGATACATATATATAAGGGAAAGCTTGATTTTGAAGTGATCATAGGTTCTGTAAGGGATAATAAGCGGTTGGCCGAAGTCTTCGGAAGCTATCGACCGGGGGTGGTTTTTCATGCTGCTGCACATAAGCATGTACCACTAATGGAGATTAATCCTGCAGAAGCTATTAAAAATAATGTAATAGGAACATTAAACACAGCCAAGTGCGCCCATGAGTATGGAGCAAAGAGATTCGTGCTCATATCCACAGATAAGGCTGTAAATCCAACAAACATAATGGGTGCTACCAAGAGAGTGGCTGAAATGATTGTACAGTCAATGGACAAGATAAGCAATACTGAATTCGTTGCCGTAAGGTTTGGGAATGTGTTAGGAAGCAATGGCAGTGTTATACCTCTTTTCAAGAAGCAGATTGAACAGGGGGGACCGGTGACTGTCACACACCCCAATATCACCAGATATTTTATGACCATACCTGAAGCAGCACAACTGGTCATACAAGCAGGCTCAATGGCACAAGGGGGAGAAATTTTCATTCTTGACATGGGTGAATCAGTAAAAATCTCAGATCTGGCAAGAGACCTGATACGACTTTCGGGCTTTGAACCGGACAGAGATATAAAAATAGAATACACAGGGCTAAGACCCGGGGAGAAGCTTTATGAGGAGCTGCTTCTGGCTGAAGAGGGCATCAAGACTACAAAACATCCGGATATATTTGTAGGCAATCCTCTCGATTTATCGCACAATGAAATACTACTGTGCGTAAAAGCCCTGGAAAATAGCCTTAACAGTCCGGAGGAGCTAAGAGAATGCATGAAAAAGGTTGTACCAACCTATAAGCATGACTATACCGAAGTAGCTATTGCAAGGTAATTGCCCAGGAACAAACAGTATCGGAATCATTGGAGGTTAAGTATAAATGTACAGACATTATATAAAAAGAGTATTAGATTTTATGTTTGCTTTATACTTAATCCTGCCTATTACTTTAATAGTTGCTGTATATGCTTTGTTGATCAAGCTGGAGGATGGTGGACCAGCCTTCTATATAGAGAAAAGAGTAGGAAAATATGGCAGGACTTTTAAAACTTATATACTTCGCTCTACAAAGGTAGATGCAGACGATCCGCAGCTTACAAAGATTGGAAGGTTTATAAGAAAATCAGGCATAGATGAACTACCGCAGATATTTAATGTTCTGTTAGGAAATATGAGTTTTATTGGCCCAAGGCCTGATTTACTGGACAATAGCAGATGCTATGCGTTGGACGAAATAAGAAGGCTTCAGACCTGGCCAGGTATTGAGGGTATAACCAGCAACTGCAAAACAACATCTATTATGCAGAAAATGTTTCACTTTGGCTGGATCTAAAAATACTCTGCAAAACTATAAAAGCAGATGTAGCCCGAAAAGGGATAAATGATGCTTCAAATCTTCGGAGTGTAATAGATGAGAGTAAAAATGGGAACTAATGAAGTCAACCCTCGCGGTGTCATTCTGAGTATGCGAAGAATCTTATGCCTGTGCGCGTGACCCGGATAAAACCAGACTCGTAATATAGGTAATTACACTGAAAAGGGGCATCTAGAAAGAGGCTCCTTGTTAATTTAAAAGTAATTCAACAATCGTACATCAGGAATGTACAAAAACCACCGCCATTTGACAGTACTATAAGTAACATTAAAGAACTTCATAGGTATAAAGAGCCGCAAACGTCGAAATTGCAATGGTTTTGTTGTAAGAATATACCATGTAAAAAGCAGGAAAAGAGTGAACTGCGAAGAAAACATATTATACTTGTTAATACATCAAGTTATTACATAATTTGGATGTTGCTTCTTGGAAGATAAAGAAGTCAAATCGATATTTGGAAATAAAGAACGGAGTTGACAATCATGAGTAAACACATGTATTTGGCATCACCTCATCTTTGTGGTAAAGAGAGGGAATTTGTAACAGATGCTTTTGATACAAATTGGGTTGCACCACTAGGTCCTCATGTAAATAGTTTCGAAAAAGAAATTGCTGAATATGTCGGTTCCAATTCCGCTGTGGCATTGAGCTCTGGTACTGCAGGCATACACCTTGCACTAATAGCACTTGGGGTAGGTAAGGGGGATGTGGTATTTTGTTCAAGCCTAACCTTTGCGGCAAGCTGCAATCCTATTATATACCAAGATGCAATACCGGTTTTCATAGATAGTGAACCTGGAAGTTTAAATATGTCTCCGGTTGCACTTGAAAAAGCATTCAGTGAACATAAGCCTAAAGTTGTTATTGTTGTCAATCTTTATGGACAATCAGCGGATATGGATAGTATCAAAGCTATTTGCGATATGCATAATGTTCCAATCATCGAGGATGCTGCAGAGTCTCTAGGTGCTACATATAAAGGCAAGAAGAGTGGAACTTTTGGCCGATTCGGAATTTACTCATTTAATGGAAATAAGATAATAACTACTTCAGGTGGGGGCATGGTTGTATCAGACGATGAAGTGGCAATAAACAAGATGCGGTTTTGGGCAACTCAAGCGAGAGATAATGCAAGATATTATCAACATTCTGAGCTCGGGTTTAATTATCGAATGAGCAATATTTGTGCAGGGATAGGTAGAGGGCAGCTGACTGTAATTGAGGAGAGAATTGCACAAAAAAAAGCTATTTACACTAGGTATAAAGAAGCATTTAAAGATATAGAAGAAATTGAAATGGCACCGGTTTGTGATTATGGAGAGCCAAACTACTGGCTTTCAACCATGACTATTCTTCCATCAAGTAAGGTAACACCACTAGATATAATGATTGCACTTGAAAAGGATGATATTGAGAGCAGACCAATATGGAAGCCTATGCATTTACAACCGGTTTACATGAAGTACCCTTTTTATAATCACTATGATGATGGTATATCAGTAGCAGACGATGTTTTCAACCGCGGTGTATGTTTACCGTCTGATACGAAGATGTCCAACGAGGATATTGACAGAGTTATTGGAATAGTTAGAGGATTGTGGTGATAGAAGATGCAGACTGAGGTTAGACCGGATTTAAAGCCCTATATACCGCCTGTACAGCAGATTCCTAGAGGTGGTGTGTACAGAAGATATATCAAGAGGCCAATGGATGTTATTTTATCACTCTGTGCAATTGTTACTTTGTCACCTGTGCTTATTATCATAGCGATACTAGTTACGGTAATGCTAGGCTCACCTGTTATATTCGAACAGAAACGCCCCGGACTTAATGAGAGGATATTTACTCTTTACAAATTTAGGACAATGACAGACGACAGAGACGGAATCGGGGAGTTGCTGCCTGATGAAATTAGGCTCACCAAGTTCGGAAAGCTCTTAAGGTCATCATCGTTAGATGAGCTTCCAGAACTGTATAACATTCTAACAGGAGATATGTCAATTGTTGGACCAAGACCTCAGCTTGTAAGAGATATGTTGTTTATGACTTCAGAGCAAAGGCAAAGACATAGTAGTTTGCCTGGACTTACTGGATGGGCACAGGTTAATGGCCGTAATGGTATTACATGGGAAGAGAAGCTGGAATTAGATTTAGAATACATTACTCACATAACTTTTTTAAATGATTGGAAAATAATTTTTATGACAGTTGCTAAAGTGTTTAGAAGAGATGGCATTAGTGCTGAAGGTATGGATACTGGCGAAGATTTTGGCGATTACCTATTACGAATAGGTAAAATAGATGAAAATATCTATAACAATAAAATAAAAAGTATATATTAAGGAGTACTTTATAAATGAATATTTGGTTTTTCAATCATTATGCGATTCCACCATGGTTTTTTCCTTTGGCAAGGCCTTATAATTTCGCAAAATATTTGATAAAGAAAGGGCATAATGTTACTGTTTTTGCTGCAAGTACAGTACATAATTCAAACTTAAATTTAATAAAGGGTAATGAAAAATTCAGTAAAGAAATAATCGATAATATAAATTATGTATACTTAAGGACAAGTAATTATGTTGGTAATGGTAAATCACGTATAATTAATATGCTTCAATATACCTTAGGCTTGTTTACAGTTACAAGAAAAATTAGTAGTCCTGATGTAATAATTGCAACTTCAGTCCATCCATTAGCTTGTTTCGCAGGTATAAAGATAGCAAAAAAATATAATTGTAGATGTATTGTTGAAATTGCAGATTTATGGCCATTAACATTAATTGAATTTGGTTTACTAAAACATAATAGTATAATGGCTAAGGCATTATATCAGCTAGAACATTGGATTTATAAAAATGCTGATAGCATAATCTTTACTATGGAAGGTGGTAAAGATTACGTTGCTGAAAAGTATTATGGGAAAAAAAAAATAGATTTAAACCATATATACTATATAAATAATGGAATAGATTTAGATATATACAATAATCAGAAAATAAAGAATGTATATAAAGATCTAGATTTAGATGATGATAACTTTTTTAAGGTTTTATATACTGGGTCGTTAGGAAAAGCAAACTATGTAAACTATATTGTTGAGACAGCCAAGATTATTCAGGATAGAGGTTATAAAAATATAAAATTCATTATTTTTGGTACGGGATACATGAATGAAGAATTAGAAAGTTATTGCATTGATAATAGCCTCAGAAATGTTGTTTTTAAAGGAAAAGTAGATAAGAAAAGTATACCGAATATTTTGAGTAAAAGTAGCCTTAATATTTTTACCGGCGAGCAAATTGGACTGTATAAATATGGATTGAGCTTAAATAAAATGTTTGATTATATGGCTTCCGGTAAACCGACAATTTCTAATATAAAATGTGGATATGATAATCTCGAGAAATTCCAATGTGGTATAACAGTTGAAGGTGGGAGTGCTGAAACGTTAGCCGAAGGTGTATTGAAGTTTTACAATATGTCTTCTGATGAATATGGCAAATACTGTACCAGTGCATTAAATGCAGCAAAAGAATTTGATTTTGCTAAACTAACAGATCAGTTAGAAAATATAATCATAAATGCAGTGCAGAGAGGGGTAGCATGAGTTAATGAAACAAAAATTGTTAGACAAAATCATAAATAAAAAAATCACTGTTGCTGTAGTTGGCCTTGGTTATGTTGGTCTCCCTTTAGCGGTAGAAAAAGCTAAAGCTGGTTTTAAAACTATGGGATTCGACATACAACCTCAGAAAGTTGAAATGGTTAATCAAGGAAGAAATTATATAGGTGATGTTGTGGATAGTGATCTTTCCCAACTGGTTGAAAAAGGAATATTGTCTGCTACATCTGATTTCAGCTTTATAAAAGATGTTGATTTTATAGCGATTTGTGTACCTACACCATTAGATGACCATCAACAGCCAGATATTAGTTATGTAAAATCGTCTTCTGAAGAAATAGCGAAATATCTGAAAAAGGAAACAATAGTTGTATTAGAATCTACTACATACCCAGGTACTACAGAGGAACTCATTAAACCCATATTAGAATGTGGTTCGGGATTAAAGTGTGGTGAAGATTTCTATTTAGGATTTTCTCCGGAGCGAGTTGATCCAGGCAATTTAATTTATAAAACCAAGAACACACCCAAAGTAGTAGGTGCTATTGGACAAGATGCTACAGAGGTTATTGCAGCAATGTACCGTGCAGTTTTAGAAGGAGATGTACATACGGTATCTTCACCGGCTGTTGCTGAGATGGAAAAGATTCTTGAGAATACATATAGAAATGTGAATATTGGCTTAGTTAATGAATTGGCTATTCTTTGCAATAAGATGGGAATTGATATTTGGGAAGTTATTGAAGCTGCGAAATCAAAGCCTTATGGATTTCAAGCATTCTATCCGGGCCCTGGACTTGGAGGACATTGCATTCCCCTTGACCCATATTATCTTTCCTGGAAAGCTCGTGAATATGGATTTCATACTTCAATGATTGAATCTTCAATGATGGTCAATGACCGAATGCCGGAATACTGTACTGAAAGATCCAGTAAAATTTTGAACAGGTATAAAAAAGCTATGAATGGATCTAGAATTTTAGTGCTTGGTATAGCTTACAAACAGGACATAGATGATTATAGGGAAAGTCCAGCTATTAGAGTAATCGAAGAACTGGAAAAAGGAGGGGCAGAGGTTGTTTATTTTGATCCTTATGCATCAGAATATCGTAGACATGGAGAAGTGAGAAAGAGCGAACCGAAATTAACAGATGAGCTTATAGAAAGTACTGATCTTGTAATAATAACAACAGCTCACACCAATATGGATTATGGATTTGTTCAAAAGCATGCAAAGATAATCTTTGATACAAAAAATGCTATGAAAGATATTTATGATAGGGGAAATATTGAATTATTATAGGGGGTAGTGTTGTGAGTTTAAAATATGCTTTGATAGGATGCGGAAGAATTTCACCAAATCATATAGCAGCAGCGCTTGAAAATAATTTAGAAATTGTAGCTTTATGCGATATCGTTTCAGAAAATATGGAGGATAAAATCCTTAAATTCAATCTTCCAAAGAAACTAAAAGAATATACAGACTACAGAGAATTAATATATACCGAAAAACCTAATTTAATTGCTATTTGCACGGAAAGCGGTAAGCATGGGCAAATTGCATTGAACTGTATTGATGCTGGATGTAATTTGATTATTGAAAAGCCAATATCCCTTTCCTTAGAAGAAGCAGATAAGATAATTGAAAGAGCAAAAGTAAAAGGTGTTAAAGTAAGTGCTTGCCATCAAAACAGATTTAATAAGTCTATTCAAAAGATAAGAGAAGCCATTGATAAAAAAAGGTTCGGGAAGCTTTTCTATGGAACTGCACATGTAAGATGGAATCGAGGATATGAATACTATGATAGAGCTAAGTGGAGAGGCACATGGGAGCAAGACGGCGGAGCTTTGATGAATCAATGTATTCATAATATTGATCTTTTAAGATGGATGATGGGTAATGAAATTTCAGAAGTGATAGGAATGACAGATAATCTTAACCACCATTATATTGAGGCAGAAGATTTAGGAATTGCACTGGTTAAATTTTCAAATGGAAGTTATGGAATTATAGAAGGAACGACAGACATATATCCTAAGAACCTTGAGGAGACACTTTATATCTTCGGGGAAAAAGGTACAGTAAAAGCAGGGGGTCAATCAGTTAACTTAATTGAGGAGTGGGAGTTTTCAGATCTATTAGATGATCCTAATGAAGTTAAAATTAAGTATCACGAAAATCCACCTAACGTATATGGTTTTGGACATATACCCCTTTATGCTGACGTAATTGATGCAATAGAAAATGATAGAGAACCTTATGTAACAGCTGAAGATGGAAGGCGTGCACTTGAGTTGGTTCTTGCAATATATAAGTCGGCAGCTGAAGGCAAATGTGTGAAGTTACCAATGGAGAAGTGCAGTACATTAGATTTTAAAGATAGGTTCGGAAGATAATTTGAAGGTGGATAATTAAAAATGATAACGGGAAAATCTATTAATGAAATTTCCATAGGAGATAAAGCTTCGTTTCGAAAAACAATTTCAGAGTCAGATGTATATTTGTTTGCAGGTATAACAGGGTATATTAATCCCGTTCACTTAAATGATGTTGAAGCTAAAAACACAATTTTAAAGAACAAATAGCTCATGGGATGCTTACTGCAAGTTTAATATCCGCGGTTTTAGGAGTGCAGTTACCAGGTCATGGGACAATATATTTAGGGCAAGGGTTATCATTAACCGCCCCAGTGAAATTTGGAGATACAATAAAAGCTAGTGTTGAAGTTATTGAAATATTTCCAGAAAAAACATAGTTAGACTTAGCACAATCTGTGTAAATCAGGATAAGAAAGTTGTCTTTAAAGGAATTGCATCTGTAATGCCGGTAAAGAAAGAGGAGGTAAAGTCATGAAATTGGCTGGTATAAAAGATATAATATCTGATATTGAGATTATAGTAGATGGCGAATTTGACGCATTAGGTATGGCAACATCAGAATATAAAGATGAAAAAGTGTTATCTTTTTTGGCTGATGTAAAATTTCAAAGATCTATAGTTGAAAATGAGAATATTAAATCGGTAATAATATCTAAAGAAACTTATGATTCAATGGATCTTCCAAAAGATATGGGTGTGATATTATCCAGTTCACCCAAAGCAACATTTTATAAGCTTCATAATAAATTAGCAGATATGGACTTTTATTGGGATAGATTTGAAAATAATATTGCTAACTCTGCGGTCATCTCAGATAATGCAGTTATCGGAGATCATAGTATTAGTATTGGAGAAAATTCTATTATTGAGGCCAATGTTGTTATTCATCCTGGAACAGTTATTGGGAATAATGCTATTATTCGTTCAGGAAGTCAAATTGGATCAAATGGATTTCAATTTATGAATAATGGTGAAATAGTTACTTCGGTTAAGACTGCAGGTAGAGCTATTATTAAAGACAATGTTGAAATCCAACATAACTGTTGTGTTGACAGAGGCGTATTAGGAGGAGACACCGTCTTAAATGAGTATGTAAAATTAGATAATTTTGTACATATTGCTCACGATGATGTTATTGGGAAAAGGACATTCATAACAGCAGGCGTAAAATTGGCAGGAAGAGTTGTAATTGGTAATGATTGCTGGTTAGGGGTAAACGCAACAATTACTAATGGCATAACGATTGGAGATAATTGTAAAATTTCATTAGGTGCTGTAGTAACAAAGAGTATTGCATCAAATTCTACAGTAAGTGGGAATTTTGCTATAGATCACGAAAAGTTTATTAATTTTATAAAAACTATCAGGTAAACACTTGCCTAGAATATTATTGAACTTATCATGGGAGGAGAATTTTATGGAATTCAGAGATTTAAAATCGCAATATCGAAAATATAAAAATGAAATAGATGCTGCAATTCAAGAAGTAATAGTGAATACAAACTTTATCGGTGGAAAAGAAGTAAGAGTTTTGGAAGAACAGCTTGCTGAATACGTTGGGGTGAAGCATTGTATTTCCTGTGCCAATGGAACGGAAGCTATGACACTGGTAATGATGGCATGGGACATCAAAGAAGGAGACGTAGTGTTTGTTCCTGATTTTACATTCTTTTCAACAGGTGAGATCGTTTCATTCAGAGGAGCAACACCCATTTTTGTGGATGTGGATAGGCAAACCTTTAATATTGATACATGTAAGTTGGAGAAAACAATCCAAAAAGTTTTAGAAGAAGGGAAACTAACACCCAAAGTCATAATCCCGGTTGATTTATTTGGACTTCCAGCGGACCATTATGAAGTTAATAGAATCGCTAAGAAGTATAATCTCCTAGTATTGGAAGATGCTGCTCAGGGATTTGGAGGAAGCATTAATTGTAAAATGGCTTGCAGTTTTGGTGACGCAGCAACCACTTCATTTTTTCCAGCTAAGCCATTAGGTTGCTACGGAGATGGGGGAGCAATTTTTACTAATAATGATAAACTAGCAGAGTTGCTTAACTCATACAAGGTACATGGTAAAGGCGATAACAAATATGACAACGTAAGAGTTGGTGTAAATTCCAGACTTGATACAATTCAGGCAGCAATCTTGAGTGTTAAGCTGACTGCATTTATTGAACATGAACTAGATGATGTAAACAAAGTATATAAGTGGTATAATGGGAAACTTGGCGATGTTGTTGAAATACCAGTTATTCCTGAAGGATATATATCGAGCTTTGCTCAATATACAATAAAACTTAAGAATAAAGAAGAAAGAGATATGCTCCAAGCTAAATTAAAAGAGCAAGGCATCCCAAGTATGATTTATTATGTAAAACCAATGCATAAGCAAGAAGCTTTTTCAGATTTAGATTTTAGCGACTATAATTATAAAGTAACTAATATATTATGTGAGACTGTACTATCACTTCCTATGAATCCATATATGAGTGAAGAAGATATAAAAAAGATATCAAAAATTATTATTGAAGTATTGAAGTCTAAATAAGGGTAAAAAACATAGAATTAATTTGATTTATTGGGGGTAGAGGTGTGATTAGAATATGCCATATGACAAGTGCTCACAATAGATATGATGTTAGGATATTTAAAAAAGAATGCACTTCTTTGGCTAATAATGGATATGATGTAACTTTATTAGTGAATGATGACCAGCCTGATGAAATTTTAAATAATGTTAAGATAGTCTCAACGAATTATAGACCCCAAAACAGGATTGACAGAATGATGTATTCTAATAAATACTTTTATAAAAAAGCTATCGAACTAGATGCGGAAGTATATCACTTTCATGACCCTGAACTGTTACCAGTAGGTAATAAATTAAATAGAAAAGGGAAAAAAGTAATATTTGATTCTCATGAAAATTATACATTGCAAATCAAAGAAAAATATTATATTCCTCAAATCTTTAGAAAATTGTTATCTTATATTTATTTTAAATATGAAACTCATTCTATTAAGAAGATTGATTTAGTAATATTTCCTTGTACAATTAATCATGTTAATCCTTTTGAAAATCGAGCAAAGAGAACAGTTTTTATAAACAATGTACCTGTTTTGGATGAATTATATAATGAATATGATAAAGAAGAATCAAAAAAAGATAGAACAATATGCCATGTTGGGAGTTTAACATATAACAGGGGTATAACGCATTTAATATTAGCAGCATATAAAGCAAACGTTAATTTAATATTAGGAGGCAACTTATCTCCTGAAGAATATCATAATGATGTAAAGAATTTGAAGGAATTCATATGTGTTGATTATAAAGGTTATGTCGGAAGAGATAAAGTATTAGAAATATACAAAAAAAGTAACATGGGAATTTGTACCATTTTAGATGTTGGACAATATTGTAAAGCAGATAACCTTGCAACGAAAGTATATGAGTACATGGCTATGGGATTACCTGTTATAATTTCTGATTATCCCTATGTAAGGGAAGTATTAAAACAATATGAATTTGGAATAGTAGTAGACCCTAAAAACGTAAATGAGATATCAGATAATATAATATATTTATTAAGAAATCCGAAAATAGCAAAGAAAATGGGACAAGAAGGTAGAAGAGCTGTGAAAGAAAGGTTTAATTGGAATATTGAAGAACAGAAATTGTTAGAGTTATATAGTGATTTAACAGAATGAATAATAAGAAATATTAACATAAAGTGTAATACTAAGCTTCTTGTCTTACAGTCTCCGAGTAGGAATTAATAGTATCGATTGGGCGCTTACCATTATTCTTATAGCCCTGATACGGCCTTTCTCTATTGTAATGATTTAACCAGATTGTTTATTTCATTCTGAAGTGCTCAATGAAACCATTAGTCTTAGGTGTTCTGATTTTGGTTTTTCTATGTTCTATATCGTTCAGTACAAGATAGAGTTCAAAGGGATGATTGCCTTCCTGCAGAACTCAGGGCCATCTATCAGTGAAACCTTGCTAAATAACATAAATTCAATTCATCAATTTGCTAGAATAGATATGGGGGATAAGATGATAACTATTGTTAAGAATGTATATTATAAACCTGAAGAAGATATAAAAATAAGTATTTCTATAATGTCTCCTTTTGTAGTATTAATTGTACAGAGTTTTATCCTCTATTATTTTAATGCAATAGATACTAGTACGGGAGTATTAGTTCAATTATCATCAAAAGTAGTAGTAGGATTAATTTATCTCTATTCGCTAAATGTTGTATTGAGAAGAAGAAGTAAATTATTCATACTAGCTTACAGTGTTTCTATAGTTATCTTTTCTTTGAACTATCTATACTTTAGACAAAATGCAATATTTTTAAATGATATATTGTTCCAGTTCTTTTTTGTATGTCTGCCGAGTTTCATTTATAGCTCAAGCGTTAAAAGTTTAGAAATATTGAATGATGTTGTAGAAAAAGTGAGTTTTTTAGTATTTATTGTTGGAATGATTATTGGACTCTTGGTACTTACAAGAAATATAACAATTGGAACATATAATATGTCGCTTGGATATTATATGTTGCTTCCCGCTGTTATATATTTAAATAAATTTTTTGGAACAGTTTCAATTAAATATCTATTCTTAGCTATCCTTTCAATATTTATAATTCTTGCTATTGGATCCAGGGGGCCAATAATGAGCATAGGAATATATATAATAATTAATCAAATAATCAATTTTAAAAAAATAACTATTAAAAATCTTTTATTTACTTTATCAATATCTATACTTGCGATACTGGGTATTTTGTATTTAGAACAGATATTTATAGTGTTAATCAATATCATGGATGATTATGGAATAAGTAGTAGAAGTATAAGCCTATTTATGCAAGAAGAAGTGTATCTTAGTGGGAGAGAAGCCATTTATGAAGAGATACTATATCAAATCAAACTACATCCAATTACAGGAATTGGGATAGCAGGGGACAGATTGTACACTGGTACATATTCACACAATATTATATTAGAAATTATCTCTGGATTTGGTGTTGTAGTGGGATCGATGATTATCATAGTACTTACTACTATTATAACTAAATTGATGTTTTCGAAGGACATTGAAGGGTTGAATAAGATTTTAATCTGGCTTATTGTAGGGATTGTTCCAATGTTTGTAAGTGGATCTTATTTGACTAGGTTTCAGTTTTGGATATTTTTAGGATTAGCTGTTAGATTTCTTAGAGGCATAAAGTATAGTAATAAAAAAGTGAGAGTTAATATAGTATAGCTATTCTTGGTAGATATATTATTAATCCGGCATATTTGATATTCTTGAACATACGCAGCCGTGGAAGGGTGGAGAGGTCCAGCTGACTGACGCTCTTAAAGAGTTGGCTCATCGGGAAGCTATGTACGCATTTAGTTTCGAGGGCAGAAGATATGATGTAGGAGATAAGCTAGGCTTCTTGGAAGCTACCGTAGAGTATGCGCTGAGAAGGCAAGACCTAAGAGAAGAGTTTCTTGAGTTTTTAAGAGGTGTTATTGATAAGGAAGTAAGCAAGCCCCAGCTTAGCGAGGTAGCAGCTGATAAAGAATAGATGGGAAAATAACTTTAAGGATGGATTATATGACAAAAGGAAAGAAAATTGCACAAGCTGCGTTTATAATAATGGCTATTTCTATATTCAGCAAAGTACTTGGATTTGTAAGAGAAATGGTTATTGCTGCAAAGTATGGAGCATCAATTAATACAGATGCATATCTGATGTCTATTACTATACCTACATCTGTGTTTGCTGTTGTCGCAGGTGCTTTGGCTACTACATTTATACCTGTGCTTTCAGAAAAGGTAGTTAGTAAATCAAAGGGAAATGCCTTTAGTTTTACAAGCAATATCTTGAATATAGTATTTTTCTTAAGCATTGCTATCACAGTTCTAGGTATTATTTTTGCTCCAGCACTTGTAAAGATTATTGCGCCAAAGTTTACAGGGGAAAGGTATGATTTGACTGTTCAGCTGACGAGACTGATGTTTCCTTTGATTACATTTATAGGACTATCCAATGTACTTACAGGAGTACTTCAATCCTTCAACAGATTTGCAGCACCGGCTGCAGTCGGCTTGCCTTTTAATATAATAATAATTTCTACTGCTCTATTTTTTACAGATATATACGGTATAGAAGGCTTAACAATCGCTACAGTAGTTGCTGGACTGACTCAGGTACTTATACAATTGCCTCCTCTGTTTAAAGAGGGCTACAAGTATGAGCCCATATTTGACCTTAGCGATGATGGAGTCAGTAAGATATCAACTCTTATCGTCCCGGTTATTATAAGCACTGGTGTTCAGCAGATAAATACTGTTGTTGACAGAATGATGGCATCGGGACTTGCTATAGGCAGTATATCGGCTCTGAATTATGGAAATAGGTTGATAGGTTTTGTATCTGGAATATTTATAGTTGCGATAGCTACAGTTGCTTATCCCACTATGTCCAAGCTGTCAGCGAGTAATGACATACTGACTTTAAAGAAGGTAGTATTAAAGGCACTGAATGTAATTACTTTGATTATATTGCCAGCCGTTGCTGGGTTTGTCGTACTGAGGTATCCCATAATAAGGCTCTTATTTGAGCGAGGTGCTTTCGATCAGAATGCAACTCAAATGACTAGCATAGCTTTGCTTTTTCTGTCCTTCGGACTCATTGGGTTTGGTATGAGGGACTTTCTGAATAGAGCGTTTTATGCAGTTCAGGATACGAAGACTCCTATGGTTAATGGTGTTTTTACAGTAATAGCAAATATTTTGTTGCTCCTATTCCTTGTGAGGTTTATGGGTATTGGGGGATTGGCACTAGCTACTTCATTATCTGCCATTCTAGGTACCATACTAATGATACATAGTCTTTATAAGAAAATTGGCGACTTCGGTGTCAAAGAACTGTTGAGCACATTTATTAAGACATTATTGGCTTCAACAATAATGGGAATTGTTGTTGATACGTCTTATAAGCTCGTTGCATCAATAAATAGCACAAGTACTACAATCAGCCAAGCTGTAAATCTTTTTTTGGTAATCGGCATTGGAGGGCTGGTGTATTTATTAATTATTAGCTTCCTCAATATCGAAGAAGTGCATATGGTATTTGATTATGGGAAGAAGTTTGTCAATAAAGTTACTGCGAAGTGGGTTGCGGTGAATATTCAAAGTAAATAGGGGAATATACTTATTGTATGTATTCTAATTAGGGGAGCAGACAGTAAGTATGTTTAAGAAAATAGTAATGTTTATACTTTTGATAGCATGGATATTTGTAATCGCAGGGTTGTCCGGTGAGGTAGGGGTTGAATCAAAGGACAGAGGAGCACAGGTGGCAAAACTGGTCAAAATATTCATAAGCAATGGCAGAATGCCTTTTGATTATAGCATTGTCAACGACGATAAGGTTCTAATGTATGTTATAAGAAAGCTGGGACATGTGCTGACTTACTTTGTGCTGGCATTATTGATATATACATTCCTGTGTCAAACCAGACTAAGCAGGGGTAAGGCTTTAATGCTGACGATTATATTCTCTATGATGGGTGCAGCTTTGGATGAGTACAATCAATTGCACGTAAGCGGCAGGGATGGAACTGTCATGGATATTTTAATAGACAGTATTGGAGTCATAGCAGCTTTAATACTTAGTAGTACAATATCACAAATAACAGCGAAACTACCTGAAAAAACATAAATCATACATATGAGGGGGAGAAACATGGACTTGGAAACTATTGATTTGAGGGAGATATTCGATATTATCAGGAAAAGGCTGTTGCTTATTGGTATCATAGTGCTTGTATCAGTTATCACCGCGGGTGTACTAAGCTACTTCGTACTTGATAAGCAATACGAGGCAACTACAAGCCTGATACTGGGCAAGCCTAACGATTATAGCTCAAATCCACAGCTGCAGTATAATGATGTGCTGCTTTATCAGAAGCTGGTAAAGACCTATGGGGAGATTGCAAAGAGTAGAACTGTATCTGAAAAGGTAATTGATGCAATGAAGCTCAACATTACAGCAGAACAGTTACAAGCAAAAATTACTGTAACTCCTGTTGGAGATACAGAACTGATAAGGGTAAAGGTAGTTGACAACAGCCCGGAGATGGCAGCAAATATTGCCAATAAACTGGCTGAAGTTTTCAAGAGCCAAGTAGTTCAGATAATGCGTGTAGAAAATGTACAAGTTGTAGATACGGCAAAAATACCGGATAGCCCAATAAAACCAAGACCTACCATGAACATTGCCATTGCTTTTATGGTGGCGCTTATGGGTGGTGTGGGATTGACCTTCCTGATGGAGTATCTTGACCATACGATAAAGACGCCGCAAGATGTAGAAAAATATTTGGAGCTTCCGATAATAGGGGTTATTCCGGATGCTGCAAATATGAATTAGGGGTGAGCGATATGATTAATACAAGCCTTATTACATATAATGATCCTAAATCACATGTAGCAGAAGCCTATAGGATGCTCAGGACGAATATAATGTTTTCCAGTATAGACAAGAAAATAAAGACCATCGTGGTTACCAGTGCCGGTCCTGGAGAAGGAAAAAGTACGGTGGCAGCCAATTTTGGCATAACACTGGCACATGCAGACAGCAAGGTGCTGATAATTGACTGTGATCTGAGAAAACCTACAATCCACAAGAAGTTTGGGCTATCCAACAGAGTGGGTTTGACGAATATTCTGGCGCAGAAGCTTGACTTCAGGAAAAATATGCAGAATGTAGCTCAGATACCCAATCTGTACTTTATAACCAGCGGACCATTGCCTCCCAACCCATCGGAATTAGTGGGCTCAGAGAAAATGAGGAATTTTATGTGGGAGATATATGAAGAGTTTGACTATATTATATTTGATACTCCACCTGTAGGTGTGGTTACTGATGCTGCACAGCTTTCGTCATTTATGGACGGAGTGATATTGGTATTGGAGTCGGGGAGTGTAGAGATTGAAGCAGCTCAGAGGGCAAAAGCCTTATTGAGTAATGTGAAGGCTAATATACTTGGGGTAGTGCTTAACAAGATAGAAGCCAAGGCAAACGATTATTACAATTATTATTATGCTGATGAGGAAGAACCTAAGCAGAACAAGAAAAAAGTCAGGCATATAGGGGATAGGGGGAAAGTGGTAAATTATGATTGATATCCATTGTCATGTGCTGTATGGGGTCGATGACGGGCCCTTTGACCTGGAAGCTTCGCTGCAGCTGTGCAAGTTATCCTTTAAAGAAGGTATAAGAAAGATAATTTCTACTCCGCATTATATAATAGGTGAAAATTGCGGTCATGATATAAAAGAGAGAATAACGGTCTTAAATAACGAGCTAAGAAAGAATTATATAAAAATGGAGATATACCCTGGCAATGAAGCTTTCATAGACTATAATCTGGTGGACAAGCTGGTAAGTGGTGAATGCCTTACTCTAAACAATTCCAGGTATATGCTCCTTGAGCTGCCCATGCTGGAGGTGCCAAGGTTTACAGCTGAAGTAATTTATGAAATACAGCTGAAAGGGTATGTCCCAATTATTGCACATCCGGAGCGGAACAGGGTGATATGTGAGAAGCCCGAAATCATATATAAGCTGGTCAAGGATGGCTGTTTAGTACAGCTTAACTCTACCAGTCTTATGGGACATTCGGGTGAAAAATCACAGAATGCTGCGAAGCAGCTGCTTAAGCATAACCTTGCTCACTTTATTGCAACTGATGCTCATTCAACAGGAGTACGCAGGCCTATAATGCTGGGGGTAAAGCATATGCTTCTGGAGCTATGCGGCAGCCAGGCTGCTGAAAGGATATTGGGCGCAAACCCAAATGCGGTGCTGCAGGATGGGGATATAGATATTGGAGAGCCAATACCAATTGAGAAAACGCACAAGTTCTGGCAGGTATTCAAAAGCATAGATATAAAACAATAGGGATATGGAGTAAGCTCTGCGTCTCTATTTTTTTATCAAAAACGTATGACTTAATTCGACAAAAGTGAATTTGAATATGCTGAATAAGCATTTGGCAAGTTGCTGGTAACAAACAAACATTCAAAAAATGCAAATTGAACGCAATGAAAACCAGCACTATTATTGTCAATAAATGGAATAATTTGTGCTAATTAGTTGTACGATTGTTGACATTAATGGAAAGGATTTGAAAGAGTATTGTAGAATCTATTTTTCTACAAAGTTTAATTCCAACCGGATATAATTAGTCGAAAAGCAGGTGCAGCATGAAGTATATAATTCTTGGAGCGGTAGGCTTTTTATTCATTCTCTTGTTTGATATTTATACCTTGAAAACCGATGGCCTCAAAAGAAAGGCGCTAGGCTTATCAGGGGTTGTCCTTATTGCATATTCAGCAATAATGGCGACAATAGTATCGGAAAAAATAGCTATCCCGGCAGCAATACGAATAGCCGCATGGATATTATGGGCTGCAGCGGCATTCTTATTGGTTTATTCACTCTTTCTGGAGCTGCCCTTTAAAAAGACATATGGGGAGGCGAAGTACAGCAGTGAGCTGGTGGATACAGGGACTTATGCATTATGCCGACATCCGGGGGTGTTGTGGTTCGGTTTGATGTTTTCCTTCTATTTTCTTGCAACAGGAGCCGTACTGATAATACCGGCGGGTATAATTTGGACAGCTATTGATATTATTCATGTTTATATTGAGGACAAGTTTTTCTTTCCAAGGATGTTTGCAAGCTACAAAGGTTATACAGAGTCAACTCCGATGCTGATTCCCAACAAGAAGAGCATAAGGAGATGCATATCCACTATATTTTAATAAACTGAGGCAAAAAGCGGAGCGGTATACTGAATCACAGATTGAATGGAGGATTGGACATGACAAATTTAGAAGAAATGTTGAGGCAAGAAGAGTACGGGAAAATCTGGGATAAGTACTGCGGCTTCCTGGATCTGAATCTTGATGAGTTCATGCATATTCAGGAGAGGCTTTTGATGGAGCAGATAGAGCTGCTCTCGCACTGCAAGCTGGGGCAGAAAATGATGGGGAAGGGCGCAAAACCCGCAACAGTTGAGGAGTTCAGGCAAAGAGTGCCCATGACCACCTATGAGGATTATGCCGACATGCTGTTGAATAAAAATGAGGAAGTATTGCCTGCAAAGCCAATGTATTGGATAAAGACCACCTGGAAGGGCGGAACCAACGAAATAAAGCTGGCTCCTTATACCGAAAGCATGATTGAGGAGCATACAAGGGCTTTTATTGCAAGCCTGATTCTTGCAACAAGCAAGAAACGAGGGGATTTTACTTTAAGGGAGAATGACAAATTCCTGTACGGAATGGCACCGCTCCCATATCTGACTGGCTTGGCACCTTACGGGGTAAGGAATGAAATAGACTTTGAATACCTGCCTCCTATAGAGGATGCTGAGCACCTGAGCTTTGAAGAAAGAAACAAGGTAGGTTTTGAACTTGCACTTGCAAAGGGAGTAGATCTATTTTTCGGACTATCCAGTGTACTTGTTAAGATAGGGGAAGACTTTGCAAAAGGCACCACAAAGAGTGGCAAGCTGTCGGCAAGACCTACAAATATAAAAATGGCATACAAGCTGCTCAAAGCCTATTTTAAAAAGAAATTCATGAGACAAACGATACTGCCAAAGGATTTATGGGATATAAAGGGCATACTCTGTGCCGGCACTGATACTCACGCTTTTAAAGAGAAGATTGAATACTATTGGGGAAAACGTCCTATAGAGATTTATGGCGGAACTGAAATAGCCACTGTGGCCACAGAAACTTGGGGAGACAGCGGACTCACCTTCTTCCCTGATGTTAATTTCCTCGAGTTCATTCCTGAGAAGGATTCAATAAGGAGTATCCAGGACAAAAGCTATATTCCCAAGACAATACTTATAAATGAAATAAAGCCCAATGAGAGATATGAGTTGGTAATAACGAAGTTCAGGGGTGGAGCCTTTGTGCGATACAGGGTCGGTGATGTTATCGAGTGCCTTTCGCTCAGCAATGAAGCAAACAAAATAAACCTTCCTCAGATAAGATTTGTAGACAGGATATCAAACATAATAGATTTGGCAGGGTTTACAAGGATCACAAAGGCTACTATTGAGAAGGCCCTTGAGGGAACGGAATTTACAGTACATGATTGGGTCGCCTGCAAGCAGTATGAGGATAAAGAACCGGTACTGCATATATATATGGAAGTACATGATGGCGGGGCTGATGCTGCAGTGCTGAAACATTTAGTAAACCAGAATCTGCAGAGACTGGATTCGGATTATAAGGACATAGAGACTATGCTGGGAAGAGATCCTCTAAGAGTAACATTACTTCCTGCAGGAGCTTTTGTAAATTATAGGCTGGTAAGCAACAACCAGCTGTTAAAAATGAACCCTTCGAGACAAAACATAGATACTTTGATTAAATGCGGTTAATATGAGGTGATACTGTGCAAGCTCTTTCATACTTGATTCTTATACCATTAGTGTCGTTTTTATTTTATACTGTCCTTTTAATGATTCTGTTGGGGTCAAGAAAAAGTAAAATTGCCAGGTACTACACTTTCTACATTGTTTCAATGATTATCTGGAGCTTTGGTTCTTTTATAATGAGGACCAATTTCCCGCCAGGTGCACTATTTTGGAACCGTATATTATGTACAGGCTTAATAAGCATGCCTGTAGTTTTCTACCATTTTACCCTAGTACTTACAGAAACCAACAATCAGAAGGGAAAGCTCTATTTTGGCTATGCGTCTGCATTTTTGCTGCTTATATGCAATTTTGCAGGACTCATAATGAAAGATGCATACGCACAGAACAATGTATTTTATTACACTTTGGGACCATTAGCTTCTGTAATGGCCGTTTGGAGTCTTTGCTATCTGCTGCTGGCGTTTATAAACATCATTCAAAAGGTAAGATCCAACAAAATACCCTTTGCAAGAGTCAAATATATTATGTGCGGATTGACCCTTGTAATAATAGGGGGGCTGCTCAATCTTCTGCCCAGCCTTGGAAAGTACCCTCTGGATATCGCTTCAAATACAATTAACGCCCTTTTTATTGCATATTCCATATACAGATACAGATTCCTGGAAATAAAGCTCATAGTAAAAAAGGGTATAGCATACTCGGTATATACTTTGATTTTATCGGGGGTTTATATAATTGCAATTTTCGGAGTCCAGCAGGTTATAACAAGCCTTATGGGTTATACCACTATGACAATTACTTTGTCGATAGCAGTGCTGCTGGCTATGATCTTCCAGCCCATAAAGAATGTGCTGCAGCATTGGATTGATAGAATATTTTACAGAGAAAAGCTGAGTCATCAGTCTATACTCAAGGATTTCAGCAGAATAATAAACAATGTGCTGAATCTTGATGAACTGACAGACTCGCTTATTTATGCAGTGGGACAGGGTATGCAGCCTCGGATAGTATCCTTGGTGCTGAGGCAGAGTAAGGATGACTATAGGTTATTCCGCTCCTCGGTGCAGGATGTATGGACGCAGGATATAAAGTATACCAGGAATCATCCAATAGTGCAGTGGTTTACTCAGGGGAAGCCGTTCCTTACTATTGACGATATTGAAAGCTCCCCATGCTTTGCCGGTCTCTGGAGTATGGAGAAAAAGCAGCTTTATGAGCTTAAGACCCAGCTTATCGTACCAATGTGGCTCAGAGAACAGCTTATCGGATACCTGATCCTGTCCGAAAGGAAAGGCGGAGAGTCGTACTCACAAGAGGAGATTGACTTGCTTTATACCTTGGTCAACAATGCGGCAGTGGTAATTGAAAATGCCAAAATGTATGAGGAAGCAAAACAACAGGCTATAACAGATGGGTTGACCAAGCTTTACAATCATAGATATTTTCATGAGGTTCTTGGGCAGCTCATACATGATAAAATCTACAAGGTTTTCTCGGTTGCTATGATAGATGTGGATTTATTCAAGCTTTATAACGATTTATACGGACACTCAGCGGGAGACAAGGCGCTTGCCAGGTTAGCAGAGGTAATAAGGGAGGCCACCAGGCAGGAGGATATAATTGCACGTTATGGCGGAGAAGAATTTGCAGTAATATTTCCGAATATAGAAGGTTATGAATCCCTGAAGGCTATAGATGCTATCCGCAAGGCAGTGGAAACAAATCTCTTCTCGGACTCTGGCAGCAATGAGCTTCTGACAATCAGTGTAGGTGTGGCTAACTATCCCAAGGATGGCAAAGCTGCAGAGGAATTGCTGGAGTGTGCTGATGGAGCTATGTATACAGCAAAACGGAGTGGAAGGAACCAAAGCGTGCTGTACTCGAAAAAAGATGAGCTTAATTATGGACGCGGACACAATCTTGAAACCGAGAAAATGCAAAACAGCATCAGATCCTCTTATTTCTCGGCTATATATGCGCTGGCAGCCACAATAGATGCAAAGGACCATTATACTTATGGACATTCTGAAAATGTATCAAGCTATGCAGTGGCTTTGGCTAAAGCTGCAGGCTTCGGCGAAGGAAGAATAGATATAGTGAAAAACGCAGGGCTGCTTCATGATATAGGAAAGGTTGGCATACCGGAAAGCATACTGACAAAGGCTGATAAGCTGACTAAAGAGGAATTCGACATTATGAAGAGACATGTGGACATTTCAATTTCGATAATAAAGCATGTTCCAGGACTTATTAAGGTTATCCCTGCAATAATGAGCCACCATGAAAGATATGACGGAAAGGGATATCCAAGAGGAATTGCGGGTGAAAACATCCCGATAGAATCAAGATGTCTGTGCATTGTAGACGCTTTTGATGCTATGACCACAGACCGACCATATAGGAAAGCGCTAAGCGTGGAGCAAGCTATATATGAACTGAAGCTATACAGCGGTACACAGTTTGACCCTCAGCTGGTGGAGGTTTTTGTGAAGCTGATTGAGGAAGGAAAAATTGAAGTTGCATAATTAGTGTCGAAATATAGAGCATTATGGCGCTAATCTGCTGCTCTCTTACATAAGCTTGTATATGGGGATTTGGTATACCCGCTTTTGTTGAGTATAATTAATATAGTATAGGAATTTATGCTATAACTGTATTTGATACTCATACAAAGGAAGAAAATATATGAAAAAAATACATGGAATGATTTATGCTGTTTCTTCAGCTGTTGCATTCGGTTTTGTACCTGTATTTGCCGTCATTGCATATAGAGGAGGTACAAATGCTATTACTGCAGTGTTTTTAAGGTTTTTTGCAGCTGCTTTGATTTTGTTCGGAATACTTTATGTACGAAAAACCAAATTCATATTAAGCAGAAAGCTTTTTGGCAGGATAGCATATCTGAGCATCGTAGGGTATGCAGCAACCTGTGTGACACTTTTTTTATCCTATAACTACATGTCTATAGGTCTAGCTACTACACTGCATTACATATATCCCGCCATAGTAACAGTAATGTCGCTTTTCATTTTCAAAGAAAAAATCGGGAAGATAAAAATCCTTTCACTTATAATGTCTATTTTGGGAGTTTACATACTTGCAGGTTCAAAGGAAAATGCAGTCAGCATGACAGGCGTGGCTTTGGCACTTGCTTCAGGCGGATTCTATTCCTTATATACAATAGAGCTTGGGAGAGAGGATATCAAGTCAATTGATGGTCTTCTGCTCACCTTTTACGTCTCATTGTTCTCAGCTACTTCAACTTTTATATATGGTGCGGCAACCAGAAGCTTGAAGCTTGATATACAGCCGATCGGTATATTCTCTGTATTGGGGCTTGCATTAATATGCACTGTTTTTGCAATTCTTGCGTATTCAAGAGCTGTAAATATAATCGGTCCGTCGGATACAGCGATATTGAGCACTTTTGAACCAGTCACCGGCGTTGTTCTGGGCATATTTGTGTTTGGAGAAAGACTTAACTATTCATTGGCGGCAGGAAGCTTTCTAATAATTTTAGCTGTTCTGTTTTTCTCGTATAATGAGAGGAAACGAAATCCTGAGATTGCAGCTTTAGGTGTTTCACAAAACTGAATGCTTTTGCAAGGCTTTGATACAAAATTATCATAGCCTTTTAAATTTTCATGCATGAATTGGAATTTACCCTGTGTAAGTAAAGTGATAGAATATATTAATGAGGATTTTTAATAAATTAAAATATAGTTAAATATATTATCTTTATAGGAGGGGATCTGCTTATGGAATGTTCTTGCGAAAAGAAACTGGAATCAAATTTTGACAATAATGAGGTTGATCTGATGCTGCTTGATCCTGTTTTTGAGAAATACAAGGGTCAAAGTGCTAGCTTGATAAGCATACTTCAGGATACGCAAGGTATTTACGGATATCTGCCACTGGAAGCATTGAAAGTCATAGCTGAAAGAACAGGGAACAAGAAAGCAAAGATATACGGTATTGCAACCTTCTACTCTCAGTTCAGATTGGATCCTACAGGCAAGTATATAATACTTCAATGCCAAGGAACTGCCTGCCATGTAAACGGCTCTGATAAAATAAGCGAAGCCATATGTGACGAGCTGGGAATAGTACCAGGGGGGACAAGCTCTGACGGGATGTTTACCTTGGAGGATGTTGCTTGTCTCGGCTGCTGCAGCTTAGCACCGGTTATGATGATCAATGGAGAAGCATACGGTAATCTTACTCCTAATAGCGTAAGAGAAGTGATTAGAGGTATTTACGAAAAAGAAAAAGGAGGTGCCTCCAATTGAAGATAAGGATAGGTCTCGGCAGTTGCGGCATTGCAGCTGGCGGAAGAAAAATCAAGGAAGCTTTGCTGAATTGTTTGAAAGAAAAGGGATTCGATATTGAAATATCATCAACAGGATGTATTGGAATGTGCTTCTATGAGCCTTTGCTGGATGTAATTGATGATGAAGGTGAAGTATCAACCTACGTAAATGTTACACCGGCGATGGCAAAAGAGATTGTAGAACAACATATTATAAACGGCACTCCAATAGAGAGGTATATTGCATCAACCAGTAAAAAACCATTCCAGCAGTTAGATAAACAGGTTAGAGTTGTTCTTCAGAACTGTGGTGTTATAAATCCTGAAAAAATTGAGGACTATTTAGCAAACGATGGATATAAAGCACTTAATAAGTGTGTTAATGAAATGACGCCTGAGGAAGTAATTGAAGAGATTAAAAAATCAGGTTTAAGGGGAAGAGGCGGAGCCGGTTTTCCAACCTGGTTCAAATGGGATGCTGCAAGGAAGGCAAAGGGAAATGAAAAGTATGTAGTTTGTAATGCTGACGAGGGAGACCCCGGTGCATTCATGGACAGAAGCGTACTTGAGGGAGACCCCCATGGACTTCTTGAAGGAATGATTATCGCAGGATATGCCATAGGCGCGAACTATGGATATATTTATTGCAGAGCAGAATATCCTCTGGCTATAGAAAGGCTTGAGGGAGCAATAGTTCAGGCTCACGCTGCCAATTACCTGGGCGAAAATATATTGGGTTCAGGCTTTAACTTCAATATCAAGATTAAGAAGGGTGCAGGAGCCTTTGTATGTGGCGAAGAGACTGCTCTTATTGCATCCCTCGAGGGAGAAAGAGGAATGCCAAGGCTTAAGCCGCCATTCCCAGCTCAGTCGGGTTATTTCGGAAAGCCTACAAACATAAACAATGTTGAAACTTATGCAAATGTGCCATGGATAATGAGAAACAGCGGAGCAGCCTTCGCTGCTTACGGAACAGAAAAGAGTAATGGAACCAAGGTTTTTGCTCTTGCCGGAAAGGTTAAGAACGGCGGTTTGGTTGAAGTTCCAATGGGAATGCCTTTAAAGGATGTAATATATGGAATCGGCGGCGGAATCAAGAAGGACAAGGATTTCAAAGCTGTCCAGATGGGAGGACCTTCAGGCGGGTGTATACCAAAGTCGCTGATTGATACTCCTGTTGATTATGAGTCTATTACCAAAACAGGGGCAATAATGGGCTCCGGCGGTATGGTTGTTATGGATGAAACTACATGTATGGTTGACATGGCAAGATTCTTCCTTGATTTTACCTGTAAGGAATCCTGTGGGAAATGTATATATTGCAGGATTGGTACAAAGAGAATGCTTGAAATCCTTGAGAGAATTACTCATGGAGAAGGCAGGATGGAAGACATCGATGAACTGGAGCAGCTTTGCACCAGCATTAAAGACGGTTCCTTGTGCGGGCTTGGACAGACAGCTCCGAATCCGGTGCTTACAACCCTGAGATATTTTAAGGATGAATATATAGCTCATATTAAGGATAAGAAGTGCCCTGCCAAGCAGTGCAAGAGCCTTATCACGTATAGTATCCTCGAGGATAAGTGCACCGGTTGTACAGCATGTGCAAGAAAATGCCCAACAGCAGCTATTTCCGGTGAAATAAAGAAACCTCATAGCATTGATCCGGAAAAATGTACAAAATGCGGAAACTGCGCTATCACTTGCAAGTTTGGTGCAATAAATGTTGAATAGTAAAGGAAGTGAGAAAATGGCACTGGTCAGAGTAAATATTAATAATAGGGAATTAGCTGCCAATGAAGGCAGTACAATATTAAAAATTGCATTAGATAACGGAATTGATATCCCGAATCTTTGCTATGATGAAAATCTCAAGCCTTACGGCGCTTGCGGCATGTGCGTAGTAGAAGTGGAAGGAAATCCAAAGCTGGTAAGAGCCTGTTCAACTCCTGCAATGGATGGAATGATAATAAAGACAGATACTCCAAGAACCATTGCTGCAAGAAAGACAGCGCTTACTTTACTATCATCGGATCACAAGGGAGATTGTCGTCCTCCTTGCGCAACTGCTTGTCCGGGGAATACGGATTGTCAGGGATATGTAGGACTAGTTGCAAATGGACAGTATGATGAAGCTATCAAATTAGTTAAAGCTGTTATTCCGATGCCTGCAAGCATAGGAAGAGTTTGCCCGCATCCTTGTGAAACTGCATGCAGAAGGGCAAATGTAGATGAGCCTATAGCAATTGCAGATATTAAGAGATTCATTGGTGATATTGATATTAAGCAAGGAACCTATGTACCGGATATGGAGGAGCCTACAGGGAAAACAGTTGCTGTTGTAGGAGCGGGACCTGCCGGAGTTTCATGTGCATACTTCCTGGCAGCAAAAGGTCACAAGGTAGTATTATATGAGGATAAGCCATATCCCGGTGGAATGCTGAGATACGGAATTCCTCAGTATCGTCTCCCGAAAGAGCTTTTGGATGCAGAAATAGATACTCTTACAAAAATGGGAGTAGACCTTAAGTGCAACGTAAAACTCGGTGAAGATATTACAATAACATACCTCAAGAAGACTTATGATGCTGTATTTGTTGCAATAGGTGCCTGGGCAAGCATGAATATGGGCTGCAAAGGCGAAGATATGGAAGGTGTAATGGGTGGTATTGAATTCTTGAGAAAAGCTACCCTTGCAGAGCCGATATATCTGGGGCAGCACGTTATAGTCATAGGCGGCGGAAACACAGCCATGGACGTAGCCAGAACAGCAGTGAGATTGGGTGCAGAGCATGTTCAGGTTCTATACAGAAGAACCAGGGATGAAATGCCTGCAGAGGAAATAGAAATAGATGAAGCAGAAGAAGAAGGCGTAGAATTCACTTATCTTGTTGCTCCTATAGAAGTTATTGAAGGGAATGGAAGGGCAAAGGCTGTAAGATGCCAGAGAATGAAGCTGGGTGCTCCTGACAAGTCAGGAAGAAGAAGCCCGGAACCTATTCCCGGAGACGAAGTTACAATTTCTGCAGATCTTATAGTTTCTGCAATAGGTCAGAGAGTAAATGCAGAAAATGTAAAAGAGTTGGATATTACGAAGAAGGGTACGATTTCAGCTAATGCTAATACCTTTGCGACCAGTATGCCGGGAATTTTCGCCGGCGGCGAAGCTGTAACCGGGCCAAAGATAGCTATAGAAGCTATTGCTCAGGGTAAGAATGCGGCTCATGTAATCGACAGCTACTTAAATGGAGAAATAAGATCAGTTGCAAATCCGTGCTACATTGAGCAGGAAGATTTAACCGCTGAAGATTTTGCAGACAGAGAAAAGAAAGACAGAGAACACCTTAAGGTAATACCGGCACAGACAAGAAGAATGAGTTTCGGAGCAATTTCAGAGACCTTTGATGAAGAAGCTGCTGTAAAGGAAGCTTCCAGGTGCTTGGAATGCGGCTGCCATGACTATTTTGAATGCAAGCTTGTTAAATATATAGGACAGCATGACATTGACACTAAGGCATTAAAGGGTGAGATCCACAGGGAAGAAGAAGCAGATACACATCCATTCATTAAGAGGAATGCGGAAAAGTGCATACTCTGTGGTCTGTGCTTCAGGGCATGTGAAGAAGTAACCGGAGTAACTGCTCTTGGACTTCTGGACAGAGGCTTTGATTCAGTGGTTATTCCTGAATTCGGCTTGCCGCTTGAGGAAAGTGCCTGTATATCCTGCGGACATTGCGTAGATGTCTGCCCGACAGGTGCATGCATGGAAAAAGAAGCTATTAAAAAGCAGGTTCCCGTAGAACTTGAGGACTCAGCTTCCATTTGCAGCTACTGTGGAGTTGGATGTAATATAATTCATCAGTCAAAGGGCAGCCTGGTATTTAAATCACGACCTAATAAGGCAAAAGGCGAAGAGACATTATGTGCAAAAGGCCGTTTCGGCATCTACCATATTAATGATGAGAAGAGATTGCTGAAACCGATAATAAGAAGAGGTGACAATACTGTTGAAGCAGAATTTGATGATGCAATAGCTCTTGCTGCCAAGAAGCTGCAGCTTATTAGAGGACAATATGGCAAGAACAGCATTGCAATGTTTATATCTCCTAAATTTACTAATGAAGAGGCGTATGTTGCGAAAAAAATTGCCGATAAGCTAGATACTGAAATAATCGGAACCATGTCAGTAAAAGAAGCATCCGGAATAAAGGCAGTTCTTGGCTGCAATGCTTCCACCAACAGCTATGACGAGCTATATAACACAGACCTGATTATTTCTATAGGCAATGTTGCGGAAAACCATCCTGTGTTAGGAATAAATATGAAGGATGCAGCAGCGAAGAAGGCTAAGTTAGTATCAATCAGCAATTCAGACACTAGATTGGCTGAACATGCGAATGTTGCTCTGAAGATAGAGAACAACATGGAATTCCTGAAAAGCTTCATTAAGTCATTGATGGATCAGAAGTTTGCAGACAAGGATAAGATTGAGAAGATAGCCAACGGCTTTGACGCATTAGCTGAGTTTGTTAAAAAGGCTGCCGACAATACGGATGCTGCAAAAGTTGCAAAAATGTACGGTGAAGCCAAGAAAGCCATAATCGTAGTTGATGAGGATACAGTTTCCGAAGCTGGCATTAAGCTCATTGCTGATGCAGCTGTTATAACGGAAAAGGTTGGAAAGCCGCACAGAGGTATTATTATTGTCCGTTCGAAGGCTAATACCCAGGGAATAATCGATATGGGCTTTACAACTCCGGCAAACCAGCTTCTTTCAGGCATCGAAAAAGGAGAAATCAAAGGTGCTGTTATAATAGGTGAAGATTTGGCAGGTGCTGATGAAAAGACCAGGAAGCTTATTGCCAAGCTGGAATTTACAGTTTGCTTAGATCTTTTCATGACAAAGACTGCAAAGCTTGCAAACGTTGTTATACCTGTAAGCAGTGCAGCTGAATCAGAGGGAACCTTTACAAGGTCAGACAGGAAAATTCAGAGACTAGCAGCAGCTGTTAAACCATTGACGGTCAGGAATACCTTTGATATACTTTCAAAGCTGGGTGCACAGATGGGCGTGGTTATTGAAACGGTTAAGAAGGCAGATGAAAAGATAGCCAACGAGGTAAGACCTTACGGCGGATTATATGCTGCAGCTGTGAAGGGTATTGATATATATACTCCTTGCAGCAGAGATAATGTTGAGGGTTCACAGGTACTGCACACAGAAGGCTTCATGACGGAAGACAAGAAGGCAAACCTCAGCATTCCTGAAGATGGGCATATGTTTAAAGAAAGAAAGATTTATGATACAATTCAGATGCAATTTGAAGAGTACTTGGCTGAAAATGGTTTAAAATCATAGGTATAAAATAGAAAAGGAACGGGTAACACTGAAAACACTGAAATCCACTGAATACACGGCTGGGAAATATATTATTGCCGTGGTCTTCCGTGAGAAATCCGTGTGTTCGGTGTTACCCGTTTCCTATTTTTCCTGTGATGCTTTCCACTTTGCCAAGGCATCAGCCATGGCGTTGTTTACAGGCTCTTCTTTTTTCTGCTGCTGCATGTAACTTTGAACCGTTCGTTTGTCGCTGCTCTCAGTTCTTTCCTCCATGCGCTTGTTGAAGCTGGAAAGCTTCTCGCGGAAGCCGCAGCTGCAAGTGAAGAGTCTGCCTTCTCCTTCGCCTTTAAGCTCCATTCTTTTTTTACACTCAGGGCATCGGGCGTTTGATTGCTGAGCCACACCTTTGCGGTAGCCGCAATCCCTATCTGCACAGACCAGCATTTTGCCCTTTTTTCCGTTGACCTCCAATAAGAACTTTCCGCACTCAGGACAACGTGAACGGGTAATATTGTCGTGCTTATATGCTTCGGTGCTGGCTACAACTGAGGAGACCAGCTTGGAGGCATGAGTTCTGATATGAGTCATGAAAGCACTGGCATTAGCCTTTCCCTTACTTATATCATATAGCTGCTGCTCCCATTTGGCAGTGAGCTCAGCTGACCTAAGCTCCGAGGGAGCAAGATCTATAATCTGTATTCCTTTTGCCGTGGGGAAAATATCCTTGCCTCTTCTTTCCACATAAAAGGTGTTGAACAATTTTTCAATGATATCTGCTCTGGTAGCGGGAGTGCCTAAGCCGCTGGTTCTATCAAGCGCTTCTTTAAGAGCTTCATCCTCGATAAATTTACCCGGATGCTCCATTGCAGTTAGCAGAGTTGCCTCTGTATAACGTGCCGGAGGCTTTGTTTTTCTATTATTAGAGTTAACAGATGCGAACTTAAGTTTATCACCCTTCTGCATAGGGGGAAGGGACTGTTCTCTATCTTCCTCAGAACTATCACCCTCTGAATTGCCTCTGTCATCATACACAGCCTTCCAACCCATGGCTTTGGTCACTTTACCCCTAGCAAAGAGCTGTTCACCGGAAGCTTCAACCTTTACCGTGGTCTGCTCATACATGTAGGCAGGGCTCAGGACTGCAAGAAAGCGCTTGACAACCAAGTCAAATATATTGCGCTCTTCGGTACTCAAACCAGAGAGCTTTACAGGCTGCTCAGTGGGAATAATCGCATGATGGTCGCTGACCTTGCTGTTATCTACCAAGCGGCTTGTGGTATTTATTCTGCTTCGAAGCAGGTTTTGTGCCATTGGGGCATAGGGTCCTACCGCTATACTTTTTAGCCTGTCCGGCAGTGTCGGAACGATATCCGTTGTAATGTGGCGGGAGTCGGTCCTGGGATAAGTCAATATCTTGTGACGCTCGTACAAAGCCTGCATAATGGACAGCGTCTGTTTGGCAGAATAGCCGTATCGCTTGTTGGCGTCCCTCTGCAATTCCGTCAGGTCATAAGCTAACGGGTGGAGTTCACTTTTTGCTTCCTTCTTTATGTCCGTTATTTCGCCTGTCTGTCCTTTAAGCTTTGAAACAATCGCTTCCGCCTTTTCCCTATCAAACAACTGTGTATTGCTGCTGGATTTGTCTCTCCAAAGCAATGAGAACCCATTGACTTTAGCTTCAATAGTCCAATAATCCTTGGGTATAAAGCTTTTTATCTCATTTTCTCTTTGTACAATCAGTGCCAAGGTAGGGGTCTGAACTCTGCCTGCTGACAGTTGCGCATTGTACTTGCACGTAAGAGCACGGGTCACATTAAGACCAATCAGCCAATCAGCTTCGGCTCTGCACTGGGCTGCTCTATACAGATTTTCATATTCTTTGCCGGGCTTGAGCTGGTTAAAACCATCCTTAATCGCCTTGTCAGTCTGAGAGGATATCCATAATCGTTTTACCGGCTTTCTGAAGCCTGCCTTTTCCATAATCCAACGGGCTACCAATTCACCTTCACGCCCTGCATCAGTTGCAATTACTAGCTCATCGATGTCAGGCTGCTTCAAAAGGCCGCGGACAATTCCGTATTGCTTTGAGGTTTCCTTAATTACAGCCAGCTCCATTTTATCAGGCAGCATCGGCAGGTCTTCAAGGTTCCATGTTTTATATTTATTGTTATAGGCTTCAGGGTCAGCCAGAGTTACCAAGTGGCCAAGAGCCCAAGTCACTATGTATTTTGGACCCATCAGACAGCCATTTCCACCTTGATTGCAGTTCAAAACCTTTGCCAAGTCCCGTCCAACAGACGGTTTCTCAGCCAATACCAATATTTTTCCCATTTATTTCTCCTTTGCGTAGGGGCGATTCACGAATCGCCCGTTTTCCTCTACATTATAGTTTATCATTTAAAATATATTTTAAAAACCCTCTTGATAAAATTAAGTCGATATGGTAAATTATTAATAGAGATAATAATTATTTATAGATAATAATTAAATATAAAGGAGATAGTAAAATGAAAAAGTTTGTATGTTCGATATGTGGGTATGTTCACGAGGGAATGGAGGCACCGGAGAACTGTCCTCAGTGTAAGGCAGCAAAAGAAAAGTTCACAGTAAAAGAAGAAGGTGCACGTCAGTGGGCTGATGAACATAGAATAGGTGTGGCAAAGGATGTAGATCCTGAGGTTTATGAGGGACTTAAGGCTAATTTTATGGGAGAGTGCACTGAAGTAGGAATGTACCTGGCAATGAGCCGTCAGGCTGATAGAGAAGGTTATCCGGAGATTGCTGAAGCGTTTAAGAGATATGCTTTTGAAGAAGCAGATCATGCAGCCAGATTCGCTGAGCTTATCGGGGAAGTCGTATTCCCGGATACAAAGAAAAATCTTGAACTCAGAGCAGAAGCAGAGTTCGGTGCATGTACCGGCAAAAAGCACTTGGCAACAAGAGCAAAAGAACTGAACTATGACGCAATTCATGATACTGTACATGAAATGTGCAAGGATGAAGCAAGACATGGATCAGCATTTGAAGGGCTTTTGAAGAGGTATTTCGGTAAGTCAATATAGTCATATCATTTCAAATCTACCTAAAAAAAGTCTTGACACTCAGCTTGTGAGTATCAAGACTTTTAATTACTAAAATAAATTATTTAGTTCCAGCTTTAATAATGCTATCAGCCAATTTCAGATATTTGCCTACATCAACGGAACAACTTGTGATGGCGTCAACTTTTGCAGCTTCTGATCTTTGTGCACCTTTAAGTTTTGTTGTATCAATTGCTCCATTTGTTTCACTTACTGTATAAGCCTTATACTTACCATCAAGCATCTTATTGAAGTCAAGAACAGATGGGTGATTTGCATCTCTTTGAGAAGTTGGGAATTGGCTTATATCAAAACCAGATTTTATGTATGCAGCAATCACAGCTGATATTTGTTTATCCCAAGATAAAATCGTATCTGCTGGTCTCTCAGCAGAAGGTTGTACCATAACATATTGACCTGCTTTTGAATAAGATACTTTGCCCCAGTTTCCTTGTCCGCCTGAAGATAAAATACCTGGTTTCATGAAGTAAGCAGGACCCATAACATCTATCAAAACATTATGAGCTTTGCCATCTTTGAAAGTAACAGCAGCTTTCATCATGTCACCGCTTGTAGCAGATTCACTGTACTTAGCGTAGTTTGTAATGGTTTGAGGTTTTAGATTACTTGGAAGCTTATTTCCAGCTACCCAAACATCGCCTTTGATCGTAACGTCATTGAACTTTGCAGAATCATATAGTTCTTGTGTAGCAAAGCCCAATTGACCTGTGATAGTACAGTTAGTGAGATTAAAGCCCTTAGCTTGAACCCTTACGTTGCCATCAAGTGTTCCATAAGCAAGATTTGCGTTTTCAGCGTTAACAATCAAAACAGGAACTTTTAATGTAAACAACTGTTCGCCACCAATATTTGGTGCTGAGTGATAGTATAAACCAAGTTTTCTACCTGGTGCTGTACCACCCTCTTTTCTAATGTCACCTGACCATACAAGATCATTTGAAACAGTAACATTGCTACCAAGTGTAGTAATCCAAGTTCCTTTTTCTCCCAAGGAGTTCTGTAATTCTTGTTCAGCTGTAAGATTTACCGAAGCAGTAGATACAACATCAGGATAAATACCTTGTCCTCTTGTTGTTGGGTCTTCAGCCAATGCAGTCACGCCTAAGGTAGACAAAACTAAGGTTGTAGCCACAAGAGTCGCAATCAGTTTTTTCATAAAATCCCTCCTAAATAATGAATTTGATATTCATTATTAATTTTATGCCAATGTTAATAACTTGTCAATCCATATTATGGGCAACTTGATAAATTTTACAATGAGAATTCGGAGTACTTATTATCACCGCCACTGACATTCTTAGATGCATCATAACCGTCAAGCTTAAGTTACCTAGCTTTGTGCTGTCAATTTTCCCTCCATCCTGTTTAAGCCCTGATCAGCATCACCTTTAAGATAATATTTAGTCTCGGGAATCTCAACTTTACTTAACTCTTCTCGAATATTGGGGCTACAGCCGCAGGTTTTTCCATTTTTATGAATTATTCCATTCCGTTTATTTGTTTCTCCATATATAATATAGTTAAATTCAATTTTGAAGGATTGGTGTGCGTTATTATATTTCCGTACAGCATGCTGTTTATAAATGATGTAAGGTAAAATTAACAATGGAGGTGAGATCATTGTTTGAGGATAATAGAAGCTCAGTACCAAAAGAAAAAAAAGACTGGGCAGATGTTTCAAACAAAAAAATAATGCTTGTAGACGACGAAAAAGACATTACAGATTTGATTGAAGAAGTGCTGAGAATAGATGGTTTTCATAATATTATCAAGGCGTACAATGGTATGGATGCAATTGATTTGTGTAGGAACCATAACCCCGAAGCAATTATATTGGATATCATGCTCCCCGATATCGATGGAATTGAGGTATGCAAACGGATTCGTGAATTTTCGTATTGTCCGATTCTCTTTCTATCCTCGAAAAATGATGATATTGATAAAATCCTTGGACTGAATAGCGGTGGGGATGATTATGTGACAAAACCTTTTAGTCCAAGGGAAATTGTGTTCCGCATTAAAGCGCAAATTCGAAGACAGCAGTACAGTCAAGCTGCTAAGAAAAACTTGGAATCAAAAACGTTCCAAATAGGAAATGTATTTATTGATTCCGATGGCTACCAGGTATATAAAAACGGAATCGAGATAGAATTGACGGCAAGAGAGTTTGGACTACTTATGTTTCTGGCAGAAAACGCTAATAAAATAATCAGTAAAGAACGGCTGTATGAACAGGTTTGGGGAGAATACGGTGCTATCTGTGACAATACGATTATGGTCCATATCAGACATTTGAGAGAAAAAATAGAAGATGATCCATCAAAGCCTCAAATACTTTTAACTGTAAAAGGGCTTGGGTACAAGCTTGTAGAGAGAGATGATTAGATGAAAAGATCAGGCTACAAATCAGTTTTTCATATATACCTTATTTTTTTCATTCTGCTGATTGGTATGATTGCGGCAGGTATAGGCATGCTCTTTTATGTATTTACCATACAGAAGCCGGATGGACAGTCAGACTTAAGCAACTGGCCGAAAGTTTTTACCCAAGACTTCTCCGAACAGATTGTTTTTGCTGGAAACAAACCGCAAGTGAAGCAGTCTGGACTGGAAGAACTGAAAAAGAATAATTTATGGCTTCAAGTCATCGATGAAGATGGTGTAGAAGTGCTCAGCTACAGAACACCACAGAAGGCTTTGAACCACTATACGCCATCCGAACTGTTATATTTGTATCAAACAGGTGGTAATGGAAATTCAACGGTTTTTATTGGAGGTATACAACATGGGGGTACGGACTGGACATATATCATTGGCTTTCCTGTGCGGATTTCAAAAGTTACCGCATACTTGAATGCAGACAAATTTACCGGAGGCAAGTCCATTTTCATTGGGCTAATGGGAATAATGTTTCTATTGGTCATTATTTCCGGTGTGGTTTACGGGCTTTGGATAACAAAACGGATGTCACGAATGATAAGTGCAGTTGGGGAAATTGCGTCGAGGTCATATAGTCCAATCGAAAGCAAAGGGGCATTTCGTGATGTGTACGACAGTTTAAATGCTCTGGATGCTGAAATTAAGGCAAGTGATGAAGTGCGTGAAAGAAATGAGAAGGCACGCGAAGAATGGATTGCCAATATCACTCACGACTTGAAAACGCCCATATCACCCATAAAAGGCTATGCTGAGCTTATCACCGATCCTAATTATGAAATTACGTTAGATCAAATAAAAAAATATGGAAAAATGATACTAAAAAACACAGCTTATGCAGAAGAACTCATTGATGATTTGAAATTAACCTATCAGCTTGAAAATGAAATGATACCACTGAATAAAAGAGAAAATAGCATTGTAAGATTTACTAAGGAAATTGTGATAGATATTCTGAATCATCCTGAGTATGAATCCAGAAATATTAGCTTTTACAGCGGAAATGAGGATATTACTTTAATCTTTGATTCTATGCTTTTAAAACGGGCATTGAACAATCTGATTTATAACGCACTTGTTCATAATAGTAAAGAAACTAAAATTGCCATTTCTATAAAAGCAGAAGATAAGATACAAATCCGCATTCAGGACAACGGCAGGGGCATGAGCGAAGAAGAACTTAGAAATTTATTTACACGATATTATCGGGGAACAAATACGGGAGAAAAGCCGGAAGGGTCAGGGCTTGGCATGGCGATTGCCAAGCAAATCATTGAACTTCACGGCGGCAGTATTTTTGTAGAAAGCAAGCTGGGAATCGGCACAAGCTTTTTTGTGGAGTTTCCTCATTCAAACTTAAGATTAAATTAAGGTTTACTGAAAGATAGAATAAGGTTGATGGCTTATCGTTTAGATATAAGCCATCAACCTTTTTGTATGCAAAAAAGGGTTGAAAAATGACAAGGAAAGCAGGTGCTTATTTGAAAATCATTCTGAAATACTTATTAAACAATTTGAAAGAAAGGAAAACGCGAACAGCTGTCATGTTGTTGTCGGTCGTCCTTGCCACAACGTTGCTTTTTGTTTCCCTTGCCATTGGCGATTCATATTCAAGTGCACAGAAAAAAATGGCAAAAGGAATCGCTGGAACGGCTGCCATATCTGTTTCGGCTTTGCCGGATGCGAATGGTGAAATGGGCAGGATTTCAGAAGAAGCCATACCCAAGCTTGCTTCAATTAAATATAAAGTTGGCATTTTGCAGACACCAGGACTTTACAATGAGGATGGATATTTTGAAAACTTCGATATTATAGCCGCAGATTTGAACAAGTTGAGCCAAATCAACAAGCCACGACTAATGGATGGTGGTGAGCTGCATGATTTTACAGGCTACCAGGTTGTTCTGCCAGAAAAATTTACATTTAAATACGGCACTCAAGCAGGAGACAATGTAAAGCTGCGAATCGGAGGAAGCTCCTTCGAATTTCATGTAGCTGCCATTGCTGCTTACGATACGGTGTTTTTGCGTCAGACACGGGGATTTAACGCATTGATTCCCAAAGCTACTCTGGAAAAGATATTGAACACTCAGAACGGGTATAGCGAAATATTAATAGAGCCAAGCGTTGGAGTAGATACAGATACTTTAGAATCAGAACTATCTGATTCTCTGCCGTCTGAAAGCTACCGAGTTAAAAAAGTTGTTAATGAAAAGCAGGTTGAAGCAGACGCAAGGGAAAAATCAATGCCCTTTTTCCTCATTAGCTTTTTTGCATTGACCATGAGTGTTTTTATTATTTACAGCAGCTACAAAGTTATTACGATAGAAAGGCTGCCGGTGATAGGAACCTTCCGAAGCATAGGAGCCACCGAAAAGGCAGTTACCAAAATACTAATGATAGAAAGCCTTCTATATGGAATATTTGGGGGACTGCTTGGGATACCGCTCGGTTTTGCAGTCTTGAAGCTTATGCTTGGGGGATTGGGAGAATCCTCGTGGCAGGGTGTTGAGATACCAATGGTTGTATCCCCTTTGAACATTTTCCTGTCCTGTGTTGCGGCGATTGTCGTATCGCTGCTCAGTGCCTATATTCCTGTAAAACGTGCAAGCAAACTTCCCGTAAAGGATGTTGTCTTGGGAATGGCAGAAGAAGAAAATATATCAAATTCGGCAAAATCTGGTTTTGGCATGATCCTCCTTGCTCTGTCCATTATACTGCCCCGTATTGCCGGTGGGCAGATGTTGATACTTGCAGGAGGATTTTCATTGTTAGGCTTGATTATTGCAACGATTGTTGTAATTCCCTATATCATGACAGGTCTTTCATCTTTGCTTGAACGGGTATATGGGATTGTTTTGGGCAATGAGGGGCGATTGGCGGCTCGCAATATGAAATGGAATAAAAATATCAATCAGAATATTACACTGTTGTTCATCAGCATATCGGCAATAATTGCAATAAGTGTGGTCGGCAGCTTTGTAAACACCTATATAGGTGATGTTTTTAAAGGTGCGGATTTAGATGGGTTTGCCGATGCGAATATGGATAAAGTGTTTGTCCGGGAGGTAAAAAATATAGAAGGCATGAAGGCGGTATTGCCTGTCTATGTTTTGAATGGCAATATTCTTGCGGATGGGCAGTCTTTAGGACGAGTGGAAGCAGTAGAAGATTTAAGTCTGTATAATTCTATGCTTGCCATAAAATATGACAGTGAAAACATCAGAAATGATATAGAAACGTCTTTTAGCAACGCAAGGAACATTTTATTAAGCAGCGATTCCATACGTCGGCAAGGTATAAAAGTTGGTGACACAGTAAGCCTTTCTTTCAGCGGCGCAGAGTACGAATACCATGTCATTGGCAGTTACAAATCAAGAGCAAGCAGTGCGGCGGCGATTATCCCATCCGCATGTGGGGTGAATGACTTTAGAGCTACAGATTACGGCTTTTTAGCTTTTCAAGCTGTCGATCCTGATGCGGCTATGATTCAAATTCGGGATTTATTCGGCAATAAGACAAATTGGAGCCGGACGGTAAAAGAATTTAATGCCGATGCACTTGGTGTTGTCGGTGCGTTTCTGGAACCACTGAGAAAGCTCACCTATTTTATCCTGCTGCTTGCCGCTATAGGAATTATCAATAACCTACTCATTAACTACATTCAAAAGCGTCATTCCATTGCAATGTATAAATCGGTCGGACTCAGTAACAAGCAAAATATAAAGATAACGCTGATAGAGGGTTTTTCATCCGGCTTAATCGGAGCGATATTTGGAATCGCAGTAGCATATTTGGAAATCAAAACTATATTTCTTGTTGCGGGTCCGAGAATCTCAATGGAGCCGGAGCTTGAAGCGTCCGTATTTATCATGGCGGGTGCTATGGGAATTGTTATCACATTGATCGGCTCAATCGTACCCATTCTAAAAGGCTCACAGATGAAAATTGTCGAGGAAATTAAATTTGAATAAGTAATCGGGAGGAAAGCACATGAATCGCTTAAATGGGCATTATGCCATAGAGGGAAGAAACATCATTAAAGAATACAAGATGGGAGATGTCGTGTCTAGAGTATTGAAAGATGTATCCCTGCAAGTCACAGTGGGAGAATTTGTTTCCATTATGGGGCCATCAGGCTCAGGGAAAAGCACGCTCCTTTATATTCTAGGAGGGCTGGATAATCCTTCAAGAGGAAGTGTGCTTATGAACGGCAAGGATATTTCAAAGTTTGATGACAGTCAAAAAAGCGTCATGCGAAGAAGAAACATTGGATTCGTATTTCAATTTTATAATTTGATTCCAAACCTGAATGTGGAAGAAAACATTCTCTTGCCTGTACTTCTGGACGGGAAGAGTATGAAGGATTATAAACATCAGCTCAATGAAATATTGGACATCGTTGGACTGACCGACAGAAGGAAACACACTCCATGGGAATTGTCCGGTGGCCAGCAGCAAAGAGTAGCAATCGCCAGAGCATTGATCAACACCCCCGAAATTCTCTTTGCTGATGAACCAACAGGTAACTTGGACAGCAAAACCGGCGCTGAAATTATAGAGCTGTTACGCGAAATCAATCAAGATAGCAATAAAACTATTATTATGGTGACCCACTCTGTTGAGGCTGCAGAATACAGTGACCGAATTATCAATGTCAGAGATGGCGTAATTGCATAATCTGAATTAGGGATCTGAATGATTAATGGATAAAAAAGTTTATGGAAACACTTAACAATTGTCTAAAAATAAAGAAGACTATAGACAAAGTATATTGAATAATTGGGAAAAACAGTATATGATAGAATAAATGAAATGTATAAAGAATATGAAAAGGTGGTTTTTTTATGAAAATACTTATTATATATGCAACAAAATATGGCTGTACTCAAAAGGCTGTAACATTATTAAAATCAAAGCTGGGTGAAAATGTTTCATCGATTAATATTATGAAAGATAAGGTGCCGGAACTTAAAGAGTATGACACTGTGATTCTGGGTGGTTCTATATACGTAGGTAAAATCCAAAAACAAATGCACAAATATATGCTTAAGCATGCAGAAGAATTAAAGACAAAGAGACTTGGATTATTTATCTGTGCTGGAGAGCAAGACTCTGTTATAATAGAAAAAGAATTAAAAGCTTCTTTTCCTGAAGAGCTATTTAGCCATGCTGTTATAATGGAAACATTTGGTGGCGAATTGCATATTGATAAGATAAGCTTTATCGAAAAGCATGTGATACGGATTGTAAAAGGAATAACACAAGATTATTCAAGGCTTTCGAAAGATAAGATTGACAAGTACGCTAAAAATATTTTATCAAAATAGGATAGAAAAGCATATCATCGGTTTTCGTGTTTCATCGCCCCCACTTGGGGGTTTTTGTTTTATCCATGTAAGAGCGTCCAATAATTTGCCTTAAGGTTTTCAATTTATTTAATAATTTTTATAAGGGTTTAAAGAATATGAAGCTGACATTAAAAATTTCAGACATTGAAAAATTAATTTCGTATAATTGGAGTATAATGTTAAATATTTAATTTGTGAGGTTTAGAAACATGGCTGGATTTAAAAATAAAATTATCTTGGTTAAAACACTATTGTCAAATATTCAGATCATAAGGGTAAAGCCTTCAATCAATTGGTTCCTGACTAAGTATATGGGGAAGTTCAATTTGTTGAATGTAGGCGGGCAGCTCATAATTCATTCGCATCTGCCTTCGGTGAACAGCAAAGCCTTTACCCGCTTCATAAATGAGCAGCTGCTGGCAAAGAGGTCGGGACCCTCCCACGCTCAAATTTGCTTGACCAATGTCTGCCCCCAGAATTGCCGATATTGTTACAATAAGAATAGAAGCGGGGAGCTTCTAAATACGGCTGAAATCAAGCAGCTCATACAGGAGCTGAAGAAAATGGGCGTTTTCTGGCTGGGCTTCACCGGTGGGGAGCCACTTTTGAACAAAGATATTGTTGAGATTGTAAAAAGTGTCGGGGATGATTGCGCAATAAAGCTGTTTACCACAGGTACCAATCTTACGGAGCAACTGGCAGCGGAGCTTAAGGAAGCAGGTCTTTTGTATGTATCAATCAGCCTGGACCATTGGGAAGAAGAAGAACATGACCGGATCAGGGGATCAAAAGGGGCCTTCCGGACAGCGCTCAGAGCGATAGAAATATTTAAAAACGTAGGAGTTCATGTAAGTGTATCAGCAGTCATATCCAGGAAGATGCTCCAGGGAAATCAGGTACAGGAATTTCTAAATTTCCTGATAAGCCTTGATATCCATGAAGCCTGGCTGAGTGAAACCAAGCCAACGGTAGAGGCCTTCTGGAACGAGGCTTCAGTCATTACCGAAGAGGAAAGGCTGAGCCTTGTACGCTTGCAGGATAAATACAATAAAGAGGGAAAAATTACGGTAAATTATCTTGGACATTTTGAGGGAGGAGAGCACTTCGGCTGTAATGCAGGCAATAAAATGGTCTATATAGATGCATTTGGAGAGGTCAGCCCCTGTGTATTTACGCCCATGACCTTTGGAAATGTACGGGATAAGTCGGTGCAAGCCGTTTTTTCAGAGATGAAAGAGCATTTTCCGTCGGAAAGCTGCTGTTTTATTAACAAAAACTATGAATTGCTGAAAAAATATTATAAGGGACAGTCTCCCATCAGTAAAGAAGATACCATGGAAATGATGAAGGAAGTCCAGTTTAGCCCGCTGTCCGAGTTTTCACGAATGTTATATAAGCGATGAAAGTATGGAGGTGTAAGTATGAGATTGTATAAACTGTTCAGTCTTACAGCAGCAGCGATATTTGCCGTTGTGGGCGTGATCTTTCTATTTTTTCCAGATTCAGCCCTGATTTTTTTTAACAGTATTTCGAGTTATTTCGGATTGCCCCAATCACCAGTACAAGGCACCGGCTTTTATTTGACGCTGGCTTCTGCATATATGTACCTTGTGACTTTGATTGCATGCCTGATGTACCGCTATCCTGAGAATAATATTTATCCGTTTTTATTGGCTCAAGCCAAACTGGCATCTTCAATTATTTCTATTTATCTATTCGTAATTCACCAGCATTACTTGATATATTTCGCCAACTTTATTGTTGACGGTTTTATAGGTATTGCAGCATTATACCTCATGAAGATGAAGAAAGCAGGAGTATGATTATGCTCCTGAAAATAATGCAGCTCTACATACCGGGATTTATTAAGAGGAAAAAGCTGAATGAACTGTTCTGCTTGACGGGTTATGCCTTCCAAAGTGAGCCGTCGGAGATCACGGGGCTTTCTTTTGAGGAGTGCTTGTTAAAGTATGCTTTATTTACAAAGGAGCAGGCTGAGAGCTATTTGCAGAGCAGAGGTCCAATTGAAGAAGTAAAAAACCGGTTGTATCAAAATTCTTATATTTTTGGACAGAACCTGAGAAAAAGCCTTCATATAGCAACCTGGGAAGAAGCTATTACGGCACTTAAGGTTATTTATAAGCTCATCGGAATAGATTTTCAATGTGATAGGCAGGGTGAAATTATAATCAAACAGTGCTATTTCAGTAAATATTATTCCGAAGGAGTTTGCAACCTTATTTCTTCACTGGATGAAGGACTGGCAGCAGGACTTTCAGGAGGCAGGCTGTGTTTTTATGAAAGAATCACTGAAGGCGGCAGCTGCTGTAAAGGATATTTAAGCGGGAGGGCTTTGAAATGAAAAGAGTGATAGTGGTTGGCAGTGGTGCAGGCGGAGCAGCCGCCGCCAAGAAGCTGCAGGGGAAATTTCAAGTGACCGTCCTGGAGGCAGGCAGAGAGTTCAAGCCTTTTTCCTCTAATTTGTCTGTCCTGGAAAAGCTGAAAAAAACAGGACTGTTTTTTGATGAAAGGGAAATACAGCTGCTGTTTCCATCAATGAGAGTGCATAAAACCGAAGATAGGATGGTTATGGTCAGAGGGAGCGGTTTGGGTGGAACTACTACGCTTTCTGCGGGAAATGCGCTTCGTATGGACAAAGGGCTAAAGGCGCTTGGAATTGATTTGGACGATGAATTCGAGGAGCTTTATAAGGAGATTCCCATTACAAAGAATCATCAAAACAAATGGCGGGATACCACAAAGAGATTGTTTGAGATATGCAGGGAAATGGAACTGAACCCCCAACCTATACCGAAACTTGGAGATTATAGTACCTGCACCAGCTGCGGAAGATGCGTCCTTGGCTGTCAGTACGGTGTGAAATGGGACAGCCGCCGAATGCTTACGGCTGCACAGGATTCGGGAGCGAAACTTGTTACAGGCTGCAAGGTTACAAAGGTTGTTGCAGAGAAGGGTTTCGTCAAGGGAGTACAGGTGCAGAAGGACTTCTATCCGGCTGATATTGTCATACTTGCGGCAGGCGGCTTTTCAACCCCTGTAATCCTTCAGAATTCTGGTATTGAATGTGAAAGCAGACTGTTTGTTGATCCGGTCCTCTGCGTAGCTGCCGAGCAGAAGGGAAGCCTTCAGAATAAAGAGCTTTCCATGCCCTTTGCCGTGCAGAGGGAGCATTATATCTTATCCCCGTATTTTGATTATCTAAGCTTTTTCTTTAATAAAAGCTGGCGATATCCTGCTTCGGATACGCTGACACTAATGATTAAGCTGGCAGATTCAAGTATCGGAAGCATTGATAATAAAAATATCAAAAAAACACTTACAGATATTGATAAAGAAAGACTGCAGGAGGGAGTAGAGATCTGCAGGGAGATACTTGGCAGGTATGGTATAAGAAAGGACAATATTTTCCTTGGAACGATAAATGCCGGACATCCCGGTGGTATGCTGCCGCTCACAGGACAGGAAGCGGAAACCTTTCACAATCCTAAGCTTCCTGAAAATCTGTATATTGCCGATGCAACGCTGTTCCCCGAGTCTTTGGGAAATCCGCCTATACTTACTATAATGGCTATGGCTAAGAGAGTCAGTAAAATTATAATGGAGCGATATGTGTAAGATAGGCAAAAGCGGGGTACTGAGAATTTCTCAGTACCCCGCTTATTTTCGGATTTATAATGTTCTATTTTGCACTCTCAAGTGCTTTAGCTGCTAAGGTTTTGAAGTCATTGCTTGTAGCTGTGGCACTAGTTACTGTATCTACAGCTGCTGCATCCTGTTTGCTAAGGAGTGAGCTTTCAAGCTCTACCATAGCCTTTGCGAGGTTTACCTTTGTCTTATCTTCCATTGCTTTTATGTAGCCCTGATCCTCTGATTTCAACTTATTTTCTTTGTTTACATAGTCAAAATCAACAGTGCCGATTTTGCCATCCTTTACTTCAATTGTTATCTGTCCCTTCCAGCCGTAATCATCATATTTGTCTTGTGCAGCATTGTATGATCCATCCTTAAGGCCGTTTGCTGCAGGAGCAGGTTCTGCTGCAGGAGTAGGTGCTGCTGTAGGTTCTACGGTTGGTGCAGGAGTTGGTTCAACTGCTGCAGGTGCGCTTGGGCTGCATGCTGCAAGGCTCAGAACAAGAACAACAGCAAGAGCCAATGTAATTAGTTTTTGTGATTTCATAGATAATTCCCCCATATTTTCATTTATTCATCTATTATAATACAAAATTGTTATATGATTGTCAATCTGTAAAAACGCGCAAATATTGGGTTAAAAGCAGATAATAATATTCATTGTTAATTTTGCTGAGAATTAGTGCCAGTCACGCCGTTTAATTAGTTATTGGAAGACTTTACGATAATAACTATCGTTAATCCCTTGATTTTTTAGTCACTCAATTATTATATATGCACAGGATTTTTCTAAAATATGTAAAAAAATAAGAGACTAATGGGGGAACCCACCAGCCTCTTTTGCATTTGAGTGCTAAGCTGCGTTCTTTTGTGCTCTGTCTGCACCTTTGAAGAATCTGCTCAATGGCTTGTAAACCAATATTACTATTATTGAGTTAGCCAAGGATTTAATCAGGTTAAATGGCAGGATTGCAGTCGGAAGCATTGCTACTACTGCATCATATGGAACCCCGTAAAATTTTACTGTGAAAAACAGGTTGCAGGGTATCATTACAAGTGTCATGCAAATTGAACCTGCTGCCAAAGCTGCAAAGGCTCCCTTGATTGTGTGGAATCTTCTGTAGATGGCACCGGATACGACAACAAAGGTGCCAGTAGCTATCACGTGCATCACCAATCCAACCCAGCCTGCTGCAGCACTTACAGTAAAGGCTTGTATGGTTGATACAATAACAGTCATAGCGAGACCTGCCAAGGGACCATACATAAAGGCTGCTATCAGCATCGGTACATCTCCTGGCTCATACTCCAGGAATGGTGCTGATGGAATGATGGGGAACTTGACCAGCATTACCAGCACAATAGAAAGTGCTGAAAGCATAGCGATTCTAACCAGTTTGTTTGTGTTATTATTCATTATAAAACCCTCCGAAAATATAAAAATTCCCTGAAGAATAATCTCAGGGAATGTCAACTTGCTCAAAAAATGCATCTTCTTCTATCCAGACTTTACTGTCGGCCCCGGAATCTAACCGGGTCTGCTTTCGCTCGCGGGCTAACAGTTCAATGACTGCGTTACCGCCGATCGGGAATTTCACCCTGCCCTGAAGATTATATTCAGTTTATGAGATAATTTTAACATAACAATATTCTGATGTAAAGATTATTCCCTTATTAATTCTGCTGAATATTGTTGAATGTTATCTATTCGGATAAATACTTATGGGCAGGGAAATCTAATTTAAAGTAATGATAGAGGAGCGTAGGAGATGGATAAGAAAGTCATAAATGAATTGAATGCATATTTAAAAGGTGAGTATATGGCAATAAAAGCATATGATAGCTTCATACATAGAATTAAAGATCCTGCTATGAGGCTGGAGCTGCAGAAAATTCAAAGGGATCATAAGCAGCACGCTTCTAAGGTGTCCGATAGGATACGCAGTCTCGGAGGTACCCCAGTAAAAGGTGCTGGCTTGATGGGAACAATGGCTGACATGAAGAATTTAGTGAAAAGAAACAGTGATGATACGAAGTTTATTCTAAAGGATGCTGGAAATGGAGAATACAGAGGAATTCAGATGGCTGAGGAGGTAGTGAAGGGGGACTTGGATGCGGAAAGCATGAAGCTGATAAAGGGTTTGTTGGAGGAAGACCGCAGCCATGTAGGAAAATTGAGCGGTTTCATACATTAATAAAAAAAGTCGCCTTAAAGCGACTTTTCATTATCTGCAGCATCAGCATATTCTTTTTGAAGTGTGTTCATAAGCTCTTTCACAGAAACGATTTTATCCGATCTGTAAGCATTTTCTCCTGCAAAGGCAAAGCCATTTTCAAGGTCGCCTTTTTGTGCATTTGTCAATGCCATAGCTATGCAATAGGGGCTATTCTTATAATCACATGTGACTATGCAATGGTATGGGCATTTGAATGGTTTTTTCGCACCCATGGAGATATCATCGGTGAACTCATTTCTGATAGCCCTACCCGGCATGCCTACAGGACTCTTTATAATAGTCACATCTCCTTTTTTGGAGTTGATGTAAGTGTTCTTGAAATCTATAGAGGCATCGCACTCTTCTGTTGTAACAAAACGTGTTGCCATTTGAACTCCGGAAGCACCAAGCTTCATAAACTTATAAATATCCTCACCGGAATATATGCCGCCGCCGGCTATTACAGGAATCGGTCTGCCGACTTTGTCCTCATAGGGTTTTACTTCGTTTATAACTTCGGGAATAATTTTTTCCAGTGAGTATTCGGGATTGTATATTTGATCTTCTTTGAAGCCCAAGTGTCCACCGGCCTTAGGACCTTCCACAACTATAGCGTCTGGAAGATAGTTGTACTTATCCAGCCATTTTTTGCAGATAACACTGGCTGCGCGTGCTGAAGATACAATAGGAACCAGCTTGGTTTCATACTTTCCCTCCAGATACTGCGGAAGATTGAGAGGAAGACCTGCACCAGAAAAAATTATATCTATGCCTTCTTCAATAGAGGCCTTTACAAACTCTGCATAGTTAGTCAAAGCAACCATTATATTAACACCGATGATGCCTTTGGTTTTCTCTCGTGCTTTTCTTATTTCACTTTTCAACCTTTCAAGATTTGCTTCCAGAAATTTAGTGGAGAAATCGTAGTCTAACATACCGATTCCAGCTGCTGCTATTACGCCAACACCGCCTTCGTTTGCTACCGCTGCTGCAAGACCGGACAGTGATATTCCAACTCCCATGCCCCCCTGTATAATAGGCAGTCTAGCCGTCAGATCACCTATTTTTAATTCCCTTAGTCCATTGATGTTCATAAAAACCTCCCAATTATGTATAATCTTTAGCTTATATTGTACATTATTGCCTTTTACTGTAGTATATCATAACTGAATGCTTGTGAATATTGAAGTTTTTTTAATTTAGTGGTTAAATGGTTCTATTAGGTGTATAAATATGAATATAGTTTAGGACTTTATTTGTTTTTTATTTCTTAGGGGGTTGTATCGTGGGGTTAAATAAGAGGTTGCACATATATTCAGGACTTCCAAGGTCGATATATGTGCTTTTCATCGTAAGAATAATAAATGCGATGGGCAACTTTGTCTATCCGTTTCTTACATTCTTTCTGACTGAAAGATTGGGTTTCAGCGCAGAAGCTGCCGGCGAGTTTTTTTTGCTAAGTGCGGTTTTTCAAATGGTAGGCTCCATAACGGGGGGCAAGCTCACTGACCATATAGGGAGGAAGAAGCTGCTTCTGGGATTTTTGGGACTGTCGGCTTTATGCTTTTTTCCATGTCCTTTTTTAGGCAGCTCAATACTAATTCCTGTATTTCTCATATTGTCAGGAATGTTTGCTGGGGCGGCACAGCCGGTGAGTTCGGCTATGTTAACCGATCTTACGAACAAGGACAACAGAAGACAAGCGTTCTCACTGCTTTACATGGGTACAAATATAGGCTTTTCCATAGGTCCTATGATAGCTGGTTTTTTATATAGGAACCATACAAACTGGATTTTTTACGGAAACGCTTTTGCCATATTGATATCTTTAGTGTTAATATTGCTTTTCATTAAAGAGACAATGCCGAATGCAGAGGATATGGAGCAGGAGGAAGCTGAAGGGGATGACGAGGCCGCTGAGGAAGGAAGCGCATGGGATGCCTTTAAGAAAAGGCCTGTACTTATGCTTTTCAGTGTGGGTCGGCTAATCAATCAGTTGGTTTATTCATGCATAGGGTTTGCAATACCTCTTCAGCTTGCAAAAAGCTTTGGGAGCAGCTTGGGACCGAGGTATTTTGGCATTATAATGTCTTTCACTGGTCTTGTGGTCATATCCTTTACAGTACCTGCGACAAAGCTTACTTTAAGGCTGAAGCCGCTGATAAACATGGCTCTTGCAGGCTTCTTCTATGCTGTAGGCTTTGGTATGATTGGATTCATAGGCACATTGCCGTTATTCCTGCTGTCTGCATTTATTTTTACGGTGGGGGAGGTATTGGAAGCCACAAACGCAGGGGTGTATATTGCCAACCATTCTCCGATAACTCACAGGGGAAGGTTCAATGCACTTATTACGATGATAATGGGTACAGGAAATGCATTAGGCCCATTCTTTTTCGGCAAATATATAACCGCATTTGGATTATTCGAATTGTGGATTCTATGCTTTTCACTTACATTTGCATCGGGGCTTTTTATGCTCTGGCTGAGACACTATGAAAGAAGCCGGGAAATAAGGGTGCTTGAGCAGCGCCAAGACCAGTCATGGAAGGCATAATCATGCTTTAGGCGTTATTACCTATAGTTAGACATAATTTGACAATAATAATTTATTTGGTTACAATTATACATATTGATGTAAGAATATGAGAGGGGATGATATTAATGGAAAATAAAAGAATTTTGTCAATAGCTTTGTCGGTTATACTTATACTGTCATCTATGATGATGGTTTTCGCAGACACCTCAACAAACAGTGTTGTGAATACGCCTCTAAAAGATAAGCAGGAGCTTAACATCAGTCTGTATGATGTTCCGGAGACTCTTGATTTCCAGGCAGCTTATTACACAGGGGATATCCAAGTTTATAATTGGATAATGGAGGGTCTTACCAGACACGCAGGGAACGGAAAGATAAAGCCTGGCATAGCAGAAAAATGGGAAGTGAGCCCTAACGGTAAAGAGTGGACATTTCATTTGCGGAACGCAAAGTGGATGGATGGCAAAGTAATTACAGCACAGGATTTTGTGTATGGCTGGTTTAGGGCTATAGACCCGGAAGATCCAAAAGATTATGGATACTTTTTGTATGACATAGTAAATGCTGAAGAATACAGTATCGGTGATGCCAAAATGGAAGATGTCGGTATCAAGCTAGTTGATAATAAGACCATAAAGGTCACATTGGAGCAACCGGTTACATACTTTGATTATTTGGTATCATTCCCTGTTTTTGCCCCTGTAAGGCAGGACGTGTTTGAAAAGTATGGAGAGAACTACAATACAGAGGCAGCGTACCTTGTAACAAATGGGCCTTTTAAATTGGAGAAATGGGAACTGGAAAGCGAAATGGTCTTTGTGAAAAACCCCACATACTGGGATGCAGTAAACATTAAGCTTGAGAAGGTTACTGGTATTTTAACCGATGATGAGGAAACTGAGGTTTCGATGTATAAAACCGGTGCTCTTGACATGATTAATCATTTGTATTACACCGATAAGTCGACTTTCTCCAAGGATGAGTTAGGATCATATAGTGACGCTAGTGTTTGGTATTTTGATTTTAACTGCACAAATGCGGTTTTGAAGAATAAGAATATTAGAAAAGCTTTGACATATGCCATAAATAGGCAAGAGTTCATCAATAATGTGGCAGAAATGCCTTGGAAGCCCGCGCTTGCATTTGTAACACCGGGTATTGTGCTCGACGCTGATGGAAAGACATTTGGAGAAAAGAAGCCGGTTTATTTCACGGATAATGATGTTGTAACAGCAAAACAGCTTCTGAATCAAGGCATGGCGGAACTTGGACTGAAAGAATTACCAAAACTTACGCTGTTGGTTAATGACACCGAATCTGCGCAGTCGTATGGGAAAGCATTCATAGAAATGTGGAAGAAGAATCTCGGAGTGAATGTAGAAATTCAGGCGGTTACAGCAGTTGAAAGGATAGAAAGACAAAGTAAACAAGATTATCAGATTTCGTTAGCGGGTTGGGGTGCAGATTATCCAGACGCTATGACGTTTTTGGATTTGTTTGTAACAGATGGTTGGGTCAACGATGCAGCGTACAGCAACGCACAGTATGATTCGTATATCAGTGCAGCAAAGGCTGAGCCGGACAAGGCAAAAAGATCTGTATTGCTGCATTGGGCTGAGCAGCTTCTCATGGATGAAATGCCGATAGGACCTTTGTATTTCAGGTATAAGGATTATGCAGTCAAGAGTTATGTTAAGAATTTTAAGAGGGATTCCTTTGCACCTGATATAGATTTTATTTACAGCTATATCGAAGGGAAAAAGTAATAGAATGTGAACCGGGCTTTATCTGATCACTTGAGATCAGGTAAAGCCTTTTTCTATAGGGTCACAGCATGTACAATCCTCATAAGATGTATTAGAAAATGCTGAATCTGAGTTATACAACCGGAAATACCGGTTGTTTTTTTGCATATATTATTTACTTTTGCAAATGTATGAAATATAATATAATCAAGAATGTTAAAAAAATAACAATGTTGATTGGATTTGGGAGTGCGTATTTATGTTAGAGCTGGAGTTTTATATAGTCGGTGGTTATATAAAGATGGAGAACAAGGCTTTTCTTCAGGAAATGCTGGGGAAGGGCAGCTGCCTTCGCCAGATTTTGAATTGGAAGGGTACAAAGGATTTTGCTGAAAAGCATCCAATAGTAAGTGAACCGGATGAAAACGGAATAGTGACCATAGACTTCAATTATACTGTACATGTTGAGCTGGGACAGTCAGCCACTGAGCTTCTGGGCAAGCTTAAGGCAGGATACCGGGATAGGGTCAAAGGCAGGATTTGCTGCAGATGGCTGGCAGGATACAGTATGAGCAACTTTACGATTGATTTGGACTCGGACGATGATAAGATACGACATGGGGATTAGACTGGATAATATTTTAATCAATAGAAATATGTGGTATAATATATATATTATTTATTAAAAAGGGGAGATTTATATGTCCCTTCAAGTAGGTTCAGGTGGGTATAACTTTATAAGTCAATATTCGAAAAACAATCCAGGGGTACCTGACGCTTCAGCACAACAGCAAGCGCCAGGTGCAAATAATGCTAATGAGCAAACGTCTGCTGTCGGAAACAGCCAGGAAGCGATATTGATGAAGAAGATGGGTGCGGTAGAGTGCTCAACCTGCCAGAACCGTAAGTATGTTGACGGGTCTGACGATCCAGGGGTATCCTTTAAAGCTCCTACCCATGTTTCTCCAGAAAGCTCAGGTGCAGCGGTAATGGCTCATGAGCAGGAACATGTTTCAAGGGAAGGTGCAAAAGCACAGGTTGAAGGGCGAGCGGTTACATCGCAGTCTGTCCAGATTTTTATGGATGTGTGCCCGGAATGCGGAAGGGCATATACATCTGGAGGAAAGACCACTACGACTACAAAAACAGATAATAAGAATGACGATTATTTTTTGAATAATATGAGAAAATTCTTCGGAAATCATTATGGAAAGTATATCGATATAAAAGTATAGATTATATGATTATAAAACAACCTCTTCCCGTTGCAGGGGAGAGGTTGTTTCTAGAATTCAAACAAATTTATCTCTGGAAAGAGTCCGAAAAGTCCTCCGGTATGAATGAAGAGGATATTTTTATAATCCTTAAACCTTCCCTTCTTTATCTCATCTGTTAGTCCGTACATAGCCTTTCCGGTATAAACAGGATCAAGGATTACTCCCTCCGATTTAGCCAGAGAATGAATGAAATCAAGCTCCTCTTGACGGCTTAAGGCATACCCTCTGCCTACATAGCCATCAATAATATTGATTTCATCCCCACCTATCAAAACACCTCACAGCATTATAATTAATTAAATTATATCAAATACTTCTTATAATGACCAATGAAGGGGATAAATAAGGTGAAGTATTGTTTTACTAAGGATTGTAGGATATATTATGATATGGGATAATATTAAAGTATTGATAATCAAAAAGCAGTACGAAGGGTGATGTTTAAATAATGAGCGATATAGCCGGAGAAGGCTGTGAAATACTGGTGCCTTTCAGTGAAAGGAAGCCGCTTCCTGAAATAGAAAGAAGTATTATAAAGACATATAGAAAGCACATATGGTCAAAGTTTTTAAAAGCAATAAGGGAGTTTAACCTTATTGAAGAAGGGGATAAGGTAGCAGTGGGTGTTTCGGGAGGAAAGGACAGCATGCTTATGGCCAAGCTCTTTCAAGAGCTGCAGAAGCATGGAAACGTCCCCTTTGAGCTGGAGTTCATAGCTATGGACCCGGGCTATCATGAGAATATTAAGGGGCTTCTGATAGAAAACTGCAAATATCTTGATATACCTATTCATTTGTTTGAATCAGGAATATTCGAGATTGTAGACAAAATCGCAAAGGACTACCCTTGCTATATGTGTGCTAAAATGCGCAGAGGTGCACTTTACTCAAAGGCGACGGAGCTGGGCTGCAACAAGCTTGCCCTGGGACATCATTTCAATGATGCAATTGAGACTACGATGTTGAATATACTATATACCGGAAGCTTCAAGACGATGCTGCCAAAGTTGAAATCCGCAAACTTCAAGGGTCTGGAGCTTATTAGACCGCTTTACTTTGTTGATGAGCTTTATATTGAAAGGTTCACACAGAACAGCGGCATATGGCCTTTGAACTGTGCCTGCATGGTTTCTGCAGGGAAGATAGCCAACAAACGCCATGAAATAAAAGCTTTGATAAAGGAATTGAAGGAAAAGATAGAAAACGTGGATACTAATATTCTCAGAGCTACGCAGAACGTCAACATGGAAGCTATATTGGGCTGGCATAAAGGCGGAAAGCAGTATTCCTATCTGGACTTCTATGATGATGAAGCATTGGAGTCGGAAATTTCTGAAGAATAATGAGATATAAAATTAAAAAAGAGCTCCTTAGTGAAGTGCACCCCAAATATTAGATGTGTCTAACCTTTGGGGTGCACTTTATAGAGCGCTTTCTTAATGCCAGCTGCCTTCTGGTTTATCCCGCTTGTAGGCTATCAAAACTACATCTTCGCCAAACTCCTCTCCAAACTTGTTCTTAAATTCAGAGAGCCTTTTTTCTATTCTTTTATCTCTCTCAATATCAGAAGGATGAGAATGTTCGTTTGCTTTCATTTATTCAACACTCCTCTTATGGCTGCAAAATTTGTACTAGCTATTCTCTTCATCATTACGCTTATAGGCAATCAGAACTACATCCCCGCCTATCTGTTCTCCAAGCTTGTTTTCAAACTCAGTTAGCAATTGTATTGTTTTTTTATCTTCCTTGACTTCTGCAAGATGAAAATGTTTATTTATTTCCATTTGTTTCGCCTCCTTTGTTTATACGTATTTATAATCCCTTCTATTTTTCACATAAGAAAATGAAAATATGTGAGGTACTATCTACAAAAAAATAAATCTCCCGTAAAATATAATTTCTGCGGGAGGTGATTTATATATCTATTTTATTCATAAATGTAATCAAAAAATTTGAATTCCAAGGTTAAATGCATTCCTGTGCTTTAATAGGGAGCTTTTAATCCGGTCATCGATGTTGTGCCCTGCTGCCAGAAACGAATTCTATTACAGGGCACATAGTTGACAAAAATGCTTTATGTAAATATAATATATAGTAATTTACGTAAGGCTAAGCTCTCATCCTTGAGACGTGAAGTCAAAGGGATGAGGGCTTTAATATTTTTTGAAAGGCCTGTAGGAGATTATGCAGGAAAGAGGTAATATCATGGAAGCTGGGACAAGTTTTAAAAGAGGAATAAAAGCGGGGGTTCCTATTGCGGTAGGATATCTGCCAATAGCCATAGCCTTCGGAGTGTTGGCAAAAACCTTGGGAATACCAAGTATTGTAGCGATGTTGATGTCTTTGATTGTGTTTGCTGGAGCAAGCCAGTTTGTCGGCATCAAGCTTATGAGCCTTGGAGCGCTGCCAATTGAAATCGTACTGGCTACATTTATATTGAACTTGAGGCATTTTCTCATGACTTCATTTATTGCGCAAAACCTGGAAAAGGGTACTTCAAAGAAGCTTATGCCCTACCTGGCCTTTGGGATTACAGATGAAACCTTTGCTGTGGCTTCTATAGAAGAAAAAGGGGAAATAAGTCCTCAATTCATGCTTGGATTAAATCTTATGGCTTTCTGTTTCTGGAATATAGGGACCCTTACAGGGCTGCTTATGTCCTCATGGATACCTGAATACATAATAAACGGAATGGGAATTGCGCTATATGCTATGTTTATCGGGTTAGTGGTTCCCAGTATGAGGACTGCAAGTCCCATACTTATAGTTGCTTTGGCAGCTATGGCTGTGAATTCCGCATTTTATTTCGTACCTGTATTAAGCTTTGTCTCCCCAAGCTGGGCGATTATAATCTCAACTGTAACTGCTGCTTTGCTTGGTTCATTCCTGGATGGGAAGGGAGAGGTGACCAATGACTAGATTGTTTGTTATAGTGATTTTAATGGCGCTGGTGACATATATACCAAGGTTAATCCCAATGCTGTTCCTGAACGGCATCAAGCTTCCGGCAAAGCTTGAAGTATTTCTGAAATATATACCCTACGCAGCGCTTGGGGCATTGATTTTTCCCGGGATACTGGATTCTACAGGAGACAGGCTTACAGCAGCTGTGGGAGGTTTGGTTTCTATTATATTTGCCTATTATAGACTGAATGTCATATTTGTGGTATTCGGAGGAATTGGCGGGGTGTTATTATGCAACTGGCTGATATAAAAAAAGGTCCTATGCTAAGACTGCATAGAACCTTTTTTTAAAGTATAAGCGAATATCACAAGCAGCAAGGATAGTACCAGCATTGCGTATGAGAGCACGGCAATGCTGAAGGTATCAGCTGCTCGCCCGATTAGAGCCGGAATGAAGAAACCACTTAGGCCTGCGAATACTGAAATAAATGCAGCAGTCACACCCGATTTTCCCGGGAAATGAGCAGTTGCAATTGCCATAGCAGTTGGATACTGACCTGACAGCATAAGTCCCAATACGCCGACTATAACCAGAGTCCAGTTCCCTGCAGGCAGAACACTCCATAAAGCCGATAGCAGCAGCGTTCCGAAACCTGCTGCAAGCATGTATTTTGAAAGGCCTATGCGATCCGCGATTTTACCAGAGAACAGTCTCCCTACTGTAAGGCAAAGCCAGAATATAGTAGCAGTCAAGGATGCTGGTATAGCACTGTCAGGAATCATTGTATTCCAATAAACTGAAATCCAACCGCCTGTAGACACTTCCACACCTACATAGAAAAATGCGGTAAGTCCAGCAGTCCACAGAAAAAGGCTTTTGTATGGGTTGGAGTTTTTATTTCCAGCTTTCTTGACTTTTTCATGGATAAGCTTATGCTCTTCAATTCTATTTCTTATTAGTAAGATACTTACAATAACAGGAGCAATCAGTGCAAATCCAAAGCAATATTTCCAATTGCCCAAGTATTCAGTACTTGCAAATGCGAGTAGGGGAGCAGCTATAGCACCGACTCCGTAAAAGAAATGTAAGAAATTCATATCGCTGCCTTTGTTTTCCTCAGATGAATCCGCACATAGAGCATTTATTCCTACTTCATATATACCATATCCAAAGCCTGTTATAAGATTTAATGCATATAAGAACATAAAGCTTTTAGCAGTCATGGAGCCCGCAAGTCCGACAATTATCATTGCACTGCCGGCAAGCATAAAAGGCCTCTTTCCTGATTTGTCCATAAAGTATCCGCCAATAAGTGCCGTAATGAGCATTCCTACAAACTGTCCTGAAAGTAATAATCCTCCCTGACTGTAGTTGATGTTGATATCAGTGCGTATTGCAGGAAGGAGAGGACCTATGATATTTGCAATGATGCCTACTGAGATAAAACCTATGTATTGTACCCATTTTGAAGTATGTCTCAATCATTTCACCCCATTAAAAAATTCAAACAAAAATTCTTATAAACAATTGTAATACTTAAAACAGCAATAATCAAGGAGAACAAGCAAAATAGCACATTTTCCGGCTGTTTGAATAATATGAATATATATTGTTATTAGGGGTGGGTAATATGTATTATAGGGAATATAGACAGGACAAGGCGCAGACGGCTGTTGCAAGAATAAAAGGCGGTCCTCTTGCACCACAGTTGGAAGGGATGGTTATGTTCAGAAACGTACCTGGTGGAGTCTGGATATGTGTAAATGTAAAGGGACTTCCCAAATATCAGCCGGGCAAAGAGGTCAAACAGCCGATAGGCCCTCACGGCTTTCATATTCATGGCAGCGGAAGCTGTGAAGTCGGGGATCCTAAGGAACCTTTCAAAGCGGCAGGAGAACATTGGAATCCAACAAATCAGCCTCATGGCAACCATGCAGGAGATTTCCCGGTATTGTTTTCAAACAATGGCATAGCAAGGATGTGCTTCTTTACCAATAAGTTCAGGGTTGCCGATATAATCGGGAAAGCAGTAATAATCCACGAAAGCCCTGACGATTACAGATCTCAGCCTGCAGGCAACGCGGGAAAAAGGCTGGGCTGCGGGGTGATAAGTGCAGTCTAGCTGACAGGCAGCTATAACTTGGAGGTGTTTGGTAATGCCGGATGGAAAAGGAAAGATATTTGAATGGAAGGGTATGCCTGAAAAGGCACAGCAGATATTGGGGGAAGACTTTTGGTACGAGATAAACAAAATGATTCCAAAGCAGGGACCACCTATTGACATATATAAGACAGATGAACAGGTGGTTGTAGTGGTTGAGACACCGGGGCTTATGTCGGCGGATAAATTGACAATAAGAATTAAAGGGATGAAGCTCTTTATCAGTGGTGAAATTCCTACGACATACACGGTAACAGAGGAGGAAATTCTTCAAAGGGAGAGGTTTCGTGGGAGCTTCAAACGAGAAATTCTATTGCCTGATGATATTGTTCCCGATGGTCCTATAGAGGCACAATTCAAAGGCGGCCTTGTGGAAATCCACATACCAAGGCTTACAGTTGGAGATGAAAAAGAAATATCAATTAATTTTAGTGAATAGCGTCTCTGTCTACAGATATTGTACAGTAACCTCATCGAAAGTTAGAGCTTCTATTTCCCTTGGAATTTGAACCTCCAATATTCTATTCTTGAAGGCTGCAGTAGCACCTTCTTTTTTTGTACCCTGTGGAAGAGGGATAATGTGGTCGTTGCCAGAAGGATCACCTTTTATAGTTACATGGCTGGGTGCGATTAATACTTTAATATCATTCTCGTCTACACCTTCAGGTATTGGAGTTCTAATGACCACAAAGCCATGTATCTCAAAAAGCTGTGGATTCAAGCTGTTTGTGTTTGTTGGTGTAGGCTCCGCATATATCACAGACTCACTTTTTACATTCTGAGACATTGGACTGCTGAAGTACTGAGAAAGGGGTGCCGCCAAGGATTGGGCCAAAGGAGCCAACAGAGCCTGAGTCAATGGATTGGCGATGGACTGCATCAATACCTCCTGAATGAAGCTGGGAAGCTCTGATGTATCGCCTTTCAAAAACATATTTTTAAGCTTGGCGCTCATCTGTGTGGGATCATAGTATTGTCCGGGATTACTCAACAAAATCACTTCCTATAAGTTATATTTATATTTTGATATTTTTTATTTAAATTTGTGTTCGGATTTGGACTGCCTGGATGATTCTTTATCACCAAGGCTGAATTTTTCAGAGGCCAGTCTCTTCACCCAGTCTGGAACCTCATCATTGCCCGATTGATTCAGCATGTCTACCACGTTTGTATCTTTAAGCACTGAGCACAACTCAGCAATATCATTATTATCACCGCATATAGAACCAAAGCCCTGATTCTGCTTCTTAAAGCTCTGAAAACCCACAGGCAGGTTATTGCCCAGATTAATGCAGGAAGCTCCCTCAACTGTGCCGATACGGATATTACCTATGAAAAATACCGGAGATAGGTTATCCATTAGGACTCCTCCTTGTCTTTACTGTTTTTTTTGCCCTTGCCTTTTTTGCTGTTTTTTTCAACCACGTTGCAAGAAGTTTTTTTTGTATCGAAATTATTGCCTATATTTAGAGTACCGCTTAAATCCTTTATATCCAGTGTGTCAAGGCGGAAAATGAGGTTTTCCAGCTGCTGCACATCCAACTTTTCTACTTTAATATGGTATTCAGGTCTGCTTTTAAGCTTTTCCACTTCTCCTTCGATAGACATTAGCTTCTTGTAGATTTCCCGCAGCAGGAGATTATCAGAATTACTTTCATCACGTTTTCCCATCAGAATTCACTCCGCCTCTCATAATAGCAGCGGTTGTTACTTGTCTTCCATGCACGTTCTTATTACTGCACTTTGATTATTTAAAGAATTATTGAAATCTCCTTCTAAAGTACCGAAGCCCTCGTCAACTTTCATCCATGAACGCCACTTCGCCTGAAAATTGTCACCGGAAAACACCCCTGAGGAGTCTGAAAGCTGCTCGATTATTAAGTCCCCAAATTCTATTCTGACCATTTATATTCCCCGCTTTCCAATTCTTGCACTTAACAGTTCTTCCAGGTATTTTATCAGTTCGCTGCTGCTGTCAGGATCGGTTACTACATTAAAGGGGCTTTCCAAGGTATTGTTTTCCCCTGTGACAGTACCAAAGCCGGATTGAGTGGTTCTGTTTGAACGCCACAGGTATTGAATATTACGCCCTGCAAATACCCCGGAGTTGGACACTATTGAGTTTATGCAGATGTTATTTAAAGTGATATCGATACGTGGCTTTTCTACAAGCATTCAGACCACTCCAAGCTTTATATATGAATGGAATCCAGCCATTCTATATTATCTTATGAGTAAAGTCATAAATCTGTGCCAAAACAATTTAATCGGCATGTTCTTTTTTTATTCTATGGCACCCATAGATTGTTATATTATCCTTCCCCTTCGTGCTGGGGGGCAGTGCTGCCCCATTAAAAATTGGGGTGTCTATCAAGTCGTTGTCCATGAATATATTGACTGCATGGCTTACTACATTTCTGGCTCCCAGAACGGAGCCGAAGCCTGACTTGTTATTATTGTTGGAATTCCAATTAACTTGGGAATTTGTACCGACAAAAATCCCTGAGTTTGTATACACTGAATTTACCAGTATGTTATTAAAAGTGACCATATTGTTCTGAGGCATACAAATCACATCCTATGCTTGAACTGCTGGAGCTGATTCTACATCACTATCAACAATCGGAGTATCAATGATGTCATTATCGTTCAACATTGTCAGTATGGCTGTAAAAACGTTTGCTGCGCCAACAGTCTGGTTTATGACATTCTCGATCTTGTTATTGGAATCCCAGCCGGAGGCAGAATTATCCCCAACGAATATAGCAGCATTTTTATTCATGTTGTTTGCAGCAATACAATTAAAAATAATCAGGTCAGGCATGCAGTACACCCCTTTCGTAAATACAAGCAAATTTTCTCTCTACATAATATGCCGTGCTTTTGGCAAGTGCCACAAGAACAGACGGAACAACCAGGGAAGTTGTTGAATATGATGTTATAGACTTTATTTTCTATAGAGAAAAGAAAGAAGCGGTGAGGTATGAGCGTTATACAAAATCCGGTGCGTATATCCACGAGAAGGATTACTACTCAAGACGATATGGTGACAATTGACTATCCTGCAGTGAAGGATATGGAAAGCCCAACTGTTCAGCATAGTATAAACAGAGCGATAGTATCTCAGGTAGATAAGATTCAGGATATTATCGATGAAGAAGGGGCCTTGGGTATAATGACTGCGGGGGATTGAACTGCCTTAGGGCAGTTTTTTCTTTTTTATCTTTGGAATTTTAGTCTTATTTCGAACTAAGCGTAGTACAATTTACTGTACAAGTTTAGTACAAATAAAAAAGGGGGTTATCACAATGAAAAAGATAATTAATAATCCTGAAAATGTTGTTGATGAAATGCTTAAGGGGGTAGTAGCTGCACATCCTGCCTATATAAGACGTTTGGAAGGAACAAACGTATTAGTAAGAGCAAGTGCTCCTAACCCAAAGGTTGCACTGGTGAGCGGCGGCGGAAGCGGGCATGAGCCTACCCATGGGGGATTCGTCGGTAAAGGTATGCTTGATGGAGCTGTAGCTGGAGCTGTATTTACCTCACCTACTCCTGACCAGGTTTTTGAGGCAATAAAGGCTGTAGATGGTGGAAAGGGTGTATTGCTGGTAATAAAGAATTACACAGGCGATATATTGAACTTTGAAATGGCTGCAGAGATGGCCGAGGCTGAAGGCATAAAAGTAGACAGTGTTGTTGTAAACGATGACGTTGCAGTTGAAAACAGTACTTGGACATCGGGAAGAAGAGGAATAGCAGGCACAATCTTTGTCCATAAAGTAGCGGGTGCAAAGGCTGAAACCGGAGCAGAGCTTAATGAAGTAAAGCGGACAGCAGAGAAAGTAATTGCAAACGTGCGATCAATGGGAATGGCTCTTTCTCCGTGTATTGTCCCAGCTGCCGGAAAATCCAGCTTTACTTTGGAAGAAAATGAAGTGGAGATTGGCATGGGAATTCATGGGGAGCCAGGTACCCACAGGGAAGAAATAAGAACTGCCAACGAGATTGCAGATCATTTGCTTGCGAAGATATTGGAAGATATGCCTTTAGATGCCGATAATGAAGTGGCAGTTATGATAAACGGTTTGGGTGGTACGCCTTTAATGGAGCTCTATATTGTGAACAGAAGAGTAGCTGAAGTGCTGAACGAAAAGGGCATAAAGATTGTGCACACATATGTAGGAAACAATATGACTTCACTTGAAATGGCCGGATTCTCCATAACTGTCTTGAAGCTGGATGGGGAGTTAAAGGAATTGCTGCTTGCTCCTGCTGATACGCCAGCCTTTGTTCAGATATAGGGAGGGGAGTAAAATGCACTCCCAAATATATGAAGCAATTTATACTATATCTGATGCCATAAATGAAAATAAAGAGATGCTTACAAACCTTGATGCGGCTATAGGAGATGCAGATCATGGCATAAATATGTCAAGAGGTTTTGATGCAGTGAGAGCTAAGCTTTTGGATTCGGGGGAAGAAGACATCTCGGCGGTTCTTAAAAAAGTAGGAATGACCCTCATATCAACAGTTGGGGGAGCTTCAGGCCCTCTATATGGTACTGCGTTTTTAAGAGCTTCAAGTGCAGCACAAGGGGCTGGGTTTATAACCAGAGAAAAAGCTATGGAAATGCTCTCTGCAGCAATACAGGGTATAAAGGATAGAGGCAAGGCTGTAAAGGGTGAAAAGACAATGCTGGATGCACTTGAACCTGCGCTCGAAGCCTTTTCTCGGGGAATAAAGGAGGATAAAAGTCTTACGGACTGTCTTGAGTCGGCATGTAAGGCGGCAGAAGAGGGAGTTGAATACACAAAGACGATAAAGGCTACTAAAGGAAGGGCCTCGTATTTGGGGGAAAGAAGTATAGGGCATCAGGATCCCGGGGCAACATCCTCCCTTATATTGCTCAAGGTATTGAAGGATTATTGCAAATCCTCTATCCGGGAGGCATGAGAGATGGTTGGTATAGTAATTGTGTCCCATAGTGCAAAAGCAGCTGAGGGAATTAAGGAATTGGCGGATCAAATGGCGGGTGAAAAAGAAGCAATCGCTGCAGTAGGCGGTTTGGAGGACGGAAGTATTGGGACAGATGCAATCAGAATTATGGAAGCTATAAAAAAAGTTGATACCGGCGATGGAGTCGTTGTAATGGTTGATCTTGGCAGCGCAGTATTAAGCAGTACCTTAGCTATAGAGCTTTTGGAGGACAGTATTAGGAAAAGGATAAGAATTGCTGATGCTCCGATTCTGGAAGGGACAATAATTGCTGCCGTACAGGCATCTATCGGCGATAGCATTGATAACGTACTGGCTGCTGCAGAAGAATCCCGCAGCCTTCTTAAGAAAGTTTATGGATGATAAATAATAGAAGGTGTAATATGTAAGCAAAGGTATTGATGGAGGTGTGGGTTAATGAACAAAAACTGCAGGGTAATCTGTCTCATAGACGATCAATTTGAGGATTTGGAGCTGTGGTATCCGATTCTGAGGCTTAGAGAGGAAGGTGTCACTGTTCATATAGTCGGGGAAAAGGCAAATACCAAATATATTGGGAAATATGGGGTTCCTGCTGTTTCAGATTTCTGTTTCTCGGACATACGTTGTGATGAATATGATGGACTTCTTGTACCGGGTGGATGGGCACCGGATAAATTGAGAAGATTCCCCGAAGTGCTTGAGCTTGTTAAGAGAATGAATGAAGCGGGAAAACCTATTGGGCAAATCTGTCATGCGGGTTGGGTACTTATCTCTGCAAATATTCTCAAGGGTAAAAGGGTAACGAGCACCCCGGGAATAAAGGATGATATGACAAATGCAGGAGGGATATGGGTAGATGAGCCTGTGGTGGTGGACAGCAACATAGTTTCGAGCCGTAAGCCCCAGGATCTGCCTGATTATATGAAAGCTTATGTGGAGCTTCTATGTAACAGCTAAATACTCAATATTTAAAACCTATGAGGGTTAAAGCTTCATGGGTTTTTTGTTTTATAAGTGCGTTCAATTATACGTTTTGATATAATAAACTAAACAGATGAAACGATAATTATATAAGTAGAATGACAAATGTGGAGGAAGAAAGATGATGAGAAAAAAAGTGTATGTTACAAGGCAGATTCCAGAAGCTGCAATTGATAGCTTGAGAGAACAATTTGATGTGACAGTAAATCCTCACGACAGAGTACTTGAAAGGGAAGAATTGCTGGCTGGAGTAAGAGGTATGGACGCTGTACTTTGCTTGCTTACAGATGTAATAGATTCAGAGGTTTTTGATGCCGCAGGTTCACAATGCAGGATATTTGCCAACTATGCAGTAGGATACAATAATATTGATGTTGCTGAGGCTTCAAAGAGAGGCATAATAGTTACCAATACTCCAGATGTGCTCAATGATGCAACGGCAGACCTGGCTTGGGCGCTTTTGTTCGCGGTATCCAGAAGGATTGCTGAGTCAGACAGATTTGCCAGAGCAGGAAAATTCAAGGGATGGGGGCCAATGCTGCTGTTGGGCAGGGATATTACTGGCAAGAAGCTTGGAGTAATTGGAGCAGGCCGCATAGGCTTCAATTTTGCCAGTAAGGCAAAGGGCTTCGATATGGAGATTTTATATACCAGTACAAAACCGAATGCCGAGATGGAAAAGCAGCTTGGTGCGAGGTTCGTTGACAAAGAGACACTTCTAAGAGAAGCGGATTTTATATCCGTTCATGTACCCTTGACGCCAACTACGAGGCACTATATAGGTGAAACGGAATTCAAGCTTATGAAGAATACAGCAGTGTTCATTAATACCTCCCGTGGGCCTGTTGTTGATGAAAAGGCTCTGATATATGCCTTAAAGAATGGTGAGATATGGGGTGCAGGACTGGATGTCTTTGAGAACGAGCCGGATATAGAGCCGGGACTCAAAGAGCTGGACAATGCTGTTATAGTACCGCATATCGCTTCTGCTACCATAGAAACAAGGACTAATATGGGACTTATAGCAGCACGTAACATCGTCAGTGTGCTTACAGGAGGTATGCCTGAAGCTTGTATTAACCCGGAGGTTCTGAAGTAGGGGTGAGTATTGCCACTCACCACTGCTTCAAAGAAAAAATGCATGGTCTATAATTGTTACCAAGTTTTTGGAAAAGCTTGTATTTTACATTTTTGATAATCGATTAGCTCAAGGCAGCGACGAAAAACAGTTTTTTATAAAGGAGTAACTGACTGAAACGCTTCATGATCCGCGTCTCATAGTCAAATCGGTCGAACATTTCTAAATATTCATCTTCGCTTCTTAAATATTTCCCTTTATCAAACCGAGACATATAGAAGTTGCTAAAACAATTCCCCTTAAATAGACAAGGCTCTATGACCAATATTTTTCCGGTGCAGGTCAATACCCTTCTAAACTCATTCAAATAGCTGTTCACATCCATGGAAGAAATATGATGCAGTACAGAAACAACTAGGATATAATCCACCGATGAGTCGGGAATCGGCAGTTTGTTTTCCGCCAATACGCCAAAGTTATATTCCGGGTTGATTTTTCTTGCATACACCACCCTCCTGATATCACAATCCAGACCAAGATATGACGAGGGCATGAATAATGCTGCGCTTGAACCTACTCCACATCCAAAATCAATGACTTTCTTATTCTCAAAATTAAAATTGTCTTTAAGAATATTATAAATATATCTGTTCAAAAACCAGGTTGGCCTTATGAGACGGTGATAAAGTCTTGGCGATAACTCCACTGCTATTCACACTTCCCTTGCATAAAAGGATTTTACTTTAGAAAAATAATAAAAAAGGCTCAGATATAAATATTTTAACCACTAAATTGCTAATTATTATGACTATTCTTGGTTCTATGGTCTGAGCTTTCTAATAAGGAGCAATAGTTTTACATGTAGGATTTGAGGCTTATAGATGCTTAATAAAAATAGGAAAGAGGAGCGGAAGATGCATAAAGCTGGTTATTTGACACTGCTTGAAAGTGGCGAACTATTAGGTCGGGTTGAGGTATTAAATAAAATGCTTGAAGACTGTGTGCTGTGTCCTCATCAATGCAAGGTAAACAGGATGAAGGGCGAAAAAGGATACTGCAAAACTCTAAAGAACGTAGTAGTGTCGGGCGCTCAGCCGCATTTTGGAGAAGAAGAGGAGTTGGTAGGAGCTAATGGGTCAGGAACAATATTCTTTTCTAACTGCAATCTGAGGTGTGCTTTCTGTCAGAACTATGAGATAAGCTACTGCGGAGAGGGGAAAGAGGTGTCAGTGCAGGATCTTGCAGAAATCATGCTATCACTTCAGCAAAGAGGATGCCATAATATCAATTTGGTCTCTCCCAGCCATATAGTACCTCAGGTAGTTGAAGCCATTTATACTGCATCCCGGGCAGGGCTGAAAATACCTATCGTATATAATTCAGGTGGATATGACCTTACTGACACTCTCATGCTTATAGAAGGCATTGTTGATATCTATATGCCGGACATCAAGTTCTCTAATGATGAGCTTGCCATGCGGTATATAGGGGTGAAAGAATATTTTAAGATTTCAAGTGCTGCAGTGAAGGAGATGTACAGGCAGGTTGGGAACCTTAAGACGGATGAGGAAAATATTGCGTATAAAGGCCTTATTATAAGACATCTTGTGCTTCCTCAGAATCTCGCGGGTACGGGAGAGATAATGGAGTTCATTGCAAAGGAGCTCTCAAAGGATGTATATGTGAATATTATGGCCCAGTACTATCCAGAACACAAAGCATATGGAATTCCGGAGCTTAACAGGAGGATCACCAGGGAGGAGTATAGGAAGGCAATTGAAGCTGCAAGAAAAGCCGGTTTAACCAGATATACAGCATATGATATTCAATGAGCGAAGATGTTAGGATTGCAAAGTTGTAGAGGATAATACAATCTAGCAGCTAAGAAGAAGGAGAATAGTTTGTTCTGTAGAATTATTAACTACAGAAATATATCAAAAGAAGAGAAAGAATGCATTAGAGCTCAGGGGGAATATATCATAACTATGAAAGCAATAAAAAAATTGATTTATCATATAAATAGACATGCAATTCTTATACTGATGGTTCTAATATGTATGACCAGCGCTTTTCTTTTCTGGATTCAGAGAGAGGAAGCCAATGTCTTCATATCCAAGCCAAGGTTTCATTTTTATTTTATAGCTCAGAATTCAGTGGACCCCTTTTGGAAGGAAGTCAGGCATGGCCTTGAGGACGCTGCAAAAGAAAATAAGGTTGTGGTTGAATTTAATGCTCCCAGATTCAACAGCCACCAGGAAGAGCTCAGGTTCCTTGACATAGCTGTGACGTCGGAGGTGGACGGAATAATAACCCATGTGTCCAGCGGGACTGATTTTACGGAGCTGATAAATAAAGCAAAAAATAATGGCATACCTGTAGTGACTATTGAGAATGATGACAAAAACAGCGACAGGAATTCCTTCGTCGGCACCAGCAGCTTTCAGCAGGGAAAGGCAGCAGCAGAGCTAATGGTAAAAGCCACCGGGGGCAAAGCCAATATTGCTGTTATTGTAAGCAATGACCAGGAGCTTGATTCGACCAGCCAGAACCTCAAAATGAACGGCTTCTTAAGTACCTTAAAGAATTACCCGGATATCAAGGTTGTTAAGAACTATACCTCCAGAATGGGAATACTGAGTGCTGAGGAAATCACACAGACCATAGTCAGCAGTGAAGACAACATAAATGCGATATTCGCAACGAATTCAGTAGATACAATAGGTTCAGCCCAGCTTATAGTGGATCGGAACAAGGTTGGCAGCATAGCAATTGTAGGCTACGGAGATACAGAGGATATTCTAAGATATATAAGCAAAGACATCATTTACGGAACAGTTATGAGTGATCCGTACAAGATGGGTTTTGAAAGCCTCAAGGCATTGATAGACATAAAGGAAAAGAACAATGTTTCCACCTTTATAGATACCGGAGTCAAGGTTATCACAAAGGAAAACATTGATGAATACGAGAAAAAATCCGCTACAATGGAAGAATAGCTGGTGATGGCATGAATAAAGAAATGTTCACATTTACAGGTATTAGAAAAAAACTAATCATATATTATCTAATTATGACTATGCTGCTTGGCGTTACAAGTCTATTTTCCTATTATAACGCTAAGGTCATACTGATAAAGATGAACACGGTTATTACGGACTATGTGTATCTGAACAGCTTGAACAGCAACGTAAACCTCTTAATGACAGAGCTTGAAAAGTATCTGACAACCAAATCCTCAGAGAATCTTCTTAGCTATTACAATATTTACAACAACCTTCAGGAGAAGTCATTGAATATACCGAGAGAAGCACTGTATGACAATGATTATCTCATGCTGAAGGATATAGGCTTTATGATTGATAACCTGCTTATTGAGGCGGATAATGCCGTCAAAGCTAAGAGAGGCAGGATAAGCAGCGAATATATCTCACATTTCACCAGATCAAACCAAATAAGCGAGAATATTAAGTTTTATATAAACATGCTTTTGGGGGACAAGCTCCAAAAGGGTTCTGAAAAATACACAGCAATTACTAAAAATATGAATTACCTGAGCTATGTGAACTTATTCATAATAATAGGCTCGGTATTTATAAGCCTGTCTCTCGCTGTTGTATCTACATATAGACTGACTAAACCGATAATTCAGCTTTCCCACTCGGCCGAAAGGGTATCAGCAGGTGATTTTGACGTAAACCTGTCGAAAATAAAAACTGACGATGAAATAAATATACTTGCCACTGCATTTAACAAAATGATAATTAGTATAAAAAGCTATATTGATGAGCTTAAGAGTCAGGCAGAGGTGGAAAAGCTCCTGAAAGAGCAGGAGATGCAAAACCTGAGGATGAAGAGCCTTTTAAAGGATGCGGAGCTAAAATCCTTGCAGTCTCAGATAAACCCGCATTTTCTTTTCAATACCTTGAATGCGGCATCACAGCTTTCCATGATGGAGGGCGCAGACAGAACCTCTGAGTTTGTTGAGAATATTTCAGAGCTTTTCAGATACAATCTCAGGAAGCTTGATGAGCCTGCGACATTGGCTGATGAAATCAAATATGCCAAGAATTATATGTTCATACTGAAGACAAGGTTCGGAAGCAGGATAGAATTTCATACTGATGTAGATGAGCGGGTGCAGAATGTAAAAATACCCTGCACTATAATACAGCCGATTATAGAAAATGCTTTTATACATGGACTTCAGAACCTGGAGAGGGATGGAGAAATACTACTTTCTGTAAGGCTCTGGGGTGGAAGTATATTGATAGAGGTTGAGGACAATGGCGAGGGGATGACTGAGGAACAGGTAGCGGCACTGCTCTCGCATAGAAACGTTGAAAACCAGCAGAAAAAACATGTTACAGGGATAGGAATATCAAATGTTACTGAGAGGCTGCAGCTTTATTATAATATAACAGATATTAAGGATGTTATTGAAATAGAAAGCACACAAGGACATGGAACCAGGGTTACCTTGAAAATACCTTATGAAGAGGAAGTGGTGCAGGATGATGAAACTGTTGATTGCGGATGATGAGTACCTTGTTATTGACTCATTGAAATATATGGTTGAGCGATTTGTAGATAATGTGGAAGTGGTAGGCACAGCCAAATCAGGTCGTGAAGCAATAGAAAAAGCCATGGAGCTCAAACCGGAAATTGTATTTATGGATATTCACATGCCTGGTATAGATGGTATAGAGGCGATAAAGCAGATAAGGGCAATAAACCGTGATACTGTATTTGTCATTATTACTGCATATGAGTATTTCAATTATGCAAAAGAAGCAATCAATCTTGGAGTTCATGATTACCTGCTCAAACCTATAAACAGGAGCAAGGTGGTAGAAACACTTGAAGGCATTTGCACTGCAATTGCTTCAAAAAGAGAGGCTGTTCAAAGGGAGATATTGCTGAAGGAAAAAATGAATAAGGTAATACCGCACTTGGAAGGTCAATTCATATACTCACAATTGTTTGATGGGAATGCTGTAAAGGATGCTGCCTTTTATGAAGAAGTATTCGGGATGGGAATTGGTAATGGCTATGTTATGATGGCAATTGTGGATGATATGGAAAACCAAGAATCTCAGGAGGTTATGGAAATCAGCCTGGATAAGCAGAGGTTTTATAATATATTCAGCCTTGAACTGAAGAATCTGTGCCAATGCCTTATAGGTCCACCCCTTCTGGACAAAGTCGTGGCTTATATACCGATAGATGAAAGAGTCGACGCCTATGAGATAAGAAATATGTCCATTGAAATTGCCTCGAAACTGGTAGAAAAGATAAATAGGAATGTTCACATCAAATATAGCATAGGTATTGGAAGGGGCTATGACCTCGGTAATTTTTCCAAATCATGCAATGAGGCCAACATGTCAGCATCCTTGAAGAAAGAAGATAATGTAATGCATTTTGAGGATATAATGACAAAGGGCAGTATTGTGGACATGTATCCCGAGAGCCAGGAAAAGGAATTGATCCGTAAGCTGCTATCAGCTGATGCAGAAGGTGCCATGGATGCTTTTGAACGCATATTCCTATGGCTGACTATGAATTATAAGGATGATATGGACAGGATAAAGTCACGAATAATAGAGTTGTTTTTCCTTATAAAAAGGTCAGTGCCATATTATGTGGAAATTGACAGCTTAAGAGAGCAGGACTTTTTGAACAGCGTACTCAAAACACAAGACTTGCGTGAGCTGAAGGTTACTTGCAAAGGACGTCTCGAGCGGATAATAACTGACATGAGGGAAGCCAGGGAGATGGAAATAAACAGCCTCAGCGCGAAGGTGAAGAAATATATCATTGAGAACTTTAATAAAGACATCAGTATGGATGATGCAGCTAAGGAAACCAACTTGAGCTACCATTATTTCAGCAAGTTTTTCAAGGATTCTACAGGGAAGAGCTTTGTAGAGTACCTGACTGAGCTGAGGGTAGCTAAATCCAGGGAGCTTCTAAGGGATACCGATGACAGCATTAAGGAAATCTGCTACAAGATAGGCTACAGTGACCCCAACTATTATTGTAAGATATTCAAGAGAGTGACTGGCATGACACCTACCGAATACAGGGATAATCAACAATCTGATGAGGTGATGAACTTTGCAGCGGAAAGATAAACTTCGGAAAGGAATACTGGTTTTGCTTATCTTCGTACTTGTACTGCTCTTTTACTTTGTAATGAAAAGATTGGATATAATAGATATTGAGAGCTACTTTAGCCAAAATACTATTGAACAGAAGGACGAAAAACTGGTAATTGGCTTTTCCCTGGGTACTCTTAAGGAGGAGCGGTGGCTGAAGGACAGGGATATTCTCATTGCGAAGGTAAAAGAAATGGGAGCGGATATAATTGTGCAGAATGCAAACAACGATGACCAGGATCAGCTGAAGCAGGTGAAATACCTCCTGGAGCAAAACATTGATGTGCTTATTATAGTTCCCAATGACCTGGAGAAGGCCTTGAGTGCGGTTGAACTGGCGAAAAGGCAGGGAGTAAAGGTTATATCATATGACAGGCTGGTATTGAAATCCAATGCAGACCTGTATATATCCTTTGACAACGAAAGAGTCGGGGAGCTAATGGCAAAATATGTAGTGGATAAGATTCACGAAGGTAATTTGCTTATAGTAAACGGAGCAAAACGGGATTATAACACTAAGATAATAAAGCAGGGCTATGATAAAGTATTAGGAGATAAAGTCAAGGATGAAAGTATTGATATTATTGCGGAGGAATGGGCTGACAACTGGATGAAGGAATATGCTTTCGAAGAGACAGTAAAGGTGATACAGGATGGGAAGCGAGTTGACGGCATCATAGCTGGAAACGACAGCCTGGCTGAGGGTGCTATTGAAGCTCTCTCGGAGCACCGTATGGCCGGCAAGGTTTTTGTGGTCGGACAGGACGCGGATCTGTCAGCATGCCAGAGGATAGTAGAAGGAACTCAGCTTATGACTGTGTATAAGCCAATAGAGAAGTTGGCGGGTGAAACAGCCAGACTGGCTGTATTGCTTGCTAAGGGAGAAAATCTCAAAATAGAGAAGACTATCTACGATGGCAAGTATGACATTCCATATTATGAGCTTGAACCAATAGCCGTAGATAAGGGGAATATGGATTCTACGATAATTAAGGACGGTTTTCATATGATGGAAGAAGTATATAGGAATTAGACGGGTGCGAGGTTCGAGGTGCGGGGAGTAGGGGCGATTCATGAATCGCCCGTACGAGGTTACGGGTAGTAGGGGCGAACAGTGTTCGCCTGTTGTAAGGGAGGATAATTATGAGTGAAATAAAGGTACTTTTTGCAGCTTCGGAAGCAGTGCCTTTTGCAAAGACAGGCGGATTGGCAGACGTTGCCGGCACTTTACCCCGGGAGCTTGTTAAGCTTGGCGCTGATGTAAGACTTATAATGCCGAAGTACAAATCCATTCCGCAATGCTTCATAGAAAGGATGGAGTACATAGGCTATGTGTATGTCGATCTTGCCTGGAGGCATCAGTATTGTGCAGTGTTGAAACTGGAGCATGAAGGTGTAGTAGTATATTTCATAGACAATGAATACTATTTTAATAGAGATACACTGTATGGCCATTTTGATGAAGCAGAACAGTTTGCCTTTTTTAGCAAGGCGCTGCTTAAGGTGCTTCCAATGATTGATTTTAAACCTGATATTATACACTGCAATGATTGGCAGACAGGAGTTGTAGGTGCTTTCTTGAAGGCTCAGTTTAAACTTGAGGAGTTTTATAAGGAGATCCGGACTGTCTATACAATTCACAACCTTAAATATCAGGGCATTTTCTCAAAGGAGACCCTTGGGGATATACTTGGACTGGGTTGGGAATATTTTAATGCTGAGGGACTGGAGTTTAAAGACTGTGTAAACTACATGAAGGCAGCCATAGTGTATTCGGACATTATTACAACAGTCAGTAAAACCTATGCGGAAGAAATAAAGAATGACTTCTTTGGCGAGAACCTGAATGGAATAATAAACAAGCGTGCTGACAGTCTTTATGGAATAGTGAACGGGATAGATTACCAGGAGAATGACCCAGAGACAGATAAAAGAATTTATCAGAACTTCAATGCCGGGGATATTAAGGGCAAGTATGAGAATAAGAGGATGCTGCAGCAAAGCCTTGGGCTTCCTGAAAGAGAAGATATACCCATAATTAGCATTGTATCCAGGCTTGTAGACCAGAAGGGATTAGATCTGATAGCCTGTGTATTCGACGAACTGCTGCAGTTGGATATACAGCTGGTGGTGCTGGGAACAGGAGATAAAAAGTATGAAGAGATGTTCAGCGCGGCGGCTTCTAAATATCCCGACAAGGTATCTGCCAATTTGAAATATGATGGAGTATTGGCTCAGAGAATTTATGCTGGCTCTGACATGTTTCTGATGCCCTCGCTTTATGAACCCTGCGGTTTAAGCCAGCTTTTCAGTCTGAGATACGGAACAGTTCCGATAGTAAGGGAAACTGGTGGACTTAATGATACAATCATGTCATACAATGAGTTTACTGAAGAAGGGACAGGATTTACCTTTGCAAACTACAATGCTCATGAAATGCTGGACTCAATAAAACGTGCAATAAGCTTCTATGGGCAGAAGTTTACCTGGGAAGTCATTATAAAGAACGGAATGAAGCAGGACTTCTCATGGAACAAGTCAGCATTGGAGTATATGGAGCTGTATAGAAAAGTATTGGCAATAGGGGATGGGCAATAGGCAATGGGCAATGGGTACAGGATTATTTAAGCACCTGAACTATTGGATCAGTAGAACAGGTGCTTTTAAAGCATAAAGAACAGTTTTATATACAATATCAAAAAGCAATTAAAGACCAAGCAAATCTTTCTTCTTTTTATTGAACTCCTCTTCTGTAATGATGCCGTCATCTAGTAATTCCTTGTATTTTTTAATTTCATCAGCGGGACTTAGGGAATTTATTACTGTACCAGTTTTATTTAATGACGTCTTCAATTCTTCAATTTTGTCTTTAATTCTACTTACCAAATCATTGTCTTTCTTTGAAAAGATCACAGCGTTTTCATCTTTTGTAGCATCAAAGATACCTTTAGTATTTTCGTTGCCACCAGATAATGTAAACTGTATATATCCATTAGTTGCCCAAGTTCCGGGTTTTACTTGTATTTCTGATATCTGGCTAAGATATATACTTTTATCACCCTTGAAAAAACCTTGGGTTAGCTTGGATAATGCACCTTTTCGCTTCATTACTATTTTATCTTCATAAAGCTCCAATTGTCCGTTTATCCCTTTTAATTCCATTAACGCATCCGACATGCTATGACCTCCTGAATATTACTTCTTCACATATTATAGCCAACTACCTGATGTTTATCACTATCACTCCAAATATTATAAGTGCAGTGCCCAAAAGCTTCGTCAACCGCAGCGGTTCGTTTAGGAATAGAAATGCAAGAGTCATTGTGATGATATAGCCCAGGCTGACCATTGGATAGGCAATGCTAAGCTCCAGTCTTTTAAGCACCAATACCCAAATTATCATGCTTGAGAAGAAGCAGAATAGACTTATTACAATATTGAGATTAAGTATGAAGGACAGAGCGGCAGTCACAAGCCCTCTGTCTAATTTTACATCAGCAGAGCCAAGCTTTAGGAGGAATTGTCCTACAGAGCCCAGAACTATGGAGATAAGAGCTATTATATAAATCATTGAACTATCTTACCTTATTGAGCAGAGAAAAATAGCCTCTTACAGTATTGGCTACATTCATCTTGCTTTTCCCTTTCTTATAGTCATATCTTAGCACCAGAGGGACTTCACCGGCACGAATATTCATCCTGCTGAATTTGGCGGCTATTTCAGCCATACACTCGAAGCCGCTTGTGGTAACGAGGCCATTCCATTTGTTGTAGGCTTCCCGCAAGGTTTTCATTCTATAAGCGCGGTAGCCGGAGGAGTAATCATTGAGGTTTTCTATTGGGAAGAACAATTTGAAATAATACATAGCCCCCCTGCTGTATAGCTTGCGCATATTGCTTAGCCCGATTTCCATGCTGCCATCGATAAAGCGGGAGGCAACCACAAGATCAAGCTGGTTTAAGATTAATGTATCTGTCATGTCTTCTATTAGCATTGGAGTATGGGTATTATCTGCATCGAGGGTTACAAGTATATCATCATCACCTAGAATATCCACTGCATAATGAAGTATGGTCTTGACAGCTTCTCCCAGCCCCCTATTGATATCATGGTTTATCAGAGTTATGAAATCCCTGCCTAAGGACAGGTTATGTACAATATTTGCAGTCTCATCAGTACTGCCGTCATTTACAACCAAGACTTCCATGCTGTACTTGCTAAGCTCTCGGAGCTTAATTATATCTCCCAGCACTGAGGCGATTCCGGGTTCTTCATTGTATGCGGGCAATGCTATTAACACTTTCATTTTAAAATCCCCTTCTGTTGGATATTAATGCAGTTTATATATTGTATAGCCCTTTTCAGCTTCTATCCTTTCATAGTTCATATCCAAGTATTCCTGTATTTCGCCATTTTCATCCTTATATATCCTTCCCTGGATGGGGACGAAATATTTCGCTCCGTTTTTAATATAATAGTTCAATTCCTCAAGGTCATCCTTAGGTATATTTGAATATATCCCGACATTGAATCTCCAGCCTCTTCTGTCAGAGAGACTCAAAAGACAGGGGTCCAATGAACCTATTATTAGCAAATCCTCCTTGCCGGTATACTCCTGAACTATTCTTACTTGGGTTTGCATGGTCGTATTTACAGAATACATAGGTTTTGCAAATGCATAGCTGTTGAGTAAAAAAAGCATTAGCAGGATAATGGAGAAGGCTTTGGTTTGCAGCTTGCCATACAGATAAGCCAGTCCCTGACCTATAAGAATGCTGCAAGGAACTGAGAAGAAGATAAAGTAATAATTGATGCGAATCGAAGTAACTACTAAAACCAGTTCCAGTGACATAGCAGCAAACCATACGAGTATGACTGATTGCTGCCGATTGAAGCTTAACAGCCCTAAAAACGCAAGAGCAATGCCTGCAGGAGTAAGAAGAATTATGAGCTTTTTGCCTATGAAGGAATAAGCCTCCAAATCAGTAATTGCTGTGGGAAGCTTCTTAAAGAGCACATTCTGTGCGAGACCTTGGGAGAATTTATAGTCAGCAATGGGTATACTGACAGAATAGTAGGTAAATGCGAGTCCTAGCGCCAGAAAAGCAAAGAGCCACAGCTCTTTTTTTAACAGCCACCCCCACTTATATTGCCTGACTAGCATGTAAAACATCGGTATTGTGATAAAAACTGTCATAGGCTTAGTCATAATAGCCAAGGCAGTAAAAATTGAGCTTAGGAACAGCACTTCAAGCCTCTTTGATGTTATCCAGCAGTCAAAACAGTAGAGGCTGCCAATGAAAAACATCAGCCCTGCAGCTTCCGGCATTATAGCCCTTGAGTAATATACATTTATAGGGAGTGTGCCATATACGATAAGGCTGAATATTGCTCCTGTCTGGCCAAGGTGTTTTTTTGCAAAGAAGTAGAGCAGGATGGCAGATATCATAAAGAAGCATATAGGAACCAGGCGTGCCCATAGGAAGCTGAAGCCGAAAAGCTTGTATAATATTGCGATTGCAAAGGTTGTAATCTGAAATTCCAGGGCGGGGACATTGGGAAAAGGTCCATCATAATTGAAGTTGGGATATAGTATATTGAACTTGTATTGAACAAAGTTTCTTGCAATTGATTCAGTATCAGCCTGTCTCCAGCTTTCCTCTACCTCTAAAGGGGCTATATCTATGTGGTAGAGCCTTATTATAATCAGGGCAGCTATAATAAGCAGGAATGCAATAGTATCGCGTTTTAAGGTTATGCGTTTATTTCCCATATTGATTGTCCTTTATAACCTCATTATATAGAGGCTTTCAGGAGCTATTATTGCCAACAACCTTCATGAAATATTCCACTGTTGAGTCAAAAACGTTTAAAGCCCACCAGGGAGACAGGTGGGCTTAAAGTGGTCTGAAGGACTTTTAATATACTGGTGGGCCAGCGAAGCCGAAAGTTCTTCCAAAACCACCAAATGCGATAATCGCAAGTATGATGATGAAGAAGAAGTTATTGTCTATACCCCAAGACGGACCTGCTGCAAGAAGTATGAACAACAGGAGCAGAAGCAGGAAGCCGTTGTTGTGGCAAAGACCTGCTAAAGGTGATACTGCTGGTCCGGGTAGGCAGCCAGCTGCTGCTACGCCAGGATTAACGTTTGCCATAATTCCACCTCCTTTCAGAAATACAGGTTGGTTACCCTTTCCTCAATAACATACTATGTACATGCATGAAATTTGTTACAATACATACTAATATATTTTTTTCTATTGCAGATAATTAAGAGGTATAAGTATTTCTAATTTTCAAGGAGGTATTGATATGCAAGAAAAGGCCAGAATTATAAAGGTCAAGAAGAACCCAGACGGGGATATAACAGATGTAATGCTTCAAAATGGAAATGTATATTCAATTAACGAAGCATTAACAATGGCCAAGGATGGGCTGATTTCAGGCGTAAATGCAGCACATGCAAAAAACGGAAGAGAATATTTAAGAAGCAGCCCTAATGACATACAGGGGGACAATCTTGACAGTATTCCTACTTTTTAAATACTTAGCATAGAAAGGAAGTAATAACAATGACAAAGGACAGCAATATTGTAAGCCGGATAATTGGTATAGAGTGCCCTACTGATATGGTGACAGACAGAGTTATAGGGGTACTGGAGGAATATAATCCGGACGGTCAGTATCAGATAACCTCTAGGACTGATGAGGACTATGACGAAACAAGGCTGAAATACTACAGGGCTTTTTCAGAAACTGAAGACAATCCTGATTTGGTTATGGTTGTTAAGGAAGGCAAAGATGATTATGTAGCAAAGATAGTGGATGCTTATACTGAATAAAAACCGCAAATTACAAAGTACTTGATATTTCTTTAACAAAAAGGTAAAATATAATTGTTAAATATTGAACAAAGTTGATATTTTAGGAAATAGGGTGAGCGGATTGTGTGAGGACATTGCATGTATCAAGAGAATGCTGGAGGAGCACGGTATAGCTCACACCCAGCAGAGAGAAGAAATATTGAGCTTATTTATTGTAGAACCAAGGCACTACAAGCCCGATGAAATTTTTAAGCTTCTTAGGTGCAAGGGCATTGGGATAGCAACGGTATACAGAACACTGGAAATGCTGAGGGAATATGAAATCGTCAAGGAAATAAGTGTTGGGAAAGAAAGATTCTTTGAATTGAAAAGGCCTGAGAGCAAGTGTGTCTATGTGCATTTCAAGTGTGACAAGTGCGGGAGCTTCTATGATTATTATGATGTTGAAGCAGCGCATGAATTTGCCACAACGGTTGATTCAGTGGAAAATAAGATGAATGTGAATGTTAGAGACGTGAATATTACGGTAAACGGTTCGTGCAGCAAATGTAAGGAATAATACTCATTTAATGCAACCTGGGACGAAAGTCTCAGGTTGTTTCTTTTTTGGATTTTTTCCCGAATTCTTGGAATACTGAGATATATTAATCAAGTGCTTTATAACACAACAAATTTACAGCTATTCAAGTGTTATAAATGCACATCCATAATGTTGTGCCTCTACAGGATTAGGAATACTTTCTGTAAAGAGGCACCTGTAAATGAAGGCAGGATTGTAATGAAGGAATATTATGTGGATTTACATGTTCATGTAGGGCGGTCTTCTAAAGGCGAGGAAGTAAAAAAGGCAACTGCAGCAAACCTCACTTTTGAAAACATAGCATTTGAATCCTATCACAGGAAGGGAATTGATGTGATAGGTGTAGTGGATTGTGCATGTCCGTACATTATAGAAGATATTGAGGAATTGCTGGATAAGGGGGAGATAAAAGAAAAAGAGGGTGGTGGAATGGACTATAAGGGAGGACAGACCCTAATCCTTGGCGCCGAAATAGAAACCCATGAAATCGCTGGATGCAGCGCTCACTCCTTGTGCTTCTTTCCAAAATTGAAGCTTTTAAAAGCTTTCTCTGATGAATTGTCAAAGCATGTGAAGAATATGAGGCACTTCAGTTCTATGAGCCATCTAAGAGGTCAGGAGCTTTTTGATATAGTAGACAGCCTTGGAGGGGTATATATACCTGCCCATGTGTTCTCACCCCATAAAAGCTTTTACGGAAATTGCTGCAGCTCACTGCATGAAATATTCAATGAAGCCGCCTTTGACAGGATAACTGCAGTTGAGCTCGGGCTGAGCGCTGATGCAGCGATGGCAAGCTTGCTTAGCGAACTTGACGGTAAGACTTTTATCAGCAATTCTGATGCACATTCTCTTATTAAAATGGGCAGAGAATATAACATCTTTGAAATGGAGGAGCCCAGCTTTTATGAACTGGTGAAAGCGCTGAAAGAGATCGGCGGAAGGAGAGTAAAGGCCAATTATGGTTTGAACCCTAAGCTAGGCAAGTATCATAGAAGCTTCTGCATTGTCTGTGACTCTATAATTTCCGGTGAGCCTCCGGTTCTTAAGTGTCCTGTATCAGAGAAGCATGACCTTGTTGTAGGGGTAAGGGACAGAATAGAAGTGATAAAGGATAGAAATATGCCCGAAGCTTCAAAAAGGGCACAGTACCATTATCAAGTCCCGCTGGAGTTCCTGCCAAAGGTAGGCCCCAAGACCATTGACAAGCTTATTAATCACTTCGGGAATGAAATGAATATTTTACACCAGGCTACTCTGGAGGAATTGAAAAAAGTAGTGAAGGATGATATAGCAGAAAACATAATTCTCGCAAGAGAAGGCAGAATAGGAATAGATGCGGGAGGCGGAGGTATATACGGAAGAGTGGAGGCTTAGAATTTATGGAAAAAAAGGGAAGAGATTTTTACCAAAAAAGAAGGATGGAATTATTCAGGGAGATAGTAAGAGTACTGTGGAATGGCGGATCTGCCAAGGAAATCAACGAGCTTGCAGCGAGACTTATAAAAAGTGGAAGATACAAAGAGTCGGAAGAAGTTATATTGAAAAAACAGATAGATATCTCTCTTGGCCTGGATCCTAAGGGAATGAATATGGAAATGTCCGCGGACATTGATGCTGCATTTAATCTAAGAAGAGTTGAAAGACCATTAGTTTCTGTTTTGGATGAGATATGTGATATATGCAGAAAAGAAAATGAAGAAAAGCCGTGCAGCGGAAGCTGCGGACATGGGGCAACGGACTACAGCGGAAAGCGAGGCATAAAGATTGACAATGACAAATGCCTTACCTGTGGTTCCTGCATTCCGAACTGTCCTTTGGATGCTATTGCTGATAAGATTGAATTCGTCCCTATCATTAGGCATCTGAAGGAGAAAAAGCGGCATGTGTATGCCATTGTGGCTCCTGCTTTTATTGGCCAGTTTGGACAAGATATTAAAGCCGGGCAGATAAGGAGTGCGCTTAAGTATATGGGCTTCAGGGATATGATAGAGGTTGCGCTGCTGGCGGATCTGTTAACACTTAGGGAGGCATATGAATTTGAGAGGCTGGTGCATGAAAAGGAAGATTATCTGATAACCAGCTGCTGCTGTCCTATATGGATGAATATGGTACAAAAGGGGTATCCGGAGCTGCTTGAGCATTTTTCTCCGGCTGTATCACCGATGATTGCTACCGGCAGAGTGCTGAAGGAGCTTGGTGAGGATACTGTTGTAGTATTCTTGGGTCCTTGTATTGCTAAAAAAAACGAGGCTAAGGATAAGGACCTTGAAGGTGCAGTGGACTTTGTACTTACCTTCAGGGAGATGGAGGAGATCTTTAAGGCTCTGGATATTAATCTCAACAATATGCTTGACGACCATAAGGAGCAGTCTTCACTTGGAGGAAGAATCTACGGGAGAACAGGCGGAGTGAGCAGGTCAGTTGAAATGGTAGTCAAGCGGCTTGTAGGAGAAAATGTTGATTTTCGTGCGGTTCAAGCAGACGGAGTAAAAGCGTGCAAGGAAGTACTAGATAAACTAAAGACAAATACTCTGGAGGCAAATTTTGTTGAAGGTATGGGCTGCAAGGGAGGCTGTGCAGGGGGGCCCAGGTCGATACTTAATATCGAAAGTGCGTCAGAAGCGCTGGGTAAATATGGTGAAGAAGCAGTATTCAAAAATCCGATTGACAACGAAAGAATCGCTGCAATAATGGAGCGAACTGGAATCAAGGATGCTGAAGACATAATTGAAGGCAAGGGTTATATACTTTTGGGGAGGGATATATAGACTGGTTCGAGGTGCGAGGTTCGGGGTGTAGGGAACGCATTGCATGCGTTCTGTAGTAGGGGCGAACAGTGTTCGCCTTTTGCGTGAGACTGAATATTCAGGAGGTACAATATGAGAGCTATAACGTATCAAGGAGTAAAGGATGTTAAGGTAAAAAAAGTTGGAGATCCGGAGATAATGAAGGATGATGATATAATAGTAAAGGTCACATCCACAGCTATATGCGGCTCTGATCTGCATTTGATTCACGGAATGGTTCCAAATATGCCCAAGGGGTCCATATTGGGCCATGAGACTATGGGCATTGTGGAAGAAGTAGGAAAGGAAGTCACCCGAGTAAAGAAAGGTGATAGAGTAATAGTGCCTTTCCCAATTTCCTGCGGGCACTGCTGGTTCTGTGAGCATGACCTCTGGAGCCAGTGCGACAACTCCAATGCAAACGGCGAGGTAGGCGGCATATTCGGCTACAGCAAGACCTATGGGGGCTATGATGGAGGTCAGGCGGAATATCTCAGAGTGCCTTACGCCAATGTAGGCCCGTTTAAGGTGCCGGAAGAATTGACAGATGAGCAGGTGATTTTTCTTACGGATATATTGCCTACATCATACTGGGGAGCAGAGACAGGCGGAGTCAAAAAAGGAGACACGGTAGCAGTGCTTGGCTGTGGGCCTGTGGGACTGCTGACGCAGAAATGGGCTGCGTATATGGGCGCAGAAAGAGTTATTGCTGTTGATTATATAGATTACAGGCTTGAGCATGCGAGGAAATACAATAAAGTTGAAGCATTGAATTTTAACGATTATGACAATACAGGAGAATATGTAAAGGAAATAACCCATGGTGGAGCGGATGTCGTAATTGACTGCGTAGGAATGGACGGCAAGATGACAGTAGTTGAGATGGTGGAATCTGCCTTGAAGCTGCAGGGTGGCTCCAAATCAGCCATCGAAATAGCAACTCAGGCTGTGCGGAAAGGTGGCACTGTTTCTCTTGTAGGTGTGTATGGGGCCAGGTACAATGCATTTCCATTGGGAGATTTTTTCGCAAGGAATATAACCTTGAAGATGGGGCAATGTCCCGCACATACTTATGTGGAGCGGATACTTAAGCTGATACAGGACGGAAGCTTTGATGCAACTGATATAATAACCCACAAGCTTTCCTTGGATCAGGGGGAGCACGCATATGAGATATTCGATGAGAAGAAGGATAATTGCATAAAGGTAATTTTAAAGCCGTAGTGATATCACTACAGTTTTGTAGTGAACATAAGGGCTTTATTGATTTTATATGAATATAACTCTATAATAATATTTGTAGGTAATATGGAAATAGATACTATATATAATTGGAATTTGTTAATAGGAGAGGGTGTTAACATGGATAAACTTAAGAATTCAAAGTACACTGAGATTTTTAGATATTTTGAAGAAATATCTGCGATTCCGAGATGTTCAGGTAATGAAAAGCAAATAAGCGACTATATGGTCGAGTTTGCCAGAAAACATAGTCTGGAGGTTATTCAGGACGATGCTTTAAACATAATAATTAAAAAGCCTGCGTCACATGGGTATGAAAATGCTCCTACTGTTATACTCCAAGGACATATGGATATGGTTTGTGAAAAGAACAAAGGCACAGTTCATGACTTTGATAGGGATCCGATAAAGTTTAAGGTTGTTGAGGATATGATATATGCTCAAGGCACTACGCTGGGAGCCGACAATGGAATTGCTCTAGCTTACGCATTGGTACTCTTAGCGTCAAAGGATATACCACATCCAAGTCTTGAAGTTCTGTTCACTTCCGATGAGGAAAATACAATGAGTGGAGCACCAGCCTTAGATGCAGGAAAGCTCAAAGGCAAGCTGCTTATAAATTTGGACTCTGAGGAAGAGGGAAGGCTATTGGTCAGCAGTGCAGGAGGTTTGAAAGCAAAGCTGATTATTCCGATAAAGTGGGAAAAAGCCCCTCAAAATCTGACTGTATATAGATTAAGTATCGGAGGACTCAAGGGCGGGCACTCAGGAATGGAGATAGACAAAGGCAGAGGAAATGCCAACAAACTAATGGGAAGGCTTCTAAACAGTATTAATAAGGAATGCGAAATACATATAGCAGAAATCAACGGAGGTCTCAAATCCAACGCGATACCAAGGGAAGCAGAGGTGCTGCTGCTCACCAAGGCTGATAACCAGTTAAAGCTGGAAACAGCAATAAAAGGACTGGAGTCTGTATTCAGGGGTGAAATGAGGGCGGCAGACCCGGATTCTTATGTAAGATTTGAAAACGCTGATGATAAGGTGGAGAAGGTCTTTTCAAAAGAAATGGCAGAGAGGGTTATATCCTCCATTGTACTTTTGCCCAACGGCATTCAAAGTATGAGTATGGAAATACCAGGGCTTGTAGAGAGCTCCACCAACCTTGGCGTTGTGACTACAAAAGATAATGAGATTTGGTTGGTAAATGAGATACGAAGCTCTGTAAAAAGTCTGAAGAGAAATACTTTTAGTCAGGTTGAAGTTTTGGCGGCTTCTATGGGAGGCAGCGTAAAGGTGGAATCTGAATATCCTGAATGGGAGTACAACCCCGAATCAAAGCTCAGACCTTTGTTTATCAAGGTGTATAAGGAAAAATACCAGACTGAGCCTGAGATAATTGCAATACATGCAGGGTTGGAGTGCGGGGTTTTCATGAATAAAATCAATGGACTGGATGCAATATCCTTAGGACCGAACATGTATGATGTGCATACTCCTAATGAGCATTTAAGCATACAATCCACTGAAAGGGTATGGGAGTTCCTATTGGAAGCACTTAAGGAAATGAAGAATATATAAGCCTCATAAAGGAGAAATTAATGGAAAAGAAAACCGAAGCACAGGATAGAAACGGTTTAGTTGGTGTATTTTACGGAGCAATTGGTTTTGTCGCATGGGGACTTCTTCCGCTGTACTGGAAGCTTCTGAAGGAAATACCAGCAGATGAGATTTTGGCTCATAGAATATTCTGGTCCTTCCTATTTGTAGGAGGAATACTCCTATATAGAAATGGAATGGGAGTACTGAAGGAAACCTTAAAGGACAGGAAAAACGTAAGAAACGTACTTTTATGTGCATTCTTTATAACGATTAACTGGGGTACATATATATGGGCTGTAAACTCAGGCAATATTCTTGAGTCGAGTATGGGCTACTATATAAACCCCCTTATGGTAGTGCTGCTTGGAATGTCAGTGCTGAAAGAAAAGCTCAATGTTTTTCAGTATATATCTATAGGCTTTGCGGCTGTGGGAGTCACTATTATAGCCACACAATATGGCAGAGTTCCTTGGATTGCACTCTTACTTGCATCATCCTTTGCACTATATGGCTTATTCAAGAAGCTTCTCAAAGCGGAGGCTTTGGTAGGAATGGCGCTTGAGACAACAGCGCTGATGCCACTGGCATTGGGCTATATACTTTATAAGCTTTTCAGCGGACAAAGTGCACTGTATTCAGTTTCCTTGTCTACCCTTGCAATATTGCTCTTTTCAGGGGTTGCTACTGCCACTCCGCTGCTTTGGTATGCTATGGGTTCTGCAAGGGTGAAGCTTTCAACGATGGGGTTTCTTCAATATATATCTCCGACTATCAGCCTCTTTCTTGGAGTATTCGTCTATGGGGAGAAATTCACCAGCACCCACTTATTGAGTTTCGGCTTTATTTGGATAGGATTGCTTATATATTCCTTTTCAAACATGAAGATATTGAGCGGTTCAAGAGCTAGCAGACAGAATGCTGCTTAAGCTAAAGAAAGCTGATGCATCACATAGTTTTTGATAAACAGGCAAGAATAAGTGTGGGTACGAGGTTCGAGGTGCGGGGTTCGAGGTTTGAACAAGTGCTTCGAAGTTCTGGCTGTGTCTTGAGCCTTAAGTCAAAGACTATGTAAGGATAGGTGAAAGCAATGGGAATTGAATTGAATGATATGAATATGCACCAGCTGGAGGACGTATTATTTGAGACATCGAGATTCAATGATAAGGATTTTCAAACCTTCAAGGAAGCTCTGCTGGATATGTATGGAGGCATAAACACCCAGAACCTGAAGAGAATCATAGACTATGTGGAAAGTGAGCTTGGATTGAAATCTGATGCGGATTTGACTCATTTGGACACTAATCAAAAGGAAAAAATACTTGAGTATGCTACTAAATTGCAATAACAAAATATGTATAAAGCCCACTGCTTAATAGCTGTGGGCTTTATGTGTTTGCCTGTGCTCTGCAATAAGCAGGTCAACCATCCTACCGTAGCTTTTGACACCATCCTTCTGATTATTGGCTTTAAGGTAGGTATTATTAATTCTGTTTGAGGTACGTTCCACCGGCCCTTCGTACTTATCCCAAAACTCATTAAGTGCTTTTAGGTCTCGGAGGACTTCTTTGCTGTAATTCTTAGATATTTCTAAATATAAATCCGGATCGCTTTGATGAAGAGCGTTCATAGAGTTTGCCAATGCCAGCAGTATTCCGGAATATTTGAAGTTCACATCTGGGTGGGCGGTACATGCCAGATAGGAAATATAGTTGGCTTCATCCTCCCTGGAAAAGCCTCTCTGATGAGCCATCTCATGAGATGCCGAAGAGGGGAGTGATGAATCGGGTATTGAGACATTCACATTTGCTTCTCCGGTAAAAGGAAAATATATGCCACATATACCGGTATAATTCATCAATTCCGAAAGCAGAATTGGCTTCGGATTCCCGTAGCTGCCTGCTAATGCCGGATATTTAGGGGCTAACACTTCATAACCTTTATAGCAATTATTTAAAATATCACGGCTGCTGCCAGGTATATCCATGTTGCCGACTGAATCTGTGCTAACTGAGATTCTAAGTGCATTTGCCCTTTCAATAAGAGACTGGCACAAACTCTCCAACTCTTTGACAGAAGCTGGTCTGACCTCAAGACCTGCAATACTTGCAAAGGGCATTCGGTAATAATTGAGTCCCCATATGCCTACAAAGCTGAAAAACCCAATGCTGATTATAAGTAGAATATTTACTGCATATTCAATCAGCAGCATGAAGCTGTTGGCTCGCCCAGAAAAAAACTTTATCAGAACAATTATGGTATAAACAATAAAAGCAGCAGGAACAAGTATGAAAATAAGCTCAGCAGCAGAAAAAGGAAGTATGCCCGTAACTTTACTGAGCATACGGCCTAAAGGCGGATACACTTCTTCTGAGTAGAGTCTCTCAACCAGGTCTGGCCTTTTTGCAGAAATATAAATAAGTACCATGCCTAAAGGAAGTAGTAAAGATATTGCAAGCTTTCTAATTATTATTTGGTTTCTCATTTTATGTTCCAGCTTTCCATATAAAATCACAATAAATAAATGATGCGACGAAGAAACCGAAGAAACGGGAACCACTGAACACACGGATGTTCCACGGATTCCTACGGAATAACACGGTTATTTAATATTATATATTGCAATGCTAGAGAATTTTGATACTTACTTCATTATCGATTATTACTAATACTTCAGAGAATTTTTCACCGTGTATTCAGTGGGTTTCAGTGTTTTTCCGAAGGAAATCCGTGGTACCCGTTCCCCATTTACTACTTCGCATTATTCTACAAGTATGTACTAAATTACTATTTACTAATACTATATTATAGCAAGGATTTGAAAATTTGAAAATTAGGAAAAATGATGCTTGACATAACTCTCCCGTCAGTGTAGAATTAAACAAATTTACATTTTACGGCGATGAAGAGGATCAGTAGAGAAGAAGATTCTAAAAGAGAGGAAAACTCACCGGCTGAAAGGTTTTCTGAGATTATTTTTCTTGAACCCGCCCTTAAAGCTGCAGATGAAAAGTCTTGCCGCAGACCTGCGTTATGGGCGTTCAAGAGGATTATATATTTGAACTCTTTTCTAGAGAGGGTTTTTTATGTATATTCAAATTGGGTGGTACCGCGAATAGCCTTCGTCCCTTTTATTAGGGATGGAGGTTTTTTATTTTGCTGATTTATATTTTTATATTGGAGGTATTTTATATGAAGAATAATGATGATTACACAGCTTCGGTAATACTTAAAGAAGCGATTATGGATAAATATGTACCCGATGATTTTTACTCAACAACCAATCATACTACAATGATATTCAGTGGTGGAAGCTGGATAACGGTTCAAAACCAGAGGATGGATGCAATAATAGTTGTGAATGGGAGTGGAGCATGCTGCAAGAAGCTGCGTGACATAAAAAAAGGAGATTGGCTGGTCTGCGGAGATGCAGGAGTTAGGGTGTTGGATCAGGTGGACGGCGGAGATAAGGAGAGTTTTGGTTTCATGAACAATTGTGTTTCGTCGGAGAGAAGAAACGAGCTGATTATTAGCGAGCTTGCAGAAAGCATTATCAATAACAATAAGAAGGTCATACTTGTATTAGGCCCTGTTGTGGTACATACAGGAGGAGATGCATATCTTAGGGAGCTTATTCGGGAGGGGTATGTCTCGAGCATACTTGCGGGTAATGCTGTTGCAGTACATGATATTGAAAAGAGTCTTTACGGAACTTCCCTTGGAGTATGTGCGAAATCCGGCAGATCAGTGCAGCAGGGTTACCGCAATCATATGAGGGCTATTAATCAGGTGAACAGGTATGGAAGCATAAAAGGAGCAGTAGATGCAGGGGAAATAAACTCGGGCATCATGTATGAATGTGTTAAGCACAGCATTCCGTTTGTTTTGGCAGGCAGCCTAAGGGATGACGGACCGCTGCCGGATACCATAACAGACATGATAAAGGCACAGGAAGCTTATTCAAAGCATCTTATAAACTCGGACATAGTAATAGTACTAGGCAGCATGCTGCATGGCATAGCTTCCGGAAATATGCTTCCTGCAAGTGTAGAAATGGTATGTGTAGATATAAATCCTGCGGTTGTGACCAAGCTGAGCGACAGAGGCAGCAGTCAGGCTGCCGGAATAGTTACGGATGTCGGGTTGTTTTTAAACCTGTTGGTTAAAGAACTAAAAGAAAAACAGCTGCTGCAAGTTGTTTAATATTAATTTAAAAGACTGCCTAAAATTAGTGCCCAAAGTTTTGCACATGTCAAAAAGCTTGAAAATGCTTTACTAATGCCAGCTTGATAGCTTAGCAAAAATTAAGTAGACTGAACACAATTACATTAAATGTTAAATATATATCAATCGGTGCCGGTTATCCGGCACTCTTGCATTTTTTGTCGTTTTGCAGGTTTTATTGTATAGGCGCAAGGATGCTTTGAGGCGTTGAAATTCATGATAATATTTTGACAAAGAAATATAATAGACGTTGCTGTAAAAGCTGGCACGATAATTGCTAAATATTTAACAATGAAAGCTATTGCTTCAGAATACTATTTATAGCTGATAAAAAGTTTTTATAAAAGGGAAATTGCATGTCCCGAAATGAAGGAGGAAGCATTTATGAACTTTAGCCTGACTAAAGAACAGGAAATGGTTAGGAAGCTTTTAAAGGAGTTCAGTGAAAAGGTCGTGAAGCCGCTGGCGGCAGAAATCGATGCAACTGAAAGATTCCCGCGAGAGACAGTGGAAAAGATGGCACGCTTTGATATGATGGGAATTCCATTCCCTAAAAAGTATGGCGGTGCTGGTGGAGATAATCTGACCTACGCAATTGCGGTTGAAGAGCTGTCAAAGGTATGCGGAACAACCGGTGTAATACTCTCAGCGCATACTTCACTTGGAGCTCAACCAATATATCAGTATGGAACAGAAGAGCAGAAAATGAAATACCTTGTACCCCTTGCCAAGGGTGAAAAGGTTGGTGCGTTTGGTCTTACAGAGCCTAATGCCGGTACTGACTCTTCAGCCCAGCAGACAGTTGCTGTATTGGACGGAGACAACTATATATTGAACGGTTCAAAGGTATTCATAACTAACGGAGGAGAAGCGGATATATATATAGTATTCGCAATGACTGACAAATCAAAAGGAAACAAAGGCATTAGTGCTTTTATAGTAGAAAAGGATTTTATAGGCTTCAGTATAGGCAAAAAGGAAGAAAAGCTTGGCATCAGAGGTTCAAGCACGACAGAGCTTATATTTGAAAACTGTATAGTTCCTAAAGAAAACCTTCTGGGACAAGAAAACAAGGGCTTCGGGATAGCGATGCAGACACTTGATGGCGGAAGAATAGGTATTGCGGCGCAGGCGTTAGGAATTGCTGAAGGTGCTTTAGATGAAGCTGTTAAGTATATGAAGGAAAGAAAGCAATTCGGCATGCCGCTTTCATCCTTCCAGGGCTTGCAGTGGATGATAGCGGATATGGCAACAAGAGTAGAAGCTGCCAGATTCCTTGTATATAATGCTGCTGATAAGAAGGACAAAAAGCTGACCTTCTCCACAGAGGCTGCAATGGCGAAGCTGTTTGCCGCAGAGACTGCAATGGACGTTACTACAAAAGCAGTGCAGATTTTTGGCGGTTATGGATATACAAGAGATTATCCGGTAGAGCGAATGATGAGGGATGCAAAAATAACTGAAATATACGAAGGTACTTCACAGGTACAGAAGATGGTCATTGCTGCGAAGGTACTGAAGTAACCATAGGAGGTTGTAAATATGAAAATAATTGTTTGCATAAAGCAGGTTCCGGATACAAATGAAGTTAAGCTGGATCCTAAAACTGGAACGCTTATAAGGGATGGAGTTCCAAGCATAATAAACCACGATGACATGAATGCATTGGAAGGGGCTCTTGAGCTTAAAGACAGATATAAGGATGTAGAGATAACGCTGCTTACAATGGGCCCACCTCAGGCAGATGTGGCGCTTAGGGAAGCTCTTGCGATGGGGGCGGACAGGGCGATACTCGTATCAGACAGGGCATTTGCAGGCGCTGACACATGGGCTACCTCAAATACTCTTACAGCTGCAATAAAGAAGATAGGCAGCTTTGATATGATATTCTGCGGGAGACAGGCAATAGACGGAGATACAGCTCAGGTTGGACCGCAGGTAGCGGAAAAGCTTGACCTGCCTCAGGTCACATACGTTCAGAAAATTGAAGTAACCGGGGATAAAGTAACTGTGCAGAGAGCACTGGAAGACGGCTATGAGGTAATTGAGGTCAAAATGCCCTGCGTGCTTACCACAATAAAAGAGCTTAACACACCAAGGTATGCAAGCGTCAAAGGTATATTTGAAGCGTACAGGGAAAAGACAGTTGAAAATTGGACTGCAAAAGATATTGAGATAGACCCTGAGATTATAGGTCTGAATGGTTCCCCTACAAATGTCAGGAAGACTTTTACACCTGAGCCTAAGGGTAAGGGGACAATGCTGCCTGGTTGTGATAAGGATACAGTATGTGACCTTTTCGGCAGACTCAAAGAAAAATATATAATATAAGATTGGAGGGCAAAAAATGAGTGTTAAGATATTATCGGATAAATGTTTAGGCTGCAAGCTTTGTATGAAGTCCTGTCCCTTCAATGCTATTGAGATAAAGGACGGCAAGGCTGTTTTAAATGATAATTGTACAGGCTGCGGAGCCTGTGAAACCTCTTGCAAATTTAAGGCTATAGAAGTTGAAAAAGTAGAGAAGCCGGTAAAGGATTTGTCTGCATACAAGGGGGTCTGGGTATTTGCTGAGCAAAGGAACGGCAAACTGATGGGCACAGCCTTTGAACTCTTAGGTGAAGGAAGAAAGCTTGCTGACAAATTGGGAGTCGAATTATCGGCACTTCTTCTTGGAAGCAATGTAGCCGGCCTGACGGACGAGCTGATTCACCACGGAGCAGACAGGGTAATACTTGCAGATCATCCTGAGCTTAAGCTTTACACTACCGATGGCTATACAAAGGTTATAACTGAACTTGTAAACAGCAAGAAGCCTGAGATAATACTGATAGGAGCAACCAACATAGGAAGAGACTTAGGCCCAAGGATTGCTGCCAGGCTTGACACAGGGCTTACAGCTGACTGCACAAAGCTTGAGATTGATGATGAGCAGAAGATCCTGCTTCAGACAAGACCTGCCTTTGGCGGAAACATAATGGCGACAATCATAACGCCTAAGCACAGACCTCAGATGTCCACCGTAAGACCCGGAGTTATGAAGAAGATGGTACCTGACAGCAATAGGAAGGGCATAGTGGAGAAGGTTGAAGTAAAGCTTGAAAAGAAGGATATAAGAACAATAGTAAAAGAAGTGGTCAAATCTGCAAAGCAGGCAGTTAATCTTATAGATGCCGATATTATAGTATCAGGGGGAAGAGGACTTGGCGGACCTGACGGTTTCAAGCTCGTGGAAGAGCTTGCAAAGGAGCTGGGCGGGGTAGTTGGCTCATCCCGTGCTGCAGTTGACAGCGGTTGGATATCCCAAGACCACCAGGTAGGACAGACTGGAAAGACTGTAAGGCCAAAAATATATGTTGCCTGTGGAATATCGGGAGCTATACAGCACCTGGCAGGAATGCAGGGCAGTGATTGTATAATAGCAGTAAACAAGAATCCGGATGCTCCGATATTTGATGTGGCTGATTATGGCATAGTAGGTGACCTTCATAAGGTAATACCGATGATGGTTGAAGAAGTAAAGAAGGTAAAAGAAGCTTAAAAATAATGTTATAAAAATCACCATGTACTAGTTGACATGGTGATTTTTATAACATTATTTGTTGTATATAATAGCGGATCGGGAATTATCTATTTCCTCATCAACAAATACCCTCATGGCACCTGGTTCGCGATTATCCCAGGTATAATAAGGAATAGCCAGCCATTGTTTTCCATCTGTACTGACCTTCAGTTTCATGATTCCTCCAAGCATTTGAGAATCCCAGATTGTATCAAATCGAGTGAATCGTGTTATATAAATATCATCAATTCCAAGAGGGTTATCTGCTTTCTCAAAAGCATATATTACCGGTCCTCTCTGGAGTGCTGTCTTGCCAGAATCTTCTATAACACGAGGATCCATATGTGTCTTTCTGACTGTCATAACAAAGTCGATACTTAGTGTGCTGTTTTTTTCTAATATTACATCCATGCAGACATAACCCTTTTGCATATGAATTGATGGACCAGTTTTGCCGCTATACTTATATGAGTACTCTTCGCACCAATCAGGTACTCTGAAGCATAAAGTCGGACTGACATTTTCTTCGGCGGAGAAATTTATTTCTATTTTGCCATTCCATGGATAATCAGTTTTCTGAGTTATGTTGACATTAATGTCGTTGATTCTGATATTTCCTGTTGAACTGATATATTGGTTTATATATAACTGCCCGTGATCTTCTGCATATATATATTCTGAAATGCAGGGTATGAATCGGGCGATATTGGTGGGACAGCAGGAGGTTTTGTACCATTCCTGACGTCTTTTATGTTCACCCTCCAGGAAGGCTTGACCGGTTACCTCCAAAGGGTTGGCATAGAAAAATCTGTCTCCGCTCAAAGACACTCCTGCCAAGATACCGTTATACAATTCCTTTTCGATTATGTGGGCGTATTTGGCATCTTTATGGAGAAGATTCATACGATGATTGAAAAAAACCATGCCGATTGCCGCACAGGTCTCTGCATAAGCTGAAGCATTGGGTAAATCAAAATCATCTGAAAAGCCCTCATTTTCCGAGCTTGATCCGATTCCTCCGGTTATATACATGTTGCGATGCACAGTATTCTCCCAGATTTTCTCTAGAGCAGCGATATAATCCTTTTTATTGAAATACTTTGCGACGTCGGCCATTCCTGAATACATATACATTGCTCGTACAGCATGTCCGCATACAAAGGATTGTTTTTCGACTGGGAGATGATCCTGTGCGTATTCACTTTTATAAAACAGTTCTTTTTTATCGTCAATATAAGGACGTGTGGAACTTATATAATGTCCGGAACCCCTTTCTGAAAGCAGCCAGAGTGAAAAATTCAGATACCTTCTATCACCTGTGAGTTCATATAGCTTCACTAATGCCAGCTCCGGCTCTTGATGCCCTTCAACCCAGTGATTTTTATCCGACCCGAAAATGCTAATCCAGTGCTCAACCATTCTAATAGCCACATTAAGCAGTTTGTTTTTGCCTGTTGCACGATAATATGCGATTGCTGCTTCAATCAAATGTCCACCGTTATACATTTCATGTCGGTCCATGTCAGTCCAGCGTCGGCTTTTATTTTGAGGATCTATGGTATAAAAGGTCATTAGGTATCCGTCTGCCCATTGAGCAGAAGAAACTGAGTCAATTATTTCATCAAGCTTTTCTTCCAATTCAATGTCGGCATACTGCAGCAAGCTATAGGATGCTCCTTCAATTGCCTTGTATACATCTGAATCATCATAAAAGCGACCTTCGAATTCCAACTCTTTTGGTAAAGGCTTTTCCAGGCCTATTTGCAGGTACTTTTCTGCCTTAATGAAGTTCTCTACTCGCTTTGATTCAAAACAGCGATTGATAACCGTACGAATAGTTACTTCATGATGTGTCTTCAAAATTCGGTCCCAGAACAGCGAGTGGATTTTCACATCGGTAAAGGACACTGCTCTGCATACACTTCTGGAATTTTCATAGTCCCCCATTAATGTCGCACCTTCTTCATAAATGTAAAATGAGTATTTACATTTTTATTTTAATTATGAAAAATACTAAATACTATTTTAAATCTGAAATTATTAAATGTCTATGAAAATTATTGAGATTTGTTAATGAGGAGATATGAAAAGGAGGGTATAAGGAGGGTAGGTTAGAAGTATGCGTATTTATTTTTTGACATTCCGAATACGGAATCTGCCATAAGTAAAAGGGCTCGATGCCCCCGAATTTTTATTTTTGGAGGGGAAAGTGAACTTGCTTAGACTGCGTTGTGTTAAAACCGCTAGAGCATGAAGTAATGCAATTGTAAGGTTTCGCAAAGTTCTGTATTAATATTTTCAAAATAATATTATTTTTGCTAAAGTTAGAAGGATTTTATAAAAACATATAGAACTATATTAGTTGAGCTATCATACAGGTATACAGTAGTACATTAATATCGCGAAATATATAACAGATTTTATACCGTCAGTTAAAACGCATGTGACAATTTTATGAAAGAGGATTGGTAAAAAATGAATGAAAATCTGAATATTAACAGACCTCCATTGTCTAAGAATAAATTTGCGAAACTACCACTTACATCCGTCAAGCCAAAAGGCTGGCTGCTCCATCAGCTTGAGCTTCAAGCAGACGGATTCACAGGACATATTGAAGAAGAGTGGGAGGATGTAGGGAAAAACAACGGCTGGCTGGGTGGCTCGGCAGAGAGCTGGGAGAGGGGACCTTATTATTGTGATGGATTAATTCCACTGGCTTATCTTACAGGAGATCCGAGTCTTATGGAAAAGAGCATGAAGTGGGTGGAATGGGCACTTCATAGTCAGAATGAGGATGGTTTCTTCGGACCCAAAGGGAATAGAGATTGGTGGCCGAGAATGATAATGATAAAGGCACTTATCCAATATTATGAAGTAACAGAAGATGAAAGAGTGATTACCTTTTTAAGGAAGTTTTTCAACTACCAGCTAAAAAATCTGGAGAATGACCCTTTGATGATGTGGGGAAAAATGAGAGGAGCCGAAAACCTATTGGAAATATACTGGCTCTATAACCTGACTGGTGACCGTTTTTTACTCGAGTGTGCTGGTAAGGTTCGAAGTCAGGCCTTTGAATGGAACAACTTTTTCAAAGAGTTTCCTTATAGGGAGTCTACCAGCAATTATCTGGATTTTCAGTATTTCATGAAATATGCATGGGATGATATATTGAATCCTACTGAATTGTCCAAGGCTGAAGCCGAAAAACTTTTTAAGACTTTTCATACAAGCCATGTTGTTAATGTTGCCATGGGTATAAAAGCTCCCTTAATGGACTATGTACTTACGGGAGATAAGAAGTATTTTGATAGTGCAAGAGAAAGTATTTATCAAGTAATGAAATATCATGGAACTGCTAATGGTATGTTTACCGGTGATGAGCATTTGAGCGGCCTTAGCCCATCTCAGGGCACAGAGTTGTGTGCGGTTGTTGAATATATGTTCAGTCTAGAGAACATTATCTGCATTACTGGTGACGGCTCTTATGGAGATATTCTTGAGGGGCTGGCCTTCAATGCACTGCCAGCTACGTTAAGTCCGGACCTTCGCAGTCACCAGTATGTCCAACAGGCCAATCAGGTGATATGCAATGTTGCTGAGCGGAAATGGTACAACAATGAGGAAGATTCAAATATTTTCGGACTGGAGCCTAACTTTGGCTGCTGCACCGCAAATATGCATCAGGGTTGGCCTAAATTCTGCCAAAATCTTTGGCTGAAGGATGTTGACGGGGGACTTGTATGCATTTCTTATGCACCCTGCGAGGTCTCTTATAAAACAGAATCCGGAGAGATGATTATCTTAAGCGTAGACACAAATTATCCATTTGAGGAAAATGTAACGATAAAGATATCTGCAGACAGTCCGCAAAAGCTTGATATCCGCTTCAGGATACCTGAGTGGTGCAGCATGCCGGAAGCAAGAATAAACGGAGAAGAACTCAGTATTGAAGCAAAGAGCTTTTTCTGCGTAGATAGGATTTGGAATGACAGAGATATTATAGAAATCAAGCTTCCAATGAAAATCAGCATTAAAAAGTACTACCGGAATTCCATCTCAGTAGAAAGAGGTCCGCTCATATACTCTCTTGGCCTGGGAGAACAGTGGAATGTGATTGAAAGGAGGAAATGGCTTTCAGACTATGAAGTACTTCCGACTACTGACTGGAATTATGGGCTTGATATTGACTTCAAGGACGTGGAAGGCTCTTTTGAGGTTGTAAAGTATGATATGGAATATCAGCCTTTTGAGCTGACCAATGCTCCTGTTAAGCTGATCTGTAAGGCAAAAAAGATACCAGAATGGACTCTAGAGTACAATTCTGCCGGAGAGCCTCCGTTTAGTCCGGTATTTTCATCAGAAGCTGAAGAAAACATTGAGCTTGTACCTTATGGAAGTGCACGGCTCAGAATTACGCAGTTTCCATATATTGCAAGATAAACAGTATGTAAAGTCTTTGAATACAAGCTCAAAGGCTTACAATAAAAAAAGGGGGAATATCGATGAGTAAAAAACTCAAAAGGACTATCTCATTAATACTCACATTAGTTATGCTCACCACTATTACAGCTGGCTGCGGTAGCAGTGAAACTTCAAAACCCGCAGAGGCAGAAAAGGAAAAGGTGACTTTGAAGTTCATGTATTTCGGATCTACCATTGAGAAGGATGTAATTGCAAATATGGTAAAAAAATATATGGACACACACCCCAATGTTATTATTGAGGCAATTCACGTTCCTGATGATAATTATGATACAAAAATGTCCACACTGGTAGCCAGCGATACAGCCCCGGACATAGCATACTGCAATGAGCAGCAGACCTTTGATTACGCCCAGCAGGGAAAAATTCTCGACCTGAATCCTTATTTTGAAAAGGACACAAGCATAAAGCCTGAAGACAGATTTGACCAAGGCAAATATTATATCGGCAGCAAGCTTATTGGTATGAATACAGCAATGGAATCTATAATGCTTTTCTACAACAAGGAAACTTTTGAAAAGGAAGGCATAGAGCTTCCTCCTGCTGAAGTCGGTAAAGCCTGGACCTGGGACAAATTTGTTGAAGTAGCAAAAAAACTTACAGTGGACAAGAATGGCAAGCATCCTGATGATCCCGGCTTTGATCCTGAAAATATAATACAGTACGGATGTACCGTCAGTACATATTGGACATACTTCTATCCCTTTGTTCTTAGTAATGGCGGCAGTGTTGCAAGTGAAGACGGCAAAACTCCTATGGTTGACAAGCCGGAGTTCTATGAAGCTGTGCAAAGGGTAGCAGATCTTATGAACAAATACCATGTGGCACCGAACCCTGCTCAGAGAAAAAGCATGCCCGGTACAGTTACTGCCCTTCAGACAGGTCAGGTAGCTATGGCTGTAGCTGGTCAATGGTCAATCCTTGATTTCAACGCATCCAAGGTGCCTTTTGGGATAGGTGTACTTCCAAAGATCAATAAGCCTGTTACTATCGGTTTTGGAGCACCTACGGTAATATTTGCATCTACCAAGCATCCTGAAGAGGCATGGGATTTCTACAAGTATCACAACTCGGTTGAAACAGCAACGGAATTGTTTGCAAACGGTCTTTGGATGCCGATGGAGAAGCAGTATTATGAGAAGCAAGAGCTTTTGGACAAGTGGGTGAAAAATGATGCACATCCCCAGGAATATAAAACTGCTGTTGTAGATGCATTTTTAAATTCATCAGAACAGCCTCCAGTATACTACCTGAAGAACTGGGGTAAGATTACCGAAACCATGTCAGCAGCACTTGATTCTGTCTGGATGGGTAAGGAATCTGCGCAAAGTGCCTGTCAAAAGCTTCAGGAGCAGCTTACCCCTATGATACAAGGAAGATATGACGAAAAATAACTCTTAAAGGTCGTTCTCCTTCAGCAGTATACTGCTGAAGGAGAGCTCAAAATATGGAGGAATGCTAGATGTCCAAAAATACGGCATACTACAACAAAAAAGAAGCAAGATGGGGCATAATTTTTGCTCTTCCTGCAATTCTGGGTTTTTTTCTATGGACTGCAGGACCTATGATTGCAAGCCTATTAATAAGCCTTACTGACTGGAAGATAGGCGGAACACCTAACTTTATAGGCATTGACAACTACATACATATGTTTACAAATGATCCGCTTTTTCCAAAGTCAATTTGGGCAACACTTTACTTCGCCTTGGGCAGTGTCCCGCTTATATTGATTTTTTCCTTTCTGGTAGCGATATTATTGAATCAGAAAGTAAGATTTATGCCGTTTTTCCGAACGGTTTTCTATATGCCTTCTATAGCTCCTGTTATCGCAAGCTCTGTCCTCTGGATGTGGCTTTTTAATCCTGATTTCGGATTGCTTAACAATGCTCTTCAAGCTGTGGGACTGCATAAGCTTATGTGGATATATGATGAAAACCAGGTCATACCCTCTCTCATAATGATGAACCTGTGGGGTATGGGAAATACCATGATAATATTTCTTGCAGGACTTCAGGGCATACCGGAATATCTGTATGAGGCTGTGGATATAGACGGCGGGAATTGGTGGGATAAGTTCAGAATAGTAACCATACCGATGATGAGTCCCACTATATTTTTCAACATGGTAATGCTTATAATCGATAATATGCAGGTGTTTAGCAAGGCTTATGTAATGACTGACGGAGGACCGAACAATTCCAGCCTTTTTTATGTGTTTTATCTCTACAGGACAGCGTTTACTCATTCTGAATTCGGATATGCAAGTGCACTTGCTTGGATACTATTTATTATTATTCTTATTCTTACCATTATTGTGTTCAAGACTTCAAATAAATGGATTTATTATGAGGGGGGAAGCAAATAGTGAGTTATAAAATGCACAATCAAACTATTTCAAAAACAAAATCCATTACGAAAACTATTTCATATATATTGCTTATTATTGGAAGCATGATTATGGCAGTGCCTTTTATCTGGCTTATCAGGAGCTCACTGATGGAGCCAAGGCAGATTTTTACCTTTCCTCCGGAATGGATCCCAAAGCCATTTGTGTGGTCAAACTATAAGAATGCCTTGAAAGCAGCACCGTTTCTTATCTATCTAAAAAATACAATGTTTATTGTGGTGTTCGTAATGGGGGGCACACTGCTAACCAGCGCTCTTTCTGCATACAGCTTTGCAAGATTCAATTGGCCGGGTAAAAAGCTGATGTTTTATCTATTGTTAAGTACTATGATGCTTCCTTATGCTGTTACACTGATTCCCAACTTCATACTGTGGCATTGGCTGGGTTTCACAAATACCCCTGTCCCGCTTATAGTTCCCGCCTGGTTTGGAGGAGGAGCCTTTAATATTTTCCTGTTAAGGCAGTTTTTTATGACCATACCCAAAGAACTTGATGAAGCAGCACTGATTGACGGCGCGAATTATTTCCAGATTTTCTTTTTGATATTGCTGCCTTTGATGAAACCCGCATTGGCAGTTGTAGCTATTTTTACATTTATGGGTACATGGAATGATTTCCTTGGACCGCTGATATATTTAGGCGATTCGAATAAATACACCCTTGCCATAGGTCTTGCACAGTTTAAGGGAAATTATGCAGCACAGTGGAATTACCTGATGGCAGCTTCCACAGTTGTGATTCTGCCGATAATAGTGCTTTTCTTTGTTTGTCAGAAATACTTCGTACAGGGAATAACTCTCACTGGTCTGAAGGATTGATATATAAGTACTGAGAATAATATACAGATGTAATATGTTTCGCGATAATCATACTACATTGTTTCTTTCAGAATATCGCAATATCACTTTCATTTGTATCGTTAAATGCTTTTACTCCATGAAAACTATTTGATGCGTTTAACATAGCCCTTGACTTATTTGCTGTTGCATTGATTATATTATATAATAATCATAATATAGGGGTTATGTGATAATAAGCATAAGTTCGGTTAAAGGATGACAATTGAAGTGAAAGCCAGATTCGACTATTACAAGATTATTAGAGAGGGCTGCAGATGATTAAAAGGATGACCTTGTGTGATTCTATTGTTGAGGAAATAAAGCTTTATATTCAGAAGAACAACTACAAACCCGGGGATAAGCTTCCCAATCAGCTAGAATTCTGTGAAATGCTTGGGGTAAGCAGGACATCTCTAAGAGAAGCCCTTAAAATACTCCAGGCTGTCAATGCTGTTGAAATAAAAAACGGCAAAGGCATTTATATGAAGAAAACCGAGAATTATAAGATTCAAGCTGATATAAGCATGGAGGATAAAAAAAGGTCACTGCTTGAAATGCTAGAGATGAGAAAAGGCATGGAAGGACTTGCCGTAAAGCTATCTGCTGAAAGGGCTACAAATGATGAAATCGCTGAGATAGAAAGGGTGCTGAAGATTATGTCTGAAAAGAGCTCTAGGGGGGAGAGCGACCCTGAAGAAGATAAGTCTTTCCATAAGGCAATATACTATTCCAGCAAGAACAGAATACTTATAGATATGTTGGACAACTTGTATGTCATTCTCGATATTATGTGGAACAATCCCCTGGGCATAGGAAGCGCAATGAATGAGTTCAAGCTTCATAAGAGGATGTTTGATCATATAAGGAATAGGGAGGGTGAGAAGGCTGAAAGAGTATTTTGGGAATTGATGGACTCTGAAATAATGATGATAAAATATGTTTAATGGATATACATCAGACCCAGTTACAGGACTAATTGGTTTTGAGCCTCTTGTTCGGTATGGAAAGCAACCTTGCGGAGACCTTGTACATGGACTCCAACAATACCAATTAGAATAACGAAATTCTATATTATAGAATTTCTCAGGCTGCTGACAAATAAAGTTTGTCAACAGCCTTTTTACATATAATTGCTAAGGAAAAATAGGAGCATTGTGTAGTAAAACGGAAGACCAGCCGCTGTTTTCTTAATGAGCATGTTCATTAAATGTTTATAGCATAAAATATTCCATAGCAACCTTGACGTGGAAATATTGATGGAATATAATTTGGACAGATGTAAGAATTAATGGAGGGGCAATGATATGAGCAAAATCAATTATGACAAGATATCGGAATTATATGATTCTGTGAGGTCGGGTGATCCTGAAGTTATAGCATATATACTAGAAAACAAGCTATTAGGTCATGAGTCAAAGGTTTTGGAAATAGGCTGTGGTTCGGGGAATAATACTGTACTTATGGCTGCTGCAACAGAAGCTGAGGTGCATGGTCTGGATCAATCAAGGGGAATGCTTGGCAAAGCGGAAAAGAAGAGTGAAAGGATACACTTTATTCAGGGGGATGCAGTAACCTTAGAGGGTATAAAGGATGAAAGCTTTGATGCAGTGTATATGGTGGATGTGATACATCATATTGGGGATATTGCAACGATGTTCAGAAATATATACCGAGTACTGAATAAGGAAGGAATGGTTTTTGTATTTACTGACACGCACGAAAAAATAAGAGATGAGCGTCTGACATGCAAATACTTCCCGGAGACAATAAAAGTGGAGCTTGAAAGATACCAGTCAACTGATCGGATTCTTGAAGCCATGAAAGAATGTGGGTTCAAGAATACGAAGCTTGAAAAGCTTAAGTGTGAAGAACGGCTTGATGCGGGGGACTATCTGATAAAGGTGGCAGAAACGAAGGGATATTCGGTGTTCCACCTGATATCTGATGATGCAATAGAAAGAGGCATACAAAGAATCAGGGAGGATTTGAAAAAAGGTCCGGTTGCTTATATGCCAAATACACCGGTATTTTCAGGGGCAAAATAAGTTATATGAATAACCTTCCCTGTCCATGCAGAAATACTGGATAATGCAATCTGGGAGGTTCCTTAATGAAAGATTTGGTACCTTGGACTGCTTCAAGTATCAACAGTCAAGAAGCAAAAAAACAATCCGGAATAGAGAAGCAAAAATCTGATATGGGATAGAGGGTATTATGCATGATGCGTTGTATTGTCTGCATATAGTAATTATATGGGAATTTATTTATAATATAGTTATAGAAGAAAGGATGATGTAGATATGAAGATTGTAATTGCACCTGATTCCTTCAAAGGCAGCTTGTCTGCCAGTGCGGTTTCGGTCAATATAGAAAAAGGCATAAGAAAAGTATTTGAATCTGCTGATATCTTGAGTATTCCAATGGCTGATGGCGGTGAAGGCACTGTTCAGTCCCTGGTAGACAGTACAAAGGGGGTAATAGTGAACACCAAGGTTAAAGGCCCTCTTTTAAAAGAGGTAGATGCTTTCTATGGAATATTAGGTGACGGAATAACAGCTGTTATAGAGATGGCAGCGGCATCAGGGCTTCCCTTGCTTCGCGGGGATGAAAGAAATCCTATGAAAACTACGACTTATGGTACTGGGGAGCTTATAAAGCATGCCTTAGACAAGGGCTGTAAAAAAATAATAGTCGGGATAGGCGGCAGTGCTACTAATGATGGCGGGGCCGGTATGATTAAAGCCTTAGGCGCTAAGCTTCTTGACAACGATGGAAATGATATAGGCTACGGTGGAGGATGCCTTGATAAAATTGAAGTCATAGATTTGAGCAGCATGGATGAAAGACTTAAAAGCTGCAAGATAGTTGCTGCTTGTGATGTGGATAACCCGCTAATTGGCCCTAGGGGAGCTTCTAACGTGTTTGGTCCTCAAAAGGGTGCTGATCCGGAAATGGTGAAAATATTGGATAAGAATCTTGAACATTACGCGGAAGTTGTTGAGAGGACTATAGGAATCTCAATTAAAGACTACCCGGGAGCCGGGGCGGCAGGGGGACTGGGAGGAGGACTGCTGGCATTTCTGGGTGCAGAGCTTAAGAGAGGTATCGATATTGTAATAGAGGCCACGGGTCTTGAAGAAAAAATAAAAGATGCAGACATAGTGATAACCGGTGAGGGAATGATGGACTACCAGACACAATATGGCAAGACACCCTATGGAGTGGCTCAGGTTGCAAGAAAATATAATATACCCGTATTAGCTATAGTCGGAAGCGTAGGGCAAAATGCAGAAGCACTGTACGATTTGGGCTTTAGTGGTATTTTCTCGATTATTAACAGGCCTATGACGCTTACAGAGGCTATGTCAGAATGTGCAGAACTTTTGGAGAAGACTTCCGAAAGCGTTATGAGGATAGTCAAAGCTTATTTGAAACCTTGAAATTAATGCAAGGTTCAGATTAATTATAATTTAAAGGGGGAATTGAAATGGCACAAGGTCCAATATTAGTAGTAATTCTTCTTGCTGCAATAATATTTATAGTATTGGGCACTTCCAAGCTAAAGATCAATGCTTTCCTGGTACTTCTGCTGGCAGCCTATGGCGTTGCTTTTGCATCCGGTTTAAAAGCTGCAGAAATCGGCGGTTTGGTTTCAAAGGGTTTTGGTGATACTCTAACAAGCATCGGAATTGTCATTGTCGCAGGTACTATCATTGGTACAATTCTGGAAAAGTCCGGTGCTGCGATAAAAATGGCAGAGGTTATACTGAAGCTGGTAGGAGATAAGCGTCCTACAATTGCAATGAGCATAATAGGCTACATCGTTTCAATCCCGGTTTTCTGCGACTCCGGCTTCGTAATCCTTTCATCACTAAACAAGACCTTGGCGAAGAAAACAAAAACATCATTGGTAGCAATGTCAATAGCACTTGCGACAGGATTGTATGCCACACACACCCTTGTACCACCTACACCAGGACCTATAGCAGCTGCAGCTAACCTGAAGCTTGACAATCTCCTGCTGGTAATTGTTGTAGGTATGATTGTAGCAATTCCGTCAGTGATTGTGGGTAATATCTTTGCAAATAAGGTTGCTTCAAAATATAAGTCCACTGAAGATGCAGAAAAAGACAGCAGAACCTATGAGGAGGAAATTGCAAGGTATGGCAAGCTTCCCTCTGCTTGGAAGGCTTTCTCGCCCATTGTAATGCCTATAGTATTTATGGCACTGGGTTCAATTGCTAAATTCCCGGGTAATCCTTTTGGTGAGGGTGCATTTAAGAATTTCCTCGTGTTTCTTGGTACACCGGTAAACGCTTTGCTGCTTGGTGTTGCATTTGCATTTTTATTGCTACCCAAGCTTAATGAAGAGACTTTAAATGGATGGATAAGCGAAGGACTGAAAAGCGCTGCTATAATACTGATTATTACTGGGGCAGGCGGCTCACTGGGCGGAGTTATTAAAGCAACTCCCATAGGAGCTTATATCGGCGAAAGCTTGCAAACTTTAAATGTCGGAATCTTCCTTCCCTTTATTATTGCTGCAGCTTTAAAGACTGCGCAGGGGTCATCTACAGTATCGCTTGTTACAACATCAGCCATAGTATTTCCACTGCTGCCATCAATGGGATTGGCTACTGATATAGGAAAAGTATTGGTAGTAATGGCCATAGGTGCAGGTTCAATGACTGTTTCTCATGCCAATGACAGTTACTTCTGGGTAGTATCGCAGTTCGGAGGTATGGATGTCAAGACAGCATACAAGACTCAAACGGTAGCAACACTATTTCAAGGGGTAGTGACCATACTAACTGTGTTTATACTTTCTTTGATATTATTATAAGCCGCAGTTTGTGTTGGAGAAACCTTCTGCCAGCTTTAGGATTATTGCATCGATGAATTTGTTACTAATTAAAGAACCATGATATAATATTAGAATATCATGGTTCTTTAATTACTATATAATATCTTGGAGGATGTCCAAATGGAGAAAAGTTTTTCATCTAAAGCTCTGGAGGTTAATCTTGCGCAGACCCGCGACAAGGAGATTGACATACCTCTGGAACACCAGTGGTTTGGTGAGCTTTCCAAGTCCTACTGGGGAATATATAAGCGCACACAGGAATTCATAAAAGAGCTTAACCACCACTATATCAACTATCAGTATGTGATTGAGAACCTGCATAATATAAGCCTGACTGACCTGTGGTTCTATAATTCTCTTGAAGAGTCTGAAAAGGCACTTACTGTACTTGTTAACATATTTAAGAAGCTTTTTGAAGCGAACCTTAAAGAGAGTCAGAGAGAGCTTCTTATAACAACACTAATAAAATTCATGGACAGACTTGCAAAGCTAAGGGATTTTCCCAAAAGCATTATTCACCAATGCATAGATATAATCAAAGCTGACATGGAGAAGCATGAGCTTCTATATATACGCAACTCAGGATACTTCAAAACTTATCTGAACAAAATAGCTGAGCTGCCGGAATACAACCAGACTATAGTGGATATGACGGGGGTATTGCTTGGGAAGTGCATTGATTATTGGGAAAGCACTTCAAATGTAGAAAAATGGTTCCAAGAAAAAAGCTCACTATTTCATTCAGAATACAATGACAAAATTATTCTTATAGGAAAACCATTCTTTGATGGACTTAGAGCACAGCTTGCAGACGCAACTCAATGGAAGGAGCTGTGCGAGCTGCTCTTTTTCAATGACATTTCCAATTACTTCCGCAGATTCAGCGAACAGTTTGATACTTCTCTTGAGAAGATATACTACATATTCTATCTGCTTCATTTGCCTGGGATGACACAGCTTAACAACCACTTGCTTTATGATATGAACAGGCTGCTCCGAAATGTACTGAAGGAGCTGGATGAAAATGATACGATGACTTTTCTTGCCAATATAATTGCACTTTTTGAAGAGCTGAAGGAACAGCATGCGGGGACGGTATTGGACTGCATTCAAACCTTGGGCAGAGAGGTCATAGATACAGGAGACCATGAGGTTATTTCTTATTTTGTAAATGGGCTTATAAGATTCGGCTTTATATATCCCGGTGAGCTTTCAGTTAACAATGATTGGCAAATACAGGTGGATACCAATCATGTCAAGAACATAAGGGTTTGGCTTGAGCTGGTAGAGTATTCGCCGGATGCCATGAGGGAGCTTTTGTCTGCGCTTATAGTAAATTTGAAGCTGGGTGGGATATTCATATCTGATACAGACCTTTTCCAGAGAGATGTCACAAAGCTTCTGAACTCAGACATAGCCCCTGTATATAAGCAAATGAAGCAGCTTGCCAGAATATTTCCCGTATATTTCAGGGAAATAGGCGCAGAAGGCAAGCTGAGGGAAGTAACTACAGCCGTAGATGAGCTATCCAGAAGAAAAGACAGGCTCATTCATTTTTTGAGGAAGCAGATACATACTGAGAGCAATAATACGCATATAGAGCTAACCAGGAAGATAGTGCAGTACTGGTATGACGGGAATATTGAGCCACTGAAGAAGGTTGTACCGGAAGATGTGATTGAACAGTTGGATATCAAGAGCGAATGGTATATACATGTCCATGATATCCTCGCGGAGCTTTGCTTAAGGAAGGAAACCACCCCAATGCATCTGCTGCTAATAGATGTAGATGAGCTTGAACAAACTATTTCTGCTATTTCTTCAAGCAACAGCCGGGATAAAAAGAGAGTCGGCTATATACTGGAGCTTCACTCGCTGCTGCTGGAAAAATATACATTGGAATCAGAAGATATAATATCAATGCTAAAGAGCTATAGATTTTTCAGCAACAAGGATATAGAAGGGCTGCAGGAGAATCTGGAGAGAAATGAAATAGGTGCAGCCCTTGGTCATGTCTATAAGCTGATGCAGCATCTGAAAAAGATAATCGTAGACCCTGATACAAGCGAAGCCTTGGAGAACATATATTATAAACGTCATATAGCGATAGGAATACCTTCGATGTATGGGCAGTATATTGAACCAAAGTTTGAAGCGCTGGGGTTGATGTTCAGACTTGAAAAGGCTGCATCAAAAATGATGGTAGAACTGCTGCAGTCTGTTAACTTGGAGTATATAACGGCGAAGACCTTCAGACATGTTTACGACGTATTGGAGCTTTTCAAGGAAGGACTTGAACTGGATGGCATATACAATCAGGGGTTTAATTCCAACTTCGAAATGTTCAAGTACAGCCTTACTTCCCCAAGCTTCTCACTGGATCAATATATAAATATATTCCAGTTTATGGCGCAAAATATCAAGCAGATAATAAGCGAATACTTTCTGGATGTTTATGAACGGCCGCTAAAAGAGGTTATACCTCAGGTGCTCACTTTTAAAGGGTCATTATCAGAGCCGGAGAATAAGCAGCTTTATCACATGGAATCTGAGAAATTCTTAAGAGAAGTCCTGTTTTCTGCTTTCTTAGTACAGGACCTGGATAATTTCATAACCAACATAATCAGCACCTTAAGAAATATGATAGACAGCTACTCCGGAGATATTATAAATAATATGATGACATATGACCCTGATTTGACTATTAGCCCTCTTTACAAGGAAACGGTTGAGATGGATAATCCCGTGTTTCTTGGAGCAAAGGCATACTTTTTAAAGAAGATGATTTCATATGATTTCCCTATACCTCCGGGCTTTGTACTCACAACGGAAGTATTCAGGCATAAGAACACTGTTTTGGAGCATCCGTTTATGGAGCAGGAGATGGACCAGTTTATACTCAATCATATTTGGGAGGTGGAGAAGGTTACCAGGCAGCAGTTCGGAAATCCCAAGAATCCGCTGCTGTTTTCGGTCCGATCAGGTACAGCCATCTCGATGCCCGGTGCTATGCGGACCTTCCTGAATGTGGGAATGAATGATGAAATAGCTGAGATTTTCAGCCAGAAGACTGATCACGCATGGACTGCCTGGGATTGCTACAGGCGTTTTATTCAGAGCTGGGGCATGGCTTATGGAATCGATAGAGATATATTTGACAGTGTGATACTTCAGCATAAGGAAAGGTACGGAGTGGAGCAGAAAATACAGTTCACTCCTGAGCAGATGAGGAATATAGCTTATTCTTACAAGAAGGTGCTGGGGGATTATGGAGTCATAATTGAAAAAGATCCATTTAAGCAGCTAAAGCAGGCTATACACAACGTAATTGAGTCATGGTCCTCCCGAAGGGCGATATATTATAGAGAGCATCTGCAGATTGCAGATGAATGGGGCACAGCGGTCATAGTTCAAAAAATGGCTCTGGGGAATTTATCTTCCGGCTCTGGAACTGGAGTATTATTTACCCATAACCCATTGAACGATAAGTCGGGCATAAACCTATACGGTGATTTTACACTGTGCAGTCAGGGCGAGGATATAGTGTCGGGGCTTGTGCATACTCTGCCTATCTCTGAAAGCCAGCGCAGGGAGTTTTACAGCGACTGCAGCTTATCACTCCAGTCAGCTTTCCCCAACATTTACAAGGCTTTGCTGGATTTGTCCACACGGCTCATTGAAAGATATGGTTTTGTGCACCAGGAGATTGAATTCACATTCGAGTCCGACAATCCTGATGATTTATACATCCTTCAGACAAGGAACCAGAAGCTCAAAAAGCAAAAGACCATTGCCACATTTGTACCGGCCCCGGATGAAATGAAGCTGGTGGGACGTGGAATTGGAATTGGCGGGGGTGCGATGACCGGGGTTCTGTCCTTTGACATGGATGATTTGATGGAGTCCATTAGGAAGAATCCTGATGAAAAACGTATATTGGTAAGGCCGGACACAGTTCCTGACGATATACCGATGATATTCAACTGTGATGGGCTTGTTACCGGCAAGGGGGGAGCTACCTCCCATGCTGCAGTTACTGCGGCAAGCCTGGGAAAAGTATGTGTAGTGAACTGCAAGGGATTGCTGGTCAATGAAGCAGAAAAAAGGTGTACTATTAATGGAGTAAGCTTCAGCTCTGGTGATAAGATATCCGTGGACGGCAATCTTGGAAATGTATATGCAGGTGCATACGAAATTCAATATGAATAATATCTATGCAAAATAACTGCATTAACTTTGTATATCGACTCACACAGTATAAGCTTTGGACAGAATTAGAGCTCGATACTTGTAAAATCCTAACGCACATAAACCCAACGTCCAAAGCTTTTGCATAAGCAAAAGGTTACATCTAGTAGTGGGCGTAGCCCACATCATGGTATGTGCTAGGTTTACATCACGTAAACCTTACGGATTTTCCTACGTATCAAGCTCTATTCTGTTACCCAAAGACTTATAAGTGTTCGCTGATATACAAAGTTAATGCTTTATCCCAATTGATATTTATACCATACAGTATTAATTCAATGATATAGCACAATAAGCGGTAATAAGGGAATGATATGCATAAATTGGGTTTTGAAAAGCAATGTGCTATATGATAGAATTAATGTGATAATTGATTAACGGTATTTTGAAAAATGGATGTTTTAATTTCAAATTCACCTAGTAAGGAGTGGTTATATGAATGTACCTTTAAAAAGCAAAAGATTGCTTGGTATAAACGGAGTAGGCAGAATAGGTAAGCTTACACTATGGAATCATCTTAATTTAAGGCATTTTGACGGAATAGTAATAAATGCCGGACGTGAAGTAGGCCGGAAGGTTGAAGACATTATTCGTTATCTTACTACAGATTCCACCTACGGTTCTCTTGATCGGTTTCTGTATGGATACACAGGTAACTCCTGTGATGTTAAGGTATTGGATGAAGCTGAATGTATTCTTGAAATGAATGGTATTACTGTTAAGATACTAAAAAAGGAACGAAATCCAAGGAATATAGATTGGGCAAAAGAAGGAGTAAGATTGGTTGTAGATTGCACCGGCGTATTTTTAGACCCGGCACAGCCTGCTGATAACCCAAGGGGAAGCATCAGAGGCCATTTGGAGGCAGGGGCTGAGAAAGTAATTGCAAGTGCTCCTTTTAAGATAAAGGATTCCTCACAAAAGATGCCTGATGACAGTGCATTGTTTGTATACGGTGTAAACCATGCGAGCTATGACCCGGCAAAGCATCACATTTTGTCAGCGGCAAGCTGTACTACAACAGGGTTGGCGCATATGATCAAGCCCCTTTTGGAGACAGAAGAGACTTCGAAGATAATAACTGCATCAATGTCTACAGTGCATTCTGCTACAAACAATCAAAACATACTGGATGCGGCTCCTGAAGCAGGCACCAAGGATCTTAGGCGAAACAGGTCAGTATTCAACAATATTATTCCTACAACAACAGGCGCTGCCATTGCTTTGGAAGAGATACTCCCCGAAATCAAGAAGGTAGGGTTTATGGCTGACTCGGTAAGGGTGCCTACAAGTACGGTATCACTTATTTCGTTAAACATAACCTTTCAGACCGACTTGAACGAAACCGGAGATCCGAAGATAAACAGAGAGTTTATTAATAGTATTTATAGGAAGGCAGCAGCAGGCGCCCAGAAAGACCTTCTTATATTCAGCGAAGAGCAGAATGTATCCTCTGATTTGATAGGATGCCAGGCAGCAGCTATTATCGAGGGGCATGAAACACATACAAGAACGGGATTTTTGCCGCTTTATGCAGAGACCTTAAGGGAGTATGGCATAGATACTACACAGGACATCAATTTGCCTGTCACACACGCAAAGATATTTGGGTGGTATGACAACGAGTTCGGCAACTATGTCAACTGTCTTGGGAAACTAACTGTATATGTAGATAAGAATATGATATAGGTGCGGGGTACGTGGTTCGAGGTTCGAGGATTATAGAAGGGCTTCGAAGGACTTATATAAGCACGATATTAATGTAATAGAAGCTTCGGTAGAGATACTGGAGCTTCTATTATACAAATGACTTTTCTTCAAAGGCATGCTTAACCACGAGCCACGTGCCTCGAGCCCAAAAACATACTCCCCGCACCTCGCACCTCGCACCTCGTACCTATTGCCTATTGCCACAAAAAGTCATATAATACTTAGAGGCACGAAATATAAGAGAGTAGAAAGATGTGAGGGGCGAAATAGTAATGGACCGAACAAGTGAAATAAATATTGAGAAAATGGAAATTCTACTCCGCACTATATGTTTCAACATAAAGAAAAAAGGCAGGGAAATACTTCAGGACTTTAATATAACTCCGCCGCAGTTTGATGCGCTTCAGGTCCTTGAGGATGAAGGCGAACTTACAATTGGAGACCTTAGCAGCAAGCTTTTCCTGGCTCCAAGTACTATTACATATCTAGTGGACAGGATGGAGAAGAATTGTCTGGTAACCAGGATAAGGGATAACAAGGATAGACGGTCGATTAAGATTAAAGTGGAGGATAAGGGATTTAAACTTATCGGCGAAGTCATAGCAAGGCGTTGTACATATCTCGAAGAGGTTACCAAAGAAATGAAGGCAGATGATAAGATAAAGCTTACTGCATATCTGGAAATGATGAGCAGCAAGTTGTAGCGGATACGCAGATTTTTTTGCAGTTAGGGGGTAAGTAGTTTGAAGGAACGTCATCAGAGCATCAAAGGCAGGGTTGCAGGAGATAAACTGTTGGCGAACAATATTAAATATTATGTATTAAATGGGGTATTGTTCACTATAGTAACTAATATGTATAAACCCTTTGCACAAAAATTCATATTCAGATTAAATGGATCAGAGTTTCATGTATCGTTATTTAATGCTCTTCCGGGAATGGTTGCGGTATTTGCTATCATACCTGGCATAGTATTCATGAGCAGAGCTGTTAGCAAGAAGAAGGTCACCGGTATATTCTTTTTCTTGAGCAGACTTTTTATTTTAAGCTTTGCGTTTGTACCCTTTATTCCTGATCAATATAAGCCTTTGGCATTTGTACTGCTAGCAGGTTTTATGAATTTTCCTGAGTCTGTTTCTACTACAGCATTGCAGAATTTTGCCGCAGAAGCTTTTAAGGAGAAGGACAGAGCTTTTGCAATAGCATCAAAGAATAAATATTCTGCTCTTGTGAGCTTCATTTCATTACTGATTCTGGGACAAGTAATAGAACGACTGGGAAGTACTGATTCCAAAGCGATTGTAATATACCAGGTATTCTTTGTGGCTGCCTTCCTGTTAGGAATTTATGAAATAGCAGCTCTGATGAAAATCAAGGAAAACAATACGGTAGAAACAGAAAAGATTGATGTTAAGAGCTCACTGCAAGAGATTTTCAAGAATAAAGGATTTGTGTTATTCCTATCCTGTTCTATGCTGTTTCATTTTGGCTGGCAGATGGGATGGCCGCTTTTCAGTATTTATCAGATTAAGTATCTGGGGGCTTCAGAGGCGTGGATAACTATATCAAATGTATCCTCGGGTATTGCAATGTTCATGAGCTATGGATACTGGGAAAGGCTTATCACAAAGAAGGGCAACTGTTATGCAATCGCCCTGGCTACTACAGGAATGGCTGCAACTCCGATAATGTATGCGTGGTCACCCAATCTGTATGTGCTGACGGTAGCAGGTATAATAATGGGCTTTTTTACATCGGGTACTACAACTACTATTTTAAGTTCGCTGCTTGAAGCAGCCCCGGATAAGAACAGGCTCATGTATGTAGCGGTTCATGCAACTATGACCAGCGTAACCCTTTCAGTAGCACCGCTGTTTGGAGATTTTATGCTTAGGCATTCAAATATATACATATCACTTTATGTGGTAGCTGTTGCAAGGTTCGCAGGAAGCTCTGCGTTTTTTGTACGGGAGAGGTGCAACAGGAGGGTAGTTAATCAAATAAACAAAGCTATGTAAAATCCGGTATAAGCCGGATTTCTTTATTGCTAGTGTAATTAAATGAAAATAAGTACCAAATATAAGGTACCGGTTGATGTGGCAGGAGAAGTATTGTAGAATCTTCATATACATTAGAAACAATTATTTTGATTTTATTTAGGGCGGGGGAGTGGGATATGGAGCTAATTAAGCTGATTCAGTCTTTTTCAAATCCTTTCTTGGACATTGTTTTTCAATTGATTACTATGATGGGGGAAGACATTTTCTTTATGTTTATCACAGCAGTAATCTATTGGTGCATAGATAAAGAGCTGGGCTATAAGCTTGGTTTTCTAACACTGACAAGTGCTACTGTCAATTGTGGGGTTAAGGATCTTTTGAAGATTCCAAGGCCTATAGGAGAACCTGGTATCAGGTCACTTAGAGTTCAAACGGCGGAAGGGTATTCTTTCCCAAGCGGACACACACAGAATACTACAACACTCTGGTTTTTTTTCATGCTGCAGTTCAGGCGTGCTTGGCTGTACATGATAGGGATATTGATAATAGTACTTGTAGGTATATCAAGACTCTATCTTGGAGTACATACTCCTTTGGATGTGGCAGGGGGCATGATAATTGGTGTGGTTTGGGTAATTGTCTGGAGCTCTGTCTATGAGATATCAAGGAAGCAAAAGAATAAAAGCATACTAATAATCGCAGTTGCATTAGCACTAATAGGATTGCTTGAATTTAAAGATGCCAATTATTACAAAGTAGTCGGAGCTCTAACCGGACTGCTCATAGGCTATCTAATAGAACCGCGCTTTATTAAATTCGAGGAGAAAGCGAGCTTTCTTCAGCAGATATTCAAGGTATCTTTTGGTTTAGCTGTAGCCTATGCTTTAAGACTGGCTTTGAAGAGTGCTTTGCCTGAGATTCTAATTTCTGATTTTTTTAGATACCTTATACTGCTGCTCTGGATTACTATAGCAGCTCCGCTGCTTTTTAAGACTTTAAAAGTGAACGAAAAATAATATGCCTCACAGTAACAATTCCATATAATGGAACATATACTATAACGAATACTATGTTCGAATATGTGTTTTATATTATATGGTTGAGAGGTGTATGGCATTTGGTTATTCATGTTGTGAAAGCGGGAGACAGCTTATACTCAATTTCAAGGCGATATGGGGTACCAGTGGCGAAAATTGCTTCGGACAATGAGATAGACATCACCAAAAGCCTGGTAATAGGCCAAACCATTGTTGTCATGGTGGGGACAAGGCAACATACTGTCAAGGCAGGAGAGTCGCTGTATTCAATAGCGAGACAGTATGGGACGACAGTGGCTGCTATACAGGCGGCGAATAGAATCACCAATCCAGCGGCAATCAGTATTGGAATGGTACTGACAATACCATCCGGCATAGAGAAGCTGGGTACTATTGAAGTGAATGGATATACATTCCCGAACATTAATATGGATGTATTGAGAAAAACACTGCCCTACCTTACTTATGTAAGTATTTTCAGTTATGAGGTCAGGCCCGACGGGAGCATAGGGACACTTAATGATGTGCCTATTATTACGGCAGCAAGAGCAGCAAGGGTTGCCCCGCTAATGGTTATTACAAATCTTCGGGCGGGCGGCGGGTTTGACAGCGACCTGGCAAGGACAATACTGACTAATGAACAGGTTCAGAATACATTAATTACTAATGTAATAAACAATATGAGAACAAAAAATTATTCGGGTTTGGATGTGGACTTTGAATATATTTATCCTGAAAACAGAGAAGACTATAACAATTTCCTAAGAAAACTCAAGAGTCGTTTGGATCCTCTTGGGTATTCACTTACTACGGCAGTAGCACCCAAAACCTCAGCAGAGCAGAAGGGATTGCTTTATGAAGCTCATGATTATCCCGTGCATGGGGCGCTTACAGACCATGTGATTCTTATGACGTATGAATGGGGTTATACCTTTGGACCGCCTTTGGCGGTAGCACCAATTACAGAAGTGAGAAAAGTCCTTAACTATGCGGTGACAGCTATTCCGAGGCAGAAGATTTTTATGGGCATACCGAATTACGGCTACGATTGGGTAATACCTTATGTGCCAGGGAGCAGGGCAGCAACTATTTCAAATGTTGCAGCTGTGGAACTGGCAAGGAGGGAAGGGGCAATAATTCAGTACGATATGAGATCCCAAGCACCATTCTTCAACTATTTTGATAATAATGGCAAGCAACATGTTGTATGGTTTGACGATGCACGCAGCATAGAAGCAAAAATGAGACTGCTGAATCAGTACAATTTAGGCGGGGCAAGCTACTGGACCATTGGCCGTTACTTCCCACAGAACTGGCTTGTGCTTAGTTCCTTGTATGATGTTAGAAAAATATTATAAAGGCAAGGAGGAGATAGCTGTATTCCGGATATCTCCTTTTTTTCATGCATGCATTAAATTTTTTTATTAACATAGGCTTTACTTAAAGGATATTTTAATTATTTATAGAATACAGAATTAGTAAATACACTCTGGGTTTGCATAATCCGCAAATCTCTGAACCATATGTCCCTTCCAGGCAAGGTATTGCCTGTCAGCAATGAAGCTGCGCTTCATCGAATGGACAAATTAATGTATGCTTTAATGCATAAAAGCTAGGGGGGGAAGAAAAATGAATCTTATAGAGTATCTCAAACAGCAAAAGGTGCTTCCACAGGCTAAAGCCGACAAGTTCATGGAGCTCTTAGTCACTTATGAAGAGAACGATGTACTGTATGATAAATCCATAGAGCAGTTGGACCTTACAAATGAAGAGCATGACAGGTTATTTTCCGAATTAGAGAAGGAAAACTTTGTTGACAGAATATATATTATTGTATGCCCATACTGCGACAGCTTAGGCAACACCTATGTTGAGAAATTCGATATACCTGAGGCTGAACAGTGCAGATTCTGTCACAATGATTTCAACTATCAGGAAAATTATATGGAAGCGTACCGCTTGTATTTTAATTACCACAAGAACATTGACATATTGACCGAGCTTAGCCAGAAAATAAATTATAATCAGGACAGGATTTTTGAGATAGCTGAAGAGATAAAGGAAATGGAGTCAAAAAGGAAATCACTTCAGGGAGAAAATATCAAGTTTGTAACACTTCGCAACGAACTTATGTATGACAAGAATGAAAGTAAGGCATATGATAGGGTTGTTGACAAGTATAAAGGAAGCAAAGTTAAGTACATTGGGACTCTTCTGTATATGAAAAAGTGTGTGGTAAAATGCAGCAAATGCAACGAAGCTTTTGAACTTTTCAATGTGAATGACAGTTTTATTGGGGTATGCCCAAGTTGTGACACTCAAATTGAGCTTCTGATGAAGTAAATATTTAAAAATAAAAACCTATCCATCACTGGATAGGTTTTTTGTTCTTTTTCTTTTCTTTATACATTCGTGCGTCAGCAAGTCTCACAAGCTCTTCATATTCTACGGTCTCTGCAGGAAACTCGGTAACTCCATATTCAAAGCTAATAATTGTTACTTATTTATATTAGCTCTTTGTACTATAATAGTAGTTGCATATTAGTGATATGAATACTTTTTGGAGGGAGATTAAAAGTTGAAGTATATAGATGAACTTAAAGCAAAGGCTAAAGTGTTAGAAAGGGATATAATGGCTATATATATCGCTTGCAGAAGACCTGAAACGCCATGGCATGTAAAGCTCCTTGCGGCTGTAATTATCGGCTATGCGCTTAGCCCTATTGATTTTATACCGGATTTTATACCTGTATTGGGATATATTGATGATTTAGTATTGCTGCCTTTGGGCATAGGACTTATGGTAAAGCTCATTCCTGGTGAAGTTCTAGAGGAGTGCAGAAAGGAGGCTGAGGAAAAATACGAGGGGAAGAGGCCTGACAATTGGATTTCGGGAATAGTAATTATAATGATCTGGGCAGCGGTAATATGGCTGCTGTTATTGAAAATATGGGCATAATAAAAGGATAGCATTTGCTATCCTTATTTACTGTCTGTTAAATTATATCTTCTGGCTCCCAAGTATCTTTTCTTATAGTAACTCATATTCAAATCGTTAATAGTTACACGGTCAACTCCGGAGCTTGCATGTATGAACTTATTGTCACCTATGTACATTCCCACATGGCTGGGGCCTTTTTTGTAGGTAGTAAAGAATACTAAATCCCCTGCTTGAAGGTCGTCTCTGTCAACCTTCGTTCCACTATTAAACTGGCTTGATGCAGTTCGCTCCAGATTAACATTGAATCTTTTCATTATATATACTACATAACCGGAGCAATCAAAAGCTTTTCCAGAAGATGCACCCCATTTGTAAGGGACGCCCAGATAATTCTTGGCATAAGCAACTGCTTTAGCATTTACCAGTCTGCGGCTTGCGCTTGCTCTATCAGCTATCTTTTTATCAGCAACAGTATTAAGCTTAATAAGTGTGGCACTATCTACAATGCCAGTCTGAGGAAGTGCATTCGCCTTTTGAAAATCTAATACGGCAGCTACTGCAGCCTTGTCATAAGTGGAGTTGATTTCAGCTTTATATATATCAAGATTCTTCAATTTTTTCTTTAATTCAACTACCTTATCCCCACTGTCTCCCTCTTTGATAGGTTCAAAGTTCTCAGGGATAATTTCGGTCTGCTTGATTCTTACAGTGAGAAGTCTAAAGGTTTCTTTGCCTGCAATAGCATCCGGATTAAGTCCGACATCCTTCTGGAAGGCTTTAAGAGCCGCTTCTGTTTTGTCCCCAAAGGAATCTATAAACTCTTCTTCATCGAAATAGCCTAGAATATTCAGCTTTTCCTGAAGTGCCGCAACGTCAGGGTGCTTCATGCCTTTCTTGAGAGTAGTGTCGCCGATATCGGCATATACTGCAGTTGTCAGCATGAATAATATGGAAGATACTAATATTAATGTTAGTGAGAAGCTTCTAATTTTACTTTTCAACGTATCTACCTCCTATATTCGTGCTAAATAATATAGATGTAACACATCTGTAACAATTATATAACAATTTGTCCAAAAAAGAAAGACAAAAATCCAATTTGGGCAGAATTTACAACTTCATACAATAATATTCGTATTTTATTCTCTATACCATATTATGATATAATTACTATAAAATCATGCATTTTGGAGCTAAAATTATCTAAATGCAACAAAAAAAGGATAATGAGGTTGTTTCTTTGAAGATTAGATATAATGAAATGTTGATGGTCGGCTTATTTACCGCTTTTATGGGACAGGTAAATTTCTACCCTTTTGGTACAGATTTCAGAATCACTGTAGGGGTTGTAATTTTCACTTTTCTGCTATTGTATTTCCACTCGCTGCCAATTGTTGCCACATCAATAGCAACTGGAATTTCGGTTTTAGTTGTAAGGGTCGGCATAGATGTGTTTGCTAATGCAGTGAGCTTTGAGGCAGCAGCTTATAAGCATATACCTGCTCTTATGTATTATATTTCCTATGGCATTATAATTGAGGGAGCAGGTTTTAGGAAGCTGTTCGAAAAGCCCATATATTTCATTGTTGCGTTAACAACTGCAGATATAGTCTCGAATTTATTTGAGCTGATAATTAGAAATCAGTTCAATACTAAGTCCTTTGATGTTATTTTTTCCATGATCATGTTGGCTGCAGTAATCAGGAGCTGCCTTGTATTGGCACTGTTCTGGATAATTAAATATTATAGTTTGTTTATAACTAAGGAGGAACACCAGAGGAGGTATAAGGAACTATTGCTGCTAACCGCAAAGTTAAAATCTGAAATTTTCTTTCTTAAAAAGTCAATGCAGGATATTGAGGGTGCAATGGCCAAGAGCTATTCTATCTATAATACAATTAAGGAAAACAGCCCCATGGGCGAGGGTGAACTGAACAAGATAACAGTAGACTGTCTGAATTTATCTATTGATATACATGAAATAAAAAAGGATTACAATAGAATTGTGATAAGCATGGAAAAGCTCATGCCCGCAAGTGACGTTTCCAAAACAATGAGAATGAGTGAAATATTTGAGACTATAGGCGATATATTTAATAGATACTTGGAAGTGATAAACAAGGATGTAAAGCTTGTTTTAGACCTTGAAAAGGATTTTAGAACAAGTGAGTATTTCATTATAATGTCCATACTTAATAATATGATTCAAAACTCAATTGAAGCATGCTTTAGGAGCGATTCTTATGTGAAGGTCAGATGCTATCTGCGTGATAATATGGCAGTTTTCTGTATTGAGGACAATGGGAAGGGCATAAAGAACACGGAACGGGAATTGATTTTTGAGCCGGGATATACCACAAAGTTCAACCCAGAGACAGGACAAGTTTCAACAGGCCTTGGGCTGACACACATTAAGATGCTTTCAGAGCATTTAAGGGGAAAAGTCAGTTTAAATAATGGCACGAGTGGTATTACTGATTTCAGATTGGAGTATCCGGCAGATTCAGTAATTTGTGAGGAGGAAGATAGGGATGTCTAGCTTTATAGTTATTGATGATGATATAACGGTCAGGCGTGTACTTACAAGCATAATAGAGCAGTACAACCTTGGAGTTGTGTGCGCTGAAGCTGATAATGGACTTTTGGGTGAGGAGATTATTCTCAGGCACAAACCGGATATTGTGATGATAGACCTATTGCTGCCACTTCAGGATGGCATATCTATAATAAAAAAGGTCAAATCCTTGAATGCAAGAAGCATTTTTATTATGATCTCACAGGTCAGTGACAAGGACATGATAGCAAAGGCCTATGAGTATGGAATTGAGTTTTTTATCAGCAAGCCTATAAATGTTATTGAGGTAGTGAATGTAATAAAAAAAGTCAAGGAATACGTTGCATTGAAAAAGACCTTTAAAGCTATTGAGTCTACAGTTATGAATCTGGGAATAAGCAGTGGCGAGAACTGTGATAAAAAGGCGGATACTGCAAAAAGGGCGTTGAATCAGATAATGGCAGACCTTGGCATATTGGGCGACCTGGGGAGCAGAGACATAATGAAAATCTGCACCATATTATCTGAAGATGCTGAGCTGGAGGAAGCACTGGAAGAGACACAGCTCAGCGAGCTTTTGAAGCTGCTGCAGAGTAAATATTCGACCGAAGGCAGAGGTTCTGCAAGTGACTTCAAAGCAATTGAGATGAGAATGAGGAGAACAGTTGGCAAAGCTATGAAGAATATTGCAGCCATGGGGATAGAAGATTTCAGTAATGACAAGTTCATTCTATACAGCTCATCATTGTTTGATTATGCGGATGTGAAGGCTGAAATGGACTACATAAGAGGAAAGGCAAAGTATAGCGGCAAAATAAATATTAAATCATTTCTAAAAAGACTGTTGGTAATGCTGGAACAGAATGCATGATTGATATTGCGCGGCATCAATTATCTAAATTTTCAATTCTATTTTTGTATATTTGTGTATTTTCCTGTTATTATTTGTTAGTATGATTATAAAATTAATATAATAAATAGTAGGAGGGGATTCCATGAAAAAATACATAGTACTGGCACTAGTTGTAGTATTCATATGTTCAGTAGCTTTGACAGGCTGTGCTCCGCAAAAGACTAATCTTATATTGGCAACTGGAGGTACATCCGGCACTTATTATCCATTTGGCGGCGCTATAGCGCAGATATTCAATACAAAGGTAGCCAATATGAATGTGACAGCACAGGCAACAGGCGCTTCTGTTGAGAACCTTAAGCTTATAGGCAAGAAGGAAGCAGAACTTGCTATAGTTCAGAATGACACTACAGATTATGCTTATAAGGGCTTGGAAAATTTCAAGGATGGCAAGGTCGAAAATGTAAGGGCTATTGCTACTCTCTATCCAGAAGTAATACAGATAGTTGCATCTGTAGACAGCGGAATAAACGCACTTACTGATATCAAGTCGAAAAAATTCTCAGTTGGTGCCCCGGGCAGCGGTGTTGAAGCAAATGCAAGACAGATATTTGAAACTTTAGGTATGACATACAACGATTTTACAGCAAATTATCTTTCCTTTGCAGAGTCTTCAGATTCATACAAAGACAAGCATATTGACGGCTTCCTGTTCACATCTGGAATACCTAATGCTGCTATACAAGATATCACGGCAACAAGCGAACTTAAATTCGTATCGATTTCAGACGATACAATAAAGAAGCTTATTGAAAAATATCCTTTCTATACAGAATACGTAATACCTGCTGGAACATATAAAGGGCAGGATGCGGATGTAAAGACTGTTGCGGTTAATGCTACATTAGTAGTTGGCTCAGAAGTATCAGAAAAAGTTGTATATGAGCTTACAAAGGCTTTATTTGATAATCAAGCAGAATTAGCATCGGCACATGCAAAAGGAAAGGCATTAAGCCTTGAATCAGCAGTAACAGGTATATCAGTTCCTTTCCATCCAGGAGCAGAGAAATATTACAAAGAAAAGGGCGCTATAAAATAACTGACTTGAAACCATAAGGAGGATAGCCGGGCTGGATATTTCCGGTCCGGCTTCTTTAAATGAGAAATAGGATTATTAGCTTATTTTTGATTATTGTATTGGCAGCAGCGGGTAGCATGCCGCTATTTGAACGGTTTACAATAACAAATGAAAAATCCGGTTCTTTAGTTTTTCAGGATAGGGTGGAAAAGTATAGAGAGTTTCATACCAGCTTCACCCACTCTGTAAACAGGACACCCGTTAATGAATATTATAGAATATCAGAGGGTAAGCTTGTATTGCAAAAAGCGACCTTCTATTCTTATGGGGCGGGAATGCCAGAAGCAGGGGAGTACGGGAGTAGTAAGCCAAGCATTATAAATGGCATGGTACAAATAGACAATATTAATAAAGTGTTCCCGAAATTCACAATATTTGCTGGAATCAATGCCAATCATAGCTTGAATACCAATGATAGCGAGATATTTTTTTCGCAATTTGTGAAACCTCAAACACCGGTAACATTTGAAGTTAAAAAAGTATCACTTATTACACTAATAAGGTCTTATTGGAGCAAAAAATAAGATCCAATCGAGGTGGATATTAAAACACTGAGATTTAATCAGAGGAGGTGCGTTTATGAATGAAGATAAAATTCTAAAAGAACAAGTTCAAGAAATAGATATTAATGAAATAATGGCAAAATATGATAAAGAGTCAGCGTTCAGAAGACTTAGCGGCTTTCAGATGAGATTAGTCTCTTCAATTGCAATACTTTTTTCTTTATTCCAAATTTATACGGGCTTAATGGGAATTCTGCCTGCGCAGCTGCAGAGATCAATACATTTAACATTTGTATTTGTACTGGTATATCTTCTTTATCCTTCAAGCAGCAAAATGAGGAGGGACAGCTTCCATTGGATTGACATTGCTCTTGCAGTGCTAGGTGGAGCATGTGCCTTGTATATAACTCTTAATTATGAATCATTGATTTACAGGGCTGGGGATTATGTAACCCTCGATCTTTTCATAGGAGGAATCGCAATACTCTTAGTACTTGAAGGTGCTAGAAGAGTTGTTGGACTTCCAATTGCAATAATAGCTTCAGTTTTTCTTTTATATGCAAAGGTTGGCCCTTATATGCCGGGATTCCTAAACCATAGGGGTTATTCCATTGAGCGAATTATAAGCCATATGTATTATACAACAGAGGGGGTACTTGGTGTACCCTTAGGCGTAGCAGCAACCTTCATTTTCCTTTTCATATTGTTTGGAGCTTTTCTGGAGAAGACGGGGATAGGAAGATTCTTCATAGATCTGGCAAACTCTGTTGCAGGCCATGCAGCAGGGGGGCCTGCCAAGGTTGCTGTCCTGACAAGTGCTCTTGAAGGCACTATATCGGGAAGCTCAGTTGCTAATACTGTAGGCTCTGGAAGTTTCACAATACCGCTTATGAAGAGCCTGGGATACAAGCCTGAGTTTGCAGCTGCAGTTGAGGCTGCTGCTTCTACTGGAGGACAGATAATGCCTCCTGTAATGGGTGCTGCGGCATTCTTGATGGCAGAATTTATTGGTATGCCATACATGGATATCGCTAAAGCTGCAGCAATTCCGGCGCTGCTTTATTTTACAGGTATATGGATTATGGTGCATTTTGAGGCAAAGAAGCTAGGAATGAAGGGCCTTAGCAAGGATGAACTGCCAAAGCTCTCTAAGGTAATGAAGGAGAGGGGATATCTATTCCTTCCACTTATAGGTATAATATACTTCCTTGTTGAAGGATCAACTCCAATCAAGGCAGCTTTGTACGGCTTGGGTCTTGCTATATTAGCCAGCTTTATAAGAAAAGACACAAGACTTTCATTCAAGGACTTCCTTGAAGCGCTCGAAACCGGAGCAAGGAATGCCCTTGGAGTTTCAGTAGCTTGTGCATGTGCGGGAATTATAGTAGGTACTATAACTCTGACTGGTTTGGGTTTGAAGCTCGGAAATGGACTTATAGGCCTTTCTGGTGGAAACCTTATACTTACACTAATATTTACAATGATTTCATCCTTGATTCTTGGTATGGGAGCACCTACAACAGCTAACTATATAATAACTTCAACAATAGCTGCCCCTGCCATAGTAATGCTTGGGGTACCTGTGCTCGCAGCACACATGTTCACTTTCTACTTTGGAATTATAGCGGATATTACACCACCAGTAGCACTTGCAGCCTTCGCAGGCTCTGCAATAGCAAAGAGCGACCCGCTGAAAACAGGTATACAAGCAAGCAAACTAGCAATTGCGGCATTCATAATACCATATGTATTTGTATTTAATCCAGCTCTGCTGCTTATAAATACTACACCCCTTCAGGTAGTACAGATAATAATAACCTCTATCTTGGGAATGGTTGGTATTGGTGCAGCAATGGAGGGTTACTTCATTACACATGCAAATAAGCTTGAAAGAGTGGCATTCCTTATAGGCGGTCTGATGCTTGTAGATCCCGGTGCAATGACAGATGTCATTGGTTTAGTTATTCTAGGTTTATTGTTTGTGTATCAGAAGAAAAAAGCAGCAAAGCAGAATATCGGAACAATATAATATTGTGTATAAAGAAACGGAAGAGTTAAATGCTACTCTTCCGTTTCTACTTCTTCCATATACTTTTGCTTGTCAGCTTCCACTAAAGGAAGTATTCTTTCAAGTTCAGCTTTATGTATATCAACCAGTTCGTTAATAAGCCTTTCCATTTCACTTCGTTCTTCCAGGTATTTCATTTTAACAATCCATCTAGGGTTATACTCACCGGAACCGTCCAATAATTCAACACCTAAGCTGTCGAAAATTTCCTCGTTGTATAAGTCATATATGCCATAGTACTGGTACTCTTCGATATCGGCAGTAGTTAAGGTAAGGTATATGAAATATTCCTCATCCTCTTCGGATAGATAGGCATTTTCTATGAGCTCAATACCCACTCCTATTTTGTAAGAATCCACAGTTTGAGTAAAGAAGCCTGTTTCCTTATCTTTTTGCATAAGTACCATTATGTTATATTTGTCCATGTTTTTACCTCCTAAAAAAGTTACGGGTTACGAGTTTCGAGTTACGAGTGTGAAAGTATGGCTTCGAAGACTTTGCCATAGCCGCGAAACGCGAAACACGAAACGCGCAACCATACCAATATCAATACATACATAAAGTATGATATAATTCATACAAAGTAAATATGTATAATGATATTTTAACCATAATAATGGCAAACTTACAAGGAGAATAAAATGAAAATCACCAATAAGATTATAAAAGGCAGTTTTATAAAGCGATTGAACCGATTTGAAGGAGTAGTAGAGATAGATGGAAGGGAAGAGCTGGTACATATACCCAATACAGGACGCTGCAGAGAGCTGCTTGTTATGGGAGCCAGAGTTCTTCTGGAAATAAGGGAGAGCAAGACAAGAAAGACCCCATACGAATTGATAATGGTATATAAGGGTGACATGCTGATATCTATGGATTCTCAAGCTCCGAACCGGATAGTGGAGGAAGCTGTAAAAGCGGGCTTCACAAAAGAGATTGGGGATTATGGATATGTTAAAAGAGAAGTATTTTACCAAAGCAGCAGATTTGATTTGTTTTTGAAAAAGACAGAGCAAAGCGGAAAGGAGGATTCCTGTTATATAGAAGTAAAAGGAGTCACACTGGAGGTTGATGGTAATGCAATGTTTCCGGATGCTCCAACAGAAAGAGGCGCCCGGCATTTGAAGGAATTGGCTGATGCACACAGGGAAGGCTATAGAGCTGTGATAGTATTTCTTATTCAAATGGAGAATGTAAAACAGTTTGCACCCAACACACCTATGGATCCACAATTCGCAGAGGCTTTAACGGCTGCTCACGACGATGGGGTAGAAGTGCTTGCTTATAATTGCAGGGTGGAGGAGAACGAGATAGTATTGAATGAAAGGATACCTGTGTTCTTATGAAGCGTTCAATAAAAAGCTAAGAATACGAGCAAATATGAAGTAGACCGAAATATGGACAAATATACAGCGATAAATCCTCTAATATACAAAATTTAATATAATACGAACTATTTTTGTCATTTTTCATATTATAAGTATTGAAAAGAAAAAAATATTGGACTATAATAATAGACGACAAGTTAATCTTCGTTAGGTGAGGCTCCTATATGGATACACGCTGCTACCCGGAAACATCGAGAGATGCCAATGGGTCAACAGGTATTACCGAAGTAAGGTTCTACTTAATGTAGCTGGATGTATGTGGTCCAAAGCTGTATAGTGCCAAAGCTCTGCGAGTGAAGATGAAAATAGTAATTACGTTACTGTTTATTTCCCTTTCACTCAAGTGAAAGGTTTTTTTGTTTTCCAAGATTAAATTTATTGAAATAGAGGTGATTTAAATGGACTCAGGGCCCAGTAATTATTACAGTAGAATATGGATAAAATATTGGGGAAAGTCTGTTTATTTCACAGGAAGACAGCTGCTTTCCCCATAGTTGGGAGGAAAGATTATGGAAAACCTTATTAAGGGTTATATTGAAGTGAAGGATTACTCTGCAATAAAAAAGGAGCTGGAGGATATCCAGCCAGCCGATATTGCAGAACTCCTGGAAGAGTTGGATACTAAGAACAGCCTTCTTGTATTCAGAATGCTGCACAAGGACGCTGCAGTTGAAGTGTTCTCACATCTCTCTGTAAAACAGCAGACAAACTTCTCCCTTATGATAAAGGAGAATGAGTTAAAGGAGATTTTGGAGGAGCTGTACTTTGACGATAAAATCGACTATCTTGAGGAAATGCCCTCAAGCGTTGTAAAGAAGATATTGCAGTATTCTCCAGAAACAGAGCGAAAGCTGATTAACCAGTTTTTGAACTACCCTGACAATTCAGCAGGTAGTCTGATGACAATAGAGCTGGTGGACCTTAAAAAGGAGTTTTCAATAGATGAAGCACTCCTTCACATTAGGCGAACAGCTATAGATAAAGAAACAATATATACTTGCTATGTGACGGACGGCAACAGGAAGCTGGAGGGTATAGTCTCCCTGAAGGATTTAGTGACATCTGCTGTAAATAAGACTGTAGAAGATATTATGGAGACAGACCCTATATCAGTAATGACCATTGATGACCAGGAAGAAGTAGCAAACTTATTTAAAAAGTATGACCTTTTGTCCATACCCGTTGTGGATCAAGAAGACAGGTTAGTCGGAATTATAACTATAGATGATATCGTGGATGTAATTGAGGAAGAGGCGTCAGAGGATATTCAGATCATGCATGGTTTGGCGCCTAGCGAAGAGGAATACCTAAAAGCAGATATATTCTCACTGGCAAAGCAAAGAATTTTCTGGCTGCTTTTCCTGATGCTTTCTGCAACTATCACAGGAAGTATTATCGAAAGCTTTCAAGGCAGTCTGGAGAAAGCGGTTGGGCTTGCGGTATTCATACCTATGCTTATGGGCACAGGCGGTAATGCGGGAACTCAATCTTCGACACTTGTAATAAGAGGTATTGCCCTTGGAGAAGTGGAAATAAATGACGTGTTTAAGGTAATATGGAGAGAGCTTCGAATAAGCCTTATGGTAGGGACATCACTGGCACTTGTTAACTTCGTAAGGGTATACTTCCTGGGAGGCAATTCTCTATTGGTATCCGTGGTTGTCAGTGTAACGCTTATTATAACAATTATGCTTGCCAAAGTGATAGGAGGAATACTTCCGCTGTTTGCAAAGGCAATTAATCTTGATCCTGCAATAATGGCAAGTCCATTGATATCTACTATGGTGGATGCGCTTTCATTGCTGTCTTACTTTAAAATTGCAGAAATAATTATGGGAATATAGAAGGATTATGAGGTTTCGAGGAGTAGGGGCGAACACTGTTCGCCCGTACAATCTTTGAAGCCTTTTATTTTATACTAAGTGCTTTCTTTAGTACTTTTGAGGCTATTGGTGCTGCTGTACTGCCGCCACCACCGCCATTTTCTATCATTACTGCAATTGCAACCCTTGGTTGGTCTGCAGGGGCAAAACCTACAAACCACGCATGGGACCTCTGATCTCCACTGACCTCGGCGGTGCCGGTTTTACCTGCTACCAAGACCTTGCTGACTTTTGCCTTTGTTCCGGTTCCAGATTTCACAACCTCTACCATAAGATCTTTTATTATCACTGCAGTTTTTTCGTCCATTACCTGGCCTAACTGCTTAGGATTGTAATACTTTAATGTTTTCCCTTCGCTATCTGTTATGCTGCTCACAACATAAGGCTGCATCATAATACCTTTGTTTGCTATAGCAGCGGCCATCAATGAGGCATGCATCGGGGTCATGAGAACTTCACCCTGCCCGATGGATTGCTGTGCAACATTCTTATTGTCATTCTTGTTTGGGAAAACACTTTCTGAGATTTTAATATCTGTCGGTATACTCTTATTTAGCTTGAATCTTGTTGCTTCATTGTTCATATTGCTATATCCAAGTTGGAGTCCCTGCTTTATGAAGTAGGAGTTACAGGAGTGCTTCAGAGCATCTTTTAGTTTTATTTTTCCGTGGACTTCATTGTCATTATCTTTTATTATATAACCGCCAATATTAACTTCACCGGTGCACTCTATTTCTCTATCCTGCAGATTGTTTTTCAGTATGGCGGAAGTGACTACAAGCTTGAATATTGAACCGGGAGCATATAAACCTTCTGCAGCTCTATTCAAGAGTGGGCTTTTTTTATCCTTTATAAGGCTTTCCCAGTCGTTTTGAATATTTGAAGGATCAAAATCTGATTTGCTGACCATTGCGAGCACTTCACCCGTATCAGGCCGCAGCACCACTATAGCTCCCCGTTTGCCTCGCAATTGCTCGGAAGCATATACCTGAAGTGAACGGTCCAGCGTTAGTTTTATGTTATTGCCGCTGATATAGTAATCATTTATTTTACTCCGCAAGGCTTCAATAGTGTCACTGGAACTCATAAGCTCCTTGTTGTATAGGGCCTCAAGTCCGGAAGAGCCGAGGTTCTTGCTGGAATATCCTATTACATGCGAAAAGGACCTTGGGTATATATATTTGCGTTTTACTCCAGATTTGTACTTTGTACTCTTTACAAGCACTTCTCCATTCTTGTCCTGTATGCTGCCTCTGATTATGTTTTCGCTTGATTCCCGGAGCCTTCTGTTATATGAATTTGATGATATCACTCTGGATTCAAACAGATTGAAATAAAGCAGATACAAGCATATCAAAGCAAATAATGATAAGTAAATATATTTAATTATTTTAACTCTGTTATTCATAAGAATTACCTCGTACTGGGCGAACACTGTTCGCCCCTACTTCCTGTTTCCTCGACCCAATATAATACAGCAATCCAATGTTCAGAAACTGTGAAAGCAGTGAGCTGCCGCCGTAGCTGATAAAGGGAAGGGTTACTCCAGTTATGGGAATGATATTCAAAACACCACAGACAATTATAAGTGTCTGAATCACACTAAGTGAAGTAAGACCCAATGCTGCCGTGGAATATATGGGGCTGCTGCATTTTGAGCTAATATCCATGCCAATTACACTCAGCAGGGAGTAAATGGTCAGTAAGAATATACCGCCAAGCACACCGGTTTCCTCACAGATTGCAGAAAATATGAAATCTGTATGAACAGCGGGTATGAACTTAGGATCACCAAGGAATATACCTGTACCAATAAGTCCACCAGTGGCAACTGCAAACAATGATTGCGTTATCTGATAGGATTTGCCCGATACATATTTCCAGGGGTTAACCCAGGCAAGAACACGGAACTTGATGTAGGAAAAAGCAAAATAGCTTATGAAGGCTCCGCCAATTGCCGCGCCAGCTGAAGCTGCAGTATAGTAACCCTTTATATCTTTAGTGAAAAGCATCATAAGAAATACTGTAAAGAATATAAAAGCAGAGCCCATATCCCGCTGCATGACGAAAAATACTACAATTATGAGCATTGATGCAGCTATTATTACAAACCTCCTGAGATTTAATTCTTCATTCAGCAGACAAGCCATGAAGAAAACAAATATCAGCTTTATGAATTCTGAGGGCTGTACATTTGCGAAGGGGAGCTCTATCCAGTTCTTTGAGCCGTTAATCTCAGTACCCCATATTTGGGTAACCATGAGAAGCGCAAGGATTAAACCGCCAAGCAGCAAATGATGCTTATAATGTATTTCAAATCTTTTCATAAGTATAATGACTGCAAAGAACGCAATTATCCCGACAGGTATAAAATATGCCTGTTTAGTGCCGTAGTCGGGGCTCAGCCGATACAGAATGCTGAGGCCAATGGAAAGCAGGTTGAAGACCATGTCGATTATCAAGTGATTATCAGGCTTCAAAAGCTTTCCAAGCAGCAGTCTGGAGACTATATAGGAAACTGCCAGACCACCGCCTATGTATAAGGCTTTGTAATCCAGCGGCTCATAATAATATGAAATCAAAGAAAAATTTAATGCAATAAGAATGACATTCAAAAATGGAGCTAGGTATTGGCATATACGCTTGTTCTTGTAGTATGCAAGGTAGCAGGAAACTGAAAAGCCTGCAGCAATGAAAATATATATGAATCTATAGCTCCAAGAAAGCACTTCAAACATTGTATCACCAACTTCTAATTAATATTCCGCAATTACCAGTATTACTATATTATACATTACTATAGGGTAAAATTCACTATTAAGTGGATGTAAAACCTTATACATGATTTATATAGACGTAAATATATGATAGAATATTTCAGAAGAACAATTTTTATAAAAAAGGAGCATTTTATGGCATATAAATATGTACTATTCGATCTTGACGGAACACTTATTAATACCAACAGGCTAATTATTGATTCATTCAAATATACATATAAGACCTGTCTGGGGCTGGATGTAAGCGAACAGGATATACTCAAGTACTTTGGAGAGCCTCTTATAGTCACGTTGAAAAGATACTCAGAAGAGAAGGGCGATGAGATGTATCAGACATATATTGATTACAATGAATCGCGACATGACGATACAGTGACAATATTTGAAGGGGTTCAGGAACTACTGAAGGAGCTTTCAAAGCAGGGCTTCACTTTAGCTCTGGTAACCTCCAAGAGGAGAAAGGCAGCCTTAATGGGACTTGATCTTTTTGATATTAAGAAATATTTCGATGCTTTCATAGCACTTGAGGATACAGAGCTGCATAAGCCCAATCCTGCTCCGGTTATAAAAGCCCTGGAGCTGCTGAATGCACATCCGAGTGATGCAATAATGGTAGGAGACAGTGTATTCGATATACACTGCGCCCACGGGGCTGGAGTCAAGGCAGTACTCGTAAAATGGAGTGTAGCACAAGGCTTCCAGGGGGATGATGCCTCGGCGGATTATGTAGCGCATGACACAGAGGAGTTATTGAGGGTTATAAAAGGATAAAAAGCGGCGAATGCCGCTTTTTTATCGCATTTTCATAAACTTTTTTTCCACCCATGTCACCGATAAATACATCAGCGCTGCGGCCACAGCTAATATTATGATGCTGGTCATTACAAGGTCCATCTTGAAGACCTGACCTCCATATATTATCAGATAGCCTAAGCCTGCCTTTGATACGAGAAACTCACCCACAATAACGCCCACCAGAGATAGCCCCACATTTATTTTGAGAGTGGATATCATCTCGGGAATGCTGGATGGAAGTACAACCTTTCTAAGTATTTGAAGCTTTGTTGCACCGAAGGTTTTTAGCAGCTTGATTTTATCCTCGTCACAGCTCTTAAACGCCTGATAAACGTTAAGTATGGTAACAACGATGGACAGAAGTAGAGCCATAACTATTATTGAACCTGTGGTTCCGCCAACCCAAACGAGTATTATTGGTCCTAAAGCTGTCTTGGGCAGAGCATTAAGCACTACAAGATAAGGATCCAGGACTTTTGCAGTAAAGTCTGACCACCAAAGGACAATGGCTATCAGAGTACCCAGAATTGTGCCTGACAGAAAGCCAATAATAGTTTCATATATTGTAACCCCTGTATGAAGGAACAAGGAGCCGTCCTTTGAGAGATTAACCATAGTCTTTATAACTCTGGTAGGCTGGCTCATGATGAAGGGGTCTATCCATTTCAGCCTGGCTGCAATTTCCCACAATGCAAATAAAGCGACCAATATAACCACTCTGGATAGAAACACAGCACTTTTTGCTGCCTTCTCTTTTCTTATGAATTCCACATGCTCTTTTGAGTGTTGGAAAGCCGATGAGGCATATCCTTCAGACATGAACATCCAGCTCCTTCCATATCTTATTAAAATACAGCCTGAATTCAGGAGCTTCTCTGCAGGTTATTGGAGTCTTACATTCACAGGTTGTCAGAGCTATATCATGCTCGGACTTTACTTCACCGGGCCTTTGGGTAAGTACAATCACCCTGTCCGACATTGAAACCGCTTCTGCAATATCATGAGTAACGAGAATTGCCGTCTTTTTTTCTTTTTTTATTATTACCCATATTTCTTCTGAAATAGCTAGCCTCGTCTGATAGTCAAGAGCGGAAAATGGTTCATCCAGAAGTAGTATTTCCGGACTGGCCGCTAATGTTCGTATCAGGGCAGCCCTCTGACGCATACCTCCCGAAAGCTGCTTTGGATAGTAATACTTGAATTCACCCAGCCCATATTCCTCAAGAAGCCTTTCTGCGTTTTTCAAAGTATCCTTATTCAGCTTATTTTGGATTTCAAGCCCCAAGGTTGTGTTTTTTAGTATTGTACGCCACTCGAATAGGTGGTCTCTTTGCGGCATATAGCCGACATTGCTTGATGTTCCGGTTACAGGCTCATTATCTATAAAAATCTTACCTGAGGAAGGTTTTAGAAGCCCTGAAATAAGCGAAAGCAAGGTTGACTTGCCGCAGCCGCTTGGGCCTACAATGCTCACGAACTCTCCCCTTCTTACGTCTAGTGATAAGTTTTTAATGGCCTGGGTTTCACCGTCAAGTGTATGGTAGCTCATAGTCACGTTTTTTAGCTCTACTACCTTGTCCACTGCCACACCCCCAGTAAGTTCTTATAACTCCATAATATTCATAAGTTGAGGTATAAGTGATTAAAAAATAAATAAGTACTATATGTTTCGCACTAATTCCATTAAATAATAGTTCAATAGTACGAAACATTTTCATTGATGTTATAAATCGCATCTATTCGATATAATCTTCTTCGTGCGATTTACTTGAGTAAAATGATGCTAAAAATGAACATGGCTGTTCTCACTATCAATATTCTTGAGTAAATATAAATATGATAATTTCAAAATCACCTATTGGGGAGTGATTTTAGTGGAAAGGACTCCAAGAATAAAGGCTATAGCCATTTTGCTTTTTCTATTGATTATATGCAGCAGTACGCTTGTCTTCACGAGGGGAGAGGGTACTTCAAAGGTTGGAACTGCAAATATTGAAGTAATCCAAGTTGAAGCCTTCATGGACAGCACAGTTGTGCTAAAAAGCGATGGAACAGTGTGGGGCTGGGGGGATAACAGCTCCGGCATGCTGGGAGAAGCCAGGGACAAATATGTTTTTTCTCCGGTAAGGCTTGAAGGACTTGAAGATATTGGGTCCATCTCTATGGGAAACGGATATCTGCTTGCTGTTAAAAAAGATGGCACAGTATGGGGAGCAGGCAATAACGAGCTTGGAATATTAAACCCGGAAAAGATCGGCAGCCGCATAAAAAAGCCAGCCAGGATCAAGGAGCTGACTGAGATTCAAGCTGTCTCTGCCGGTATTAACTATGCAATGGCAATTAAGAACGATGGCACTGTATTTTTATGGGGTGATTACAGATACAAGGCGTCAGAGACGCAGAAGCATCCACCCAGAAAGGTAAATCATGCAAAAGGTATTACAAGCATAGCGGCATCAAGATATAATGCTTTTGTAATAGACAATAATTCTAGGGCTTGGTTCTTGCGAGGGTATTTGCATAAACCGGAGGGAATAGAAAACCTGGAAGAAATAATGCTTATATATGAATCCAGCAAACTCACCTATGCAGTGTCAAAGGACGGCAGCTTATGGTATTGGACTATAAACGGACAATTCACAAATAAGCTCGAAGGGGTCTATGGGATTGAAAAACTGGCAGCCTACGGGGCTAATGAAATGATTGCTCTTGATAAGTCAGGATTCCTTTGGAAGTGGAATCAGAAAGATATGCAGCTTGGTAGAATAACGGGAATTGAAGCTGTGAGGGATATTGCTGCAGGGAATTCCCATATAGCAGCACTCAAGCAGGATGGAACGGTATGGACTTGGGGGGATAACAGCCATGGGCAGCTTGGGGATGGAGGAGAATATATTCAAAGGACTCCTTTGGAAGTGCCAGGGCTGAAGGATGTGAAAATGGTATCAGCATCCTCTGCTTTTGCAGCTGCATTGATGCAGGATGGAACTGTTTGGATGTGGGGAGACAATGGCTATGGGCAGCTGGGAAATGGAACCAGGGAAAGCAGCATGCATCCGGTGAAGGTGAAAGGAATGGAAGGAGTAAAATATATATCTACTGGTCATTCTCATACCCTTGCACTAAAGGAGGACGGCACTGTATGGGCATGGGGAAGCAACAGCAGCGGTGAGCTTGGAGATAGTACATATGAAGACAGGCTGCTGCCTGTACATATAGCGGAATTGAAAAAGTCAGTGTCGGTATCCGCCGGAAACGGCTTTTCGATGGCATTGGCGGGCAATGGAACTGTATGGGTTTGGGGAAACAGCTCCTATGAGCCTAAGCGGGCAAAAAAGAAAATGGATACATCAAAACCTTTGAGAGTGGAAGAACTCTCGGCAATAGCAGAAATAGAGGCTGGGGATGAATGTGCAATGGCGGTAAAAAGAGGAGGCTCTGTATGGGGTTGGGGAAATAATTTCAGCGGTCAGCTTGGGTTTTCACCAAACAAGGAGGACAATGTGAGGGGAAAGCCCAGAGTTGTAAGTGGATGCAGCTATATTGACAGTGTAAGCATAGGTGAAGGTCATGTGCTGTCACTGGACAGCGACGGTTTGGTTAAGTCATGGGGCAGCAATGAATATGGACAGTTAGGAAACGACCTTCCAGCAAAATTCATGAGCCCAAGAACAATAGAGGGACTGGGAGATATAGCAGTGGTGACGGCTGCTGGCAACCACAGCTTCGCATTAGATAAAAATGGGATGCTTTGGGCGTGGGGTGACAATATGAACGGGCAACTGGGTCCGAGCTTAGGCAATATTATTAAACAGCCCATGCAGGTAGATTACCTGGCTGACATAAAGCAGCTTGCATGCGGTGAAAGCTATACTCTGGCTTTGACAACGGGTGGAAAGCTCATGGCATGGGGATTCAATGAATACGGGCAGCTGGGAATTGACAGAAAAGATTCCAGTTTCGTTGAGGATCCCAAACAGATAATAATCCCGTAGCATTTCACTCACTCTTTGCCATAATTTTATGCTATAATTCTTACGACGGTGGGAAAAGGATAGAAGATAATAATGCGAGGTGCTATATGGAGATATATAGGAATTGCAGAATAATCACAATGGATGGCGAAATGTCCAATGGGGATTATATGGCAGTTGATTCCGGGAGAATAGTGGAGGTAGGAACGGGTATTATCAAACCTGAATATGAAGGTGCAAAGCAAGTAGATCTCAATGGAAGTGTCGTTATACCCGGTTTCTGGGAATCACATCTCCATATTGCTACAGGAATGAGAAGTCTTATGGAGTTGAACCTCAAGGATTGTGGCAATTATAAGCAGCTGAAGGATAGAGTATATGCTTATTGTAAAAAAATTGCTCCCGGAGACTGGGTTATAGGGCATGGCTGGGATGAAAAAAAGCTTTTCGGGGGTAAGTTTCCAGATAGGTTAGTTCTGGATGAGCTTTGCAATAGCCATCCTATGGTACTGGTGAGAATGGATGGCCATTCACTGTGCGTAAACACTGCAGCTATAGAACATTTGGGCCTTCAAGGCCTGGAGTCCTCCGCGGAAGCACCTCAGGGAGGAGATGGAAAGCCCAGCGGCATGTTCTTTGAAAACACCGCGACTGATATTCTTGCAAGCATAGAGTGCTTGTTTCCTGATAATTACATAGAGAAAGTAATACTTAGCGCTCAGGATTTATTCTTTAAGAATGGGATTACTTCGGTAAATGATATTTCAATTCAATACGGAAGATATCTGGAGCTATATAGAAAGCTGGGGGCGGAAGGAAAACTTAAGTTAAGGATTACTGCCTCACCAAATGGAGCGGATGAGGATTTGGTTGAGGAGTTTGAAATGAATAAAAGCAATCAGAATGAAAGGCTGAAAATAGGACCCCCTAAGTATTTTATGGATGGCAGCTTTGGTTCCAGAACCGGACTGTTGTGGGAAGAGTATACCGATGACCCGGGGAATATAGGGCTTCAGCTTATTGAAGAGGATGAGCTGGAAGCTATAATTGACAGCAATGCAGCTAAAGGCATTCCTATAAACATTCATGCAATTGGAGACAGAGCAGTAAGTATAATACTGGATGCCTTTGATAAGCTCAAGGGTGCAAATAAAAGAGGATTGAGATGCAGAATTGAGCATATACAGATTATCAAAGATGAGGATATAGAACGGTTTAAGCAGAATTCCATTACAGCTTCCTTTCAGCCGGTATTCCTTTATGAAGTGGATTTGACGCAGTCCAGGTTGGGGAAAGAAAGGCTCCCAAGGGTTTATAGAATCAAGAGCTTTATAGATCAGGGGATAAATGTCGTTCTTAACAGCGATTGGCCATATGGGGGAGAGGTATTTCCTGAAAAAACCGATGGAACGAGATATATTGGGTTTGAGCCGATACTGGGAATTCATGCTGCCTGCTGCAAGCAGATGAATGAGTCTGAGTCTGTAACTCCAGACCAGGCATTACAGTGCTATACGGTGAATCCTGCTTATGTGAATTGCAGGGAGAAGGAGTTGGGAAAGCTGAAGAAAGGATATCTGGCTGATTTTGCAGTACTGTCAGTAGATATAACTGAAGTAGCAGCTGAAGAAATTTTAAGCACCGAAGTATTGGCAACTTATATAAGCGGTAAAAAAGTATATGAAAAAAAGAATCTGTAAAGATTCTTTTTTTACTTCATAGAAATCGCGCTATGTGGGCAGTAAGCCACGCATTTTGAGCAGCCTATGCATTTTTCATGATCAATAACGATTTTCCCGGAGAAGAGCCCTTCCTTTTCAAATTTGATTGCTCCTGTGGGACAAACTCTCTTAGCTCCGCAGAAGGGTGACTTGTCACAGTTCTTATCATTCAAACATGCCTTTTTCATACAATCACTCCTTTACATATACCCCGTATAGGTATATTATATAATCTTTTTGTATCAATGTCAATATAAAGGATTAATTGTGGCAAAATAACTTAAAGTATTCTATAATTCATAGGAAAGCATAAATTCGCCTTGAACAGGCTTACATATGTATAGGCTTTACACATTTTGGAGGAATAGAAATGTTCAACACTATTGATTACGAACAACTTGATGGAGATTATATACTAATTGATCTTAGGAGTCCGGAAGAGTATTCGGATTTCACAATACCCGGTGCTGTGAGCCTGCCACTGTTTGACAATGAAGAAAGGAAGCTTATCGGTACTGTATACAATCATGAAAGTGTAGAAAAGGCTAAAAAAATAGGAGTTGATTTTGCTTCGAAAAAGCTTCCGGTGCTTTACGAAGAAATATCAAAACTCAAAAAAGACCATGACAAGGTAGTATTGTTTTGTGAGCGTGGAGGCTTGAGAAGCAGCTCGGTATGTTCGCTTCTAAGCTCTCTTGGCGTCGGAGCTGTAAAGCTCAGAGGAGGATATAAAGGTTACCGTTCTGTAGTTAATGCCATGCTTCCGAAGCTGAACAGCGGAGTGAATTATATAGTCGTTCATGGGTATACAGGAACAGGAAAGACAGAGTTGTTGAAAATGCTGGAAGGTAATGGCCATGACGTGTTGGACTTGGAAAGGTATGCGAACCATAGGGGATCGCTACTTGGAGATGTTGGACTAGGAAGCCGTGTAAGCCAGAAACAATTTGAATCACTGGTATATGACAGATTAAAAGATAGAAAATCCGATGTAGTATTTGTTGAAGGGGAAAGCAGCAGAATAGGAAATATTGTGGTTCCACATTATATTATGGAGAGTATGAAGGCCGGAAAGCACATACTTGCAGAGGGGAGCCTCGACAAACGTATGCATAGGGTTGTTGAGGAATATACCCAACATGCGGATTGCAAGGCAGATATCAGGAACTCACTGGAGAAGCTGGGAAGACACATTTCAGCCAAGAGAATCGAAGAATATACAAAAAGTATAGAAGAAGATAATTACAGTGAAGTAGCAAGAGACCTTATGGTTAGGTATTATGACCCTATGTACGAGAATGAACAGAAGGAATTTGAATATGAGCTGACAGTCAACACTGACAACATGGAAGAAGCTTGCTTGAGTATTGAAAAGTGGCTGGAAAATACAAGACCGGAGTAATGAAACTCCGGTCTTGTATTTTTTACTTCACTGTTTCCATTGCCTTCTTAGCAAATTCCTGAGTCACGACTTTGTCATACTCTACTTTTTTATCCAGCTGACCTGCTGATTGCATTACATCCTGCAGCAATTCGAAGGATTCGGGAGTAGTGATGGGGTTGTCGCAGAAAGCATCAATTTCTTTATACCTGTTAATGACAGTGACTAGGATATCATCTTCGGTATCAGGGAAGAAGGACTTAATTTCCTTGGCTATTTCCGCTGCTGTGTGGTTTTTGACCCAAAGCTGGCCTTTATAGGTAGCATTTGTGAACTTTTGAATCATTTCTGGATTTTTATCGATAACGCTTTTTGAAGTGAAATATGCTGTGTAAGAAATCAAGCCGGTTTCTTCTCCAATGGAGGATACAATTTTGCCTGCGTTTTCTTTCTCAAGCATTGAGGCTGTGGGCTCAAATAAAGCAACATAGTCTCCTGTCCCGCTCTTGAATGCACCTGCTGTAGCTGTGAACTGCAAATTGGTTACTATTTCTACATCTTTGCCTGGAATTATCCCATGCTTTTTTAATGCGTATTCAAGTGACATTTCTGGTACTCCCCCCGGCCTTCCGCCGATAATCACTTTTCCCTTAGTGTTTTCCCATTTGAATTCAGACTCATTGTTTCTTGCGACCAGGAAAGAACCATCTCGCTGGGTAAGCTGTGCAAATACTACTGCATAATCTTCCTTACCCTCATTATAAACATAGATGCTGGCTTCTGGACCTGCAAAGCCGATATCACACTGGCCAGAAAGCAAAGCGGTCATTGTCTTATCTGCACCCTGGCCTGTAGTGAGCTCTATTTTCAAGCCTTGCTCTTCAAAAAAGCCTTTGTTGATTGCAACATATTGTGGAGCGTAGAAAATCGAGCGCACAACCTCATTCAGCTTGACGGTAGTAAGCTCCTGCTTGCTGCATCCTGTAGACAACAGTGCAACAGAGGATAGAACAATTAAGGAAACAAGTATAAGAGATATGAGTTTTGTATATTTTCTCACCAAATACCCCCCTAGCTTTTATTTGCATTCTATTATTTTCATATTATGTGGTGATAAATGATTTGAGACAGTCCATTAAAGTTTTTATGATTTTGCAGTGATAGTACAAAAGCATTTTATGTGGAATTATAATTCCACAAATGGTAATATATTAATATGATGCCAGCGTATTGAACGATGTAAAGGTAAATATTTATGTTTGTTGTTGGGAATAAATAAAGGGAAGCCTTTTATGAAACTCGTTAACTGAGCATAACAGAAATCAATTACAACCAATGGGAATATCAATTCGAGAAGCAGTCATTGATGAAAGACACCAGCTTGCAGGTAGATGTATTATAGAGAGGTGAGCTATGAATATTCCAAATGCGTTGACTATTATCAGGTTTTTATTGATTCCGGGTTTTGTTTATTACTTTTTTTCTCCAATGGAATATGGGGTTAGAATAGCCATTGTAATATTTGTAGCGGCAGGCCTGACTGATATTCTTGACGGCTTTATCGCGCGAAAGTATAATCTGGTCACAAGATTGGGAATAGTGCTTGATCCACTTGCTGATAAGCTGATGCTTCTTGCAGTTCTAATAAGCATAACACTGAAGAATCAAATACCCTTCTGGATAATTATAGTTGTGGCAATTAAAGAAACTCTGCTGATACTGGGGGCAATTGTGCTATTCAATAATCATGATATAGTTGTTCCTGCCAACCGGTTCGGGAAGATTTCCACTATCGCATTTTATATTGCCATTCTGGCCGTAGCCTTTGATTTAGCATACAGCCAAATATTTCTTGACGGGTTTGTTCTATTGACGATTGTGGCATTGGTGGTTTATGTGCAAAATTACATAACTATAAAACGCCAGCATAAGATGGACCTGATAAAAAAATAATATTGACAAATCTGCACAACTTTAATACTATTTAAATATATTTAAATAAAAGCAATGAGGAAGAGGAGTAGACAGTCACCGCCTTTTAGAGAGGAAAACTCACAGGCTGCAAGGTTTTCCAGGTATGGTGCTATCGAAGGTAGCTTCTGAGCTCCTGCTGCGAATAGAGTAGCAACAGGCGGGTCTGCCCGTTACAGTTCAAAGAGCCGGTGTTTGCCGGAAATAAGGTGGTACCGCGAAATATACCTTCGCCCTTAACATGGGCGAAGGATTTCTATTTTTTGAGCAAACTATTAACTAAAGGAGGAGACATTAATGGATGAATCTAAGAATATCGCAAAAACCTATGATCCGAAACAAGTAGAAGAGACATTGTATCAGAATTGGATGGAAAAGGGCTACTTTACACCAGTAGCGGATAAAAACAAGGAACCTTATACTATAGTGATACCGCCGCCGAATATAACCGGGCAGCTTCATATGGGCCATGCTCTGGACAATACAATACAGGACATACTGATAAGATGGAGAAGGATGCAGGGCTATGCCACACTTTGGCTTCCAGGCACAGATCACGCAAGTATAGCTACAGAGGCTAAGATAGTTGAGTCTCTTGCGAAGGAAGGCAAGACTAAGTATGGCCTTGGAAGGGAAAAATTCCTGGAGAAGGCTTGGGAATGGAAAGAAGAGTATGGCGGAAGAATACTGAACCAGCTCAAAAAGCTCGGAAGTTCCTGTGATTGGACCAGAGAAAGATTCACATTGGATGAAGGCTGTTCTAAGGCAGTTACGGAGGTTTTCATAAGGCTGTATGAAAAAGGTCTCATTTACAAGGGTGAGAGAATAATTAACTGGTGTCCTAATTGCAAGACCTCAATATCTGATATTGAAACCATATACGATACAGAAAATGGCCATTTCTGGCATATCAAGTACCCTATAAAGGGCAGTGATGAGTTTATTGAGATTGCAACCACCAGACCAGAGACAATGTTAGGCGATACTGCAATAGCGGTTAACCCTGATGATGACAGATACAAGCACTTGGTTGGCAAGATGGTGATACTGCCATTGATGGACAAGGAAATACCCATAATAGCAGATAATTATGTTGATAAGGAGTTTGGGACAGGAGCAGTTAAGATAACACCAGCACATGACCCTAACGACTTTGAAGTAGGTATGAGACACAATTTGCCAATGCCAAGGATTATGAATGATGATGGCACAATAAACGGTCTTGGCGGCAAGTACAAGGGACTTGACAGATACGAAGCAAGAAAGCAGATAATCAAGGATTTGGAAGATCAAGGACTACTGGTCAAGACAAAAGAGCATGAGCATAATGTAGGACACTGCCAGAGATGCAATACCACAATAGAGCCTATACTTTCCAAGCAGTGGTTTGTAAAGATGAAGCCCCTTGCAGAACCTGCATTAGAGGTAGTAAGGGATGGCAGGGTAAAGTTCGTACCGGATAGATTTTCAAAGACTTATTATAACTGGATGGAGAACATTCAGGACTGGTGCATCTCAAGACAGCTGTGGTGGGGTCATAGGATACCCGCATATTACTGCCAGGACTGCGGAGAGATAATAGTATCAAAGACAACGCCGAGCACCTGTGGAAAATGCGGCGGAAGCCTGAAGCAGGATGAGGACACTTTGGATACATGGTTCAGTTCTGCACTGTGGCCTTTCTCAACACTGGGATGGCCTGACAAGACTGAGGATTTGGAGTACTTCTATCCTACAAGCGTTTTGGTTACTGGTTATGACATCATATTCTTCTGGGTAGCGAGAATGATTTTCTCAGCAATGGAGAACATGCAGCAGGAGCCCTTCAAATATGTGTTCATACACGGAATAATAAGAGACTCCGAGGGTAGAAAAATGAGCAAATCCCTTGGCAACGGAATAGATCCTCTTGATGTAATTGATAAATACGGCGCTGATGCTTTGAGATTCAACCTTATATCAGGGAACTCTCCGGGAAACGATATGAGATTTTTCTGGGAGAAGGTAGAAGCTTACAGCAATTTTGCAAATAAGATTTGGAACGCTTCAAGGTTTGTTCTGATGAACTTGGATTTTGAAAAAGTACAGAAGGCAGATAGGACAAAATATGCAGCAAGCTTGACTACTGCAGACAAATGGGTAATAAGCAGATTCAACACTGTTGTAAAAGAAGTTACCGAAAACATGGAGAAGTTCGAGCTGGGTATTGCGGCACAGAAGCTATACGATTTCATGTGGTCAGAGTTCTGTGACTGGTACATTGAGCTTGTAAAGCCAAGGCTTTATGGTGAGGACGAGGAAACCAAGGTTATTGCACAAGTTACCCTCTGCGATGTATTAGAGGGAACAATGCAGCTGCTGCACCCGTTCATGCCATTTATCACTGAGGAAATATACCAGCATCTGCCCTCTGAATATGAGTCAATAATGATTTCGAAGTGGCCGGCTTATGATGAGAAGTCATATAAACCAGAGGAAGAGAAGAAGATGGAAATGGTTATGGAGGCTATAAAGGGTATAAGAAACATAAGAGCCGAAATGAATGTTGTTCCATCAAGAAAAGCCAAGGTAATGATAGTAACTGGTAAAAAAGACGTTAAAGCAGCTATGGAGGACGGCAGGATGTACTTTGAAAGACTTGCATCTGCCTCGGAGGTTGTAGTTCTTTCAGAAAAGATAGGCATACCAGAGGGTGCAGTATCGGTGCTTATAAATGGCGCTGAGATATACTTGCCTCTTGAGGATTTGGTAGACTTTGAAAAAGAGCTTGAAAGACTGAACAAGGAAAAGGATAATCTGGAGAAGGAAATTCAGAGAGTCAAAGGGAAGCTTGGAAACCAAGGCTTTGTAGCAAAGGCGCCTCAGAGTGTAATAGAAGAAGAGAAGGCCAAGGAGAAGAAATACGAAGATATGTTGGTAAAGGTACTTGAAAGGATGAATTCGCTTAAAAAGTAATGGGGCGAGGTATTAGGCATGAACTATAATGAAGTAGTAAATTTAATTGAAACCTCCATGAGATTCGGATGCAGGCCTGGACTTGAGAGAACGGCGAAGCTTCTGGCTTTCCTGGGGAATCCCCATAAAAGATTAAGGCTGATACATGTTGCAGGCACCAACGGCAAGGGCTCAACCACCGCGATGATAGCAAATGTATTGAGCAGTGCAGGATATAGCACCGGAATGTATATATCACCTCATCTTTACAAGAATACTGAGAGGATGACAATAGACGGCATAGAGATAACGGAAGAGGATTTTGTCAAGTATGCCCTGGAAGTCATGGCTATGGTGAAGCTCATGAAGGAAAAGGGACTTGAGGAGCCAACACAGTTCGAAATGTATACCGCAATGGCATTCCTTTACTTCGAGAATAAAAAGGTTGATTTTGCAGTAATTGAAGTAGGACTGGGGGGAAGGTACGATGCCACGAATGTGATAGATCCGACTCTGGCGGTGATAACCTCCATAAGCTATGATCACATGGATATACTGGGAGATTCAATAGAAAAGATAGCCTATGAGAAGGCGGGTATTATTAAAGAAGGCTCAACTGTGATAATGTATCCGCAGTTATTTGCTGATGCCGCCAACCTTATGGAAGAGGTGAGCCGAGAGAAAAAGGCGACCTTGATAAAGGCTGGCAAGAATTCAGTGATACTTAAGGAGTTCAGCATGGCTGGGCAGATAATTGATTTTAAATACAGGGGTTATGATATACATGACATTAAACTGCCACTTATCGGAGACCATCAGCTAAACAATGCAGCGGTTGCTCTCACTGCTATAGCAGAGCTTAACAAGATGGGGCATTCAGTAGAGGCTGAAGCCGTGAGAAAGGGCATTGAGAGTGTCAAATGGCCCTGCCGACTGAGCATAGTGAGCACTGAGCCTTTGATACTAATAGACGGGGCTCACAATGAAGACGGTATAAATTCTTTGCAGAGTGCACTTTCAAAGTACTTCAGCAGCAGAAAAATAATATTTGTAATAGGTATGCTGAAGGATAAGGATTACGGCTATGCAATCAGAAAACTTATGCCAATGGCCTATTATACAATAGCTACAGAACCGGTGAGCGAAAGAGCGCTTTCGGCCAGCGCAATGGCAGAAGCTGTGAAGCCTTATTGCAACAGTGTAAGCCCGGAGCCAAACATAATAAAAGCCATTGAGAAGGCAAAGGAGCTGTATGACAAGGACAGCATGATATGTGTCTGCGGGTCGTTATATCTTGCAGGCAGTGCATATGAATATTTGGCACGAGGCAATGGGCAATAGGCTATAGGCAATTGGTTTCGGGGTATAAGAAAGGTAGGGGCGAACACTGTTCGCCCGTACAATAAAAGAAAAGCGCGATATCGCGCTTTTTTTATACATTGAATCTGAAGTTTATTATATCTCCGTCTTGAACGATATACTCTTTGCCTTCCAGACGGTACAGGCCTTTTTCCTTGGCCTTTGCCATGTGGCCTAGCTCTTCAATATCCTTGAATTTCACTACCTCGGCTCTAATAAAGCCTCTCTCTATATCAGAGTGGATTTTACCTGCGGCTTTTCTTGCATCTATACCCTTCCTGATAGTCCAGGCTCTTACCTCATCCTCACCTGCGGTAAGGAAGGAAATCAAACCCTGAAAGTCATAAGTGGTGCTTGCAAGAATGTCTATGCCGGATCTTTTGATGCCAAGCTCCTCCATGAACATCAGCCTGTCTTCCTCTTCAAGCTCGCTGATTTCCATCTCTGCTTTGGCGCATACCTCTATAACCGGTACATTCCTTTCAGCTGCATACTTTTTAACTTCTTCCTTTAGCGGATAGCTGTCTGACTTAAGGGAATTCTCATCTACGTTAATAACAAGTATCATCGGTTTTTCCGAAAGGAAGCTGAAGGTTTTCAGAAGCTCTCTCTCTTCATCGGTCAGGCTTATCTGGTGTATCAGCAGCCCATCCTCAAGGCCTTTTTTGCACTTTTTAATTACTGCAAGCTCTGCGAGATTCTCCTTAGTTACCTTTTTACTGCCTTCTATTCTTGATATCCTATTGTCTATTATACCAAGGTCGGCGAAAAGCAGCTCGAGGTTGACTGTCTCGATGTCGCGCATAGGGTCTATTGAACCATCCACATGCTGCACGTCAGCGTTCTCAAAAGCTCTGATAATATGTACAAGAGTATCAACCTTCCTGATATCTTCAAGGAATTGGTTTCCTACTCCTTTTCCAGTGCTGGCTCCGCTGACCAGGCCCGGTACGTCAATAAAATCTATCAAGGCATATGTTATCTTTTTAGGCTTGTAAAGCTTGGAGAGAAAATCAATTCTATAATCAGGAACCTTTGCAGAGCCTATGTTTGAAGCTAGCTTTCCCGAAGAAAAGTTTGATATCTCCGCATGGGCGTGGGTAAGTAAATTGAAAAACGTCGTCTTGCCAACCGATGGCAGACCAACCAGACCGATTTTCATGATTATTACCTCCTACCATATATTATATAAAGGCCTTCTTTAAAGTATTGTAACGACCAAGGCAGCCTTTTATAAACTCTATGCTATTTATAATTATAGCAATAAATCAGCAATTATCAAAGTGTTTTTAGGAGATAGGCAATGGGCAATAAGCAATAGGCAATGGGCAATAGGCAATGGGCAATGGGCAATGGGATAGGGTATTCCTAAAGGGTGTGGTTTCGCGTTTCGCGTTTCGTGTTACGAGTTACGAGTTACGAGTTACGCGTGTTTTAGTAAGATTTTGGAGTAAATAAGAGAAGCACTTTGCGGCGCTTCTTTTGGTTTAATTTATGAGCGAGCTTATAAGCTGGCTGTAAATCTTTTCTGAGGAGTTTTTCCACTTTTCACAAACCTGCTTGGCCTGTTTCGCAGATACTACGCTAAGCTTGAGATCCATTAGTACAAGCTCCTTTTCAATTACCTTCAGGCTTACTATGTATTCTTTGTCACTCATTTTGCTATACTCTGCAATTACTTGGGATTCTTTCTTCAGACTGTCTTTGTTCTTAGCAATATAATTATCTATTATTCCGGTGGTGTTTTTAGGAATCCTTTGCCAGAAAACCTCAACAGCATTCTTACCAATTTCGGTAGTGGCAAAGCATTGCTTTTTCTGATGCAAAACCAGCTTTATCATGCCGGCCTCTTCCAGATCGGAGATACACTGCTGGAAAGTGAAGAAGTCTATAAGGTTGTTTTCCAATATTGCACTGGTAATCTGCGTTTTGGTAAGTGGGATGTCCATTTTGCTTAAGAGATATAATATCATTAGTTTTTTATCAGCAAGAACTCCGCTATCAAGAATCATAAATTCATCTCCAATATGTTTTGCGAAAAACATTTTATACTGGTCTTTCTTTGCCACAGTATCCTAATTATAGCACAGTTGATTTTGCATGTAACGAACTAAGTTTTTTATTTTAGAAAACACATACTTGATTTGTGTATGTGTTATTATCAGAAAGGACACTTAGTACCTTACGGGTTTTAACTGTAATATTTCGCACTTATTTGAATTTCATTATTAAGGATTAAGTGCGAAATAAATAATTAAGCAAAAACAAAAATCAGGCATATTTCAGTCTGATTTTTGTTTTTTTATCTTAAGTTATGATTTGTTTTCAAGCTGTTGTTCTGCCAGAGTGATTAACTTCTTCACCATGCTTCCTCCGACCCTTCCGCAATCCTTTGACGATAGATTTCCCCAGTAGTCTTCGGAGCCTTGGTGTACTGGCAAATTTAATTCTGAAGCTATTTCATACTTCATATTATCAAGAGCCTTGTGAGCTGTTGGTACCTTTAATCCTTTATTAAACCTTCCACTTCCTGCAGCCATTAAAAAACCCTCCTTATATATAGCATATTATAATTTAAATTTGTTTTTTTAAAGCTCTATATACTGATATTTTAAGTCTTATTTCCCTGCTGCATTATTAATTTAACCTTTTTGTGAATAAAATATGTTAGAACATTATGTTTTTATGAATAATATTATAACCAGATGCATATAATTATAGATTCAGGAAATAAAATATTCATATGGTTGATAAATGAAAAAATGAAATTTTAAAGGGCAAGTAGAAATAACACTTGCCCTCAACTCTTATCATTATTATGTCATTTTCCTTTTGATTGGAATCTTTCTTCCCTTGTTGGTACCATTTCTGTGGATGCCCTGCTGCTGCTGTTTCTGTGATGTAGCTTCTCTGTGGAAGTGTCTCTCTTGCGGCAATATCAGTTCGCGTGAGAATTCTACCATATGTCCTTGGATGTTTGTAAAGTGGCTGCGCCTGTTAGACATATATTCACCTCCAATAAAATTCGAAGTACAATATTATTTTGCCCTGAAATAAAATTTGAAATCCAGGAATTTGAGTTGAATAATGGCATGAAATGAATAATTTACTTTTTTCTTTGAATTGGATATTGTCGAAAGGGATAAGAATTTCTGGTATAATCTAGATATAACAAATCGAAAGGAGCAGGACATGAAACAACTGAAGCAGGTATTTGTACTTTTTGTCGCACTTGTTATAGCACTTAATTTTGTTGGATGCACAACTCAGAAGGTGGGAGAGGATCCCAAAAAACCGGAGCAGAACCAACCAACGCCAACACCTGTGGAACCGGTTAAAGAGCCTCAAAATAACACCCCAAGTCAGAATAATAATGAAAGCAAAGTAGATGAAGTTGATTTGGGAAAAATTAAAGCCAATGAAAACGGTCAGGTTATGATACTTATGTATCATGGCATTAGTGATAAAGAAGCTGAATGGGTGAGAACACCGGATAACTTCAGGAAAGACCTGAAGACGCTGTATGGCAAGGGATATAGGCTCGTGAGCCTTAAAGACTATGTTGAGAACAATATTAAGGTTGAAGCAGGGTACACACCATTTGTTATGACCTTTGATGACGGTCACCAGAATAATTTTAGTATAATTGAGGAAAATGGAGAGAAAAAGATAGATCCTAACTGTGCAGTAGGAATCATTGAGCAGTTCAAAAAAGAGCATCCGGATTTTGGCAGCGGCGGCAGCTTTTTCATATATTATCCGATTCCTTTCAGACAGAAGGAGCTTATTAAGGAAAAGTATGAATTTCTTATACAGAACGGCTATGATATAGGAAACCATTCCTATACACATGAGAACCTTGGAAAGCTTAGCGGTGAAGACGTACAGAAGGTATTGGCAAAAAACGTGAAGCTCACTCAGGAATATCTGCCGGAATATGATGTGTATGCTCTTGCACTTCCTTTGGGAATAGGGCCCAAGGGAGACAACTATAAGTATGCGGCTCAAGGAGAGTTTGAGGGTGTCAAATACAACCATAGGGCGATACTCAAGGTGGGAAGCAATCCTGCTCTGTCACCGGTGAACGTTAAATTTGACCCGTTAAGGCTCCCAAGAGTGAGAGGCAGTGAAATGAAAACAGAGGGCACGGGAATTTATGATTGGCTCCAACACTTCGAAAAGAAACCGGAAAAGCGATATATAAGCGATGGAAATCCAGACACTGTAGCAATACCGGAAAGTGAAAAGGTAAATGTGGATGTGAACAAGCTTAATGGTAAAGAACTAATAATATATAATTAAGAATGAATCAAACGGGATTAGTTGAAATAACTAATCCCGTTTTTTTATACTTGCCATATATGCTTTGATTTTTGAAACGAAGTACATATGCTCTCTCATAAAGTGGTCAGGAATAAGGGGTGACAGTGTACCGTTACCCAATACCTTACACTTAGTGCGAAGCTCTTTGAATTTTCCAAGAAATGCAGTGAAATTCTCCAGCCATTCTATAGTCTCTTCAGCCAGCAGCATCAAGGCTCCATCATACAAACCCACCCTGTTAAGCATCATTTCAAGCTCTGAGGCTTTTATCAGAAGCTTATCAAATTTTTCCTTGAACATTTGAACCTCAGTAGTTATTAAGGCTTCTGCAGGGTCAAGGAATGACATTAATCCGGCAGCATGACCTGAAGCGTCTGCCAGCCATATTTTTATTTGGCTTGCCAACTCAGCAGGAGTATCAACAATGCTTTCTTCAGGCATCATAAACAAATGTCTGAATTCCATCGCCTCATTAATTTGATGATTTATAAGGGTGGGTGGAAAGTTCATCTGAATATTGCACATCAGCAAACTCCGTAAGATTCCCTTCTTATACTCTATGAAGGATTCCAATGCAGATAAGAGATCCGAGAGCATTTCTTCCTCAAGGTTTTTACAATTCTCAAACTTTTTTATTGCATTTTGGAAATAGTTCTTGTAATACATTGATGTTTGCACACAACTCATTTCTTTTACTGTGAAGGCATTGGTCTGAAACATCGCATGATCTCTCATTATACCTAGCCAGAAGACTATATCTTTTCTTAACTCTGACATTAGCATGACCTCCTAATTATTTAAACGCTATAGCCATTATATTAATCAGCGCAGAGTTTGGAGCCTGGCAGGTATAATTAAGTTAAGAAAAATAAAACCCAAATCGCATTCTGGTGATTTGGGTTTTTTGCTTTTTATTGAAAATTCATCTGCTCAAGAAGCAGCCTTCCGAATAATATGCTCTCTATGACTGTATTCTTGAAGTAGGGGTTGGCCAAATCACAGCTGCTTCCTGACTTTTGAAGGAAATACAGCTCTTCGCTTTCTCCTGTGACCTCAGCATAAAGCTTGCCGTCCTTATAAAGCTTATCTCCAATATTGAGCTTTATGTCACCGAAGCCAATCTGTTCAAACATTTTTTCACTGGAATCATTTCTTCTTTTTCTTCTCATATCATTCACCTGAATTTGTAGTAATTGTTTTCTTACAATAGTATTTTCGACACATATATTATCAAAATTAATACTAATTTGCAAATCAAGTGATAAATATGTATGTTTATCGAATATTCGTTGACAGAAAATAACATAATTTGTATAATTTACATCACCGGACTATAAAAGATGGTAAATATGTAATAAAAAAACATAAATAGGATGATATGTAATATAAGCTTCGATTAATAATCATAAGCGGGGGATATATATGAGATTGCTATCTGCGATTAATTATGAGGATATTGAAGAATATCTAAACTATTTGCCTGGAATAACAGCAGTTGATATAGTAAAGGATAAAAAGTCGCTGATAGATACTGCAGGCTCATTCCAATATGACTTGGTACTACTATCAAAAGAACTCACTGGCAGTGAAGAAATGGAACATTTGATAGAACTACTGACATCAGGTGAATTTAAAACGCAGAGGGTAGTATTTATATATGGGGAATATGACAGTATTTGCGACAACTTTATAAGGTTTTTGATTGGCCATGGAGTTTATGATTTCTACGTGGGAGATGAAATAACCTCCAGAGACCTTGAAAGACTTATATTCAGACCTGCCGGCAAGGAAATGGCCTTCGGTTACCTTCAGAGCAGTTTTGACAATGAGCAGTATTTTAGTTATAAGAATCAGAATGCCAAAGAAAGCAGTTCCTTCTTAAGCGGCAGCTTACTCTTCAATTCTGGCTTCAAGACTTTTTTGAAGGCAGGCAACTATAAGAGAGCTCCTGTTGAGAAGCTAGTCATTTCTATAGTATCAAATCAAGCCACGGGTAAATCCCATACAGCATGGAATTTGGGCTATTGCCTCTCTAAACGAGGGTATGCCACCAGCCTTATTAATATTGACAGGGGTTATTCTGCAAATCTGTTTTTCGATATTGATGACATTTATTATGATCTGCTTGATTTCACCCTGCAAAACAATATGCATAAGGATATACTGGATAACTGCTGTAAAAGAAAAAACCTGAGTATTATCACCGGAAAGCTTGGTGATGAAAAGGAAATCAGCGGCGATGATTTCCTTAAACTTCTATATGGCATCCGTACTAAATCAGATATCACGATTATTGACACAAGGACAGGTTTATCAGCTTTGACAAGACTAGCGGTAAAAAGCTCTATATATGATTTGCTGATTTTTGACTGCGATATAATGCACTACCATATGAACATGAACATGCTGGAAGAGCTAAAGGATGATTTTGTACCAGAAAAGACACTTGCGGTCATTAACAACACAAATGTGAAATCTTCCAGTCACAAGTTTATATACAATGAGCTTAAAAGCTCCGGCATACCCTTTAAAGATATAGCTTTTATAAGCAGCTGCGGTTATCTTGGCTGGGAAGTGATGCATACAGGCATTGTGCCATACAAGGCAGCAGGAGAAGAGTACAAAGAATTTACAAGAGATATGGATGTTTTATTGGAAAAACTCTGCACGAGACAAAGCAAGAACGGATTTTCAATTGGTATTTTTGGAAGGTAAGAGGGTGGGATTCATTGGCTTATAACAAGAGAATAAAAGCTTATGCAATAAAGAGAGGCGCATTTATAACAATATGCTTACTATGCTTAGTTTTTATCATTTCTGCTGGTTATTTTTTCTATAGGAATATAATGTCGGCAGAAGCCGCAAATTCGTCAAGCGGAAAAAGCAATACATCCCAAAGCAGAACCATTGTAATTGCTCGTGCAAAACTCAGCATGAGGCAAGGTGAGGTAATGGATGTAAGTAAAGCAGAGCTGGTGGAGGTACCTGCGGAATTGGCTTCAAAGGGAGCAATTACAAGCCTTTCAAAGCTTAATAATATGAGACTTAAACGAGAACTATCAGAGAAAGAATTCTTGAATGCTTTGGACTTAATGGCTGAAAGCGCATCCTACGAGGAGGGCGATAGGCTAATTGAGCATAACTTCGCAGAAGGGGCTATACCTGCCGCAGTTGCAGAGGGCAGTGCCATAGATGTCAAACTCTTTGTAAAAGGTGAAGAGGATTGTGTAGTAATTTCAAAGGCTGTCGTGGTTTCGCGGAATGCTAATCTATTATCTTTTTATATGAATCAGATGGAACAGGAATTCCTCAAAGAAGCTGCAACGGAAGGAATACTCATGGTAGTACAGTATATTGATGACTCACAGGTAGCAAGTGGGGTTACATATATCCCATTATATGATAAGAGTAAAATGAAGGAGTGAATTATATGCGAGGTTCCAAAGGGAAGCTTATATGCATCTGGTCTCCTGTGCTGCATGGTGAGGGATGCTCCACATTAGCCTGCGCGCTGGGCTTTGGAATGCAGCATCTTTCAGGTAAGAAGGTGCTGATTGTAAACAAGAGCAATTCTACCAGCCACATGGAAAAATATGTGGAGAAGGATATAGAGATAAAATACTCAATGGATAACTTGAAAATATTCAATACAGGGATAAGGACAGAGCATATTCAAACCTATGCCACACAGGTGAATGCAGGCTTATACATGATAGCGGGCTCAAGGTTTAACAAGGAGATTACCAGAGAGAATAACGATTTTGACAGACTCTTCCTAGACAGATGCCTGGAGGGTTTTGATATTGTAATTACTGATATGGATACAGGAGTCAGAGAGGAAAATAGGCTTTATCTGGATCGCGCTGATAGCATCATTGCAGTTTTTACTCCTAATGAAATAATAATGGATGAACTGTATCAATATCCTGGGATGAGAGAGGTTCTTGATTATTTCACAAATGAAAAGACAGTCAGTGTAGTAAATAAGCTATATGATGGCTGGGAGACAAGCAGGGCAATTGGAAAGTTCGAGAGTAAATATTTATTATCTAAAACCTTCGGATTGAACTATGATGGTGATGTTTTAAACTCTTGCTGTGCAGATAATGATTTTTACTCTTTTCTTATGAAGGAGATAAAGCGGGAGAAAAATGGGTATGTGAAGCAATTAGTTGATATTTGCGGTTTCTTGATTGATTCACTAAATATGGAAAGAAATACTATTAATAGCATAAAAAATGGGGGCATTTTCAAAAGACTTCTTCGAAGCAGCCTATTCTAACTGGAGGTGAAGTGTTGGATTTAAAGAACCAGCTAATTATTGACTCGTTACATCTGCATATTGAAAAATATATCAATAACTTCATTAATTCTGATCCGGTTGACGAACAGGAGAGGAAAATAGTAGCTCTGCTCAGAGAATACAAAGAAAAGTCAACATCAGGGCTGCCAGAGGCCAGAGATATTATTAAGTCTCATATAAAGAATAGTATTCTTACTGGATTTGATATTTATATGGAGAGCCAGAGCGGTGAGCTGGAGGATGTATGCATATCAGATGGAATCAGCATTGAAGAGACAAGCGGCCTTATAGATTACATTATGCCTTTCAAGGATCCAATTAATCTTACAGCAAGAGAAAAATTCGAAATTATACTATACAAGAATAGAATAATAGAAAGCAATGGCAGAGATGGAGCCTTTAAAAGCCTGATTGCCAAATACCAATGCTGCAGCAAAACAAGAGAGTCTGAGGAATATGAAAGCAATAGATATGAATATAGCGGAGATGATATTGAGTATATATACAACTGTGAGAACTATATACTTACTTTCACAGACAAGATAGAAATTATCACACAGAGGTTATATGAGGAAATTTTCGGTCTCAAACACATAGATATGTTGGCATATTCAGATATTAATGAAGTGGGTTTTTCCAATAATGGCAAATATATATACTGCTGGTGTGGAAACAAGATATGGCTTAGCTTTCTTCATATAAGCGAAAGTGAAGCAAGGATAATACAGGATAGGGCTATAAGCTTTGAAAAGCATTGTCCCCAGTTGGATGTAAGTCACCCGGAAATACTATGCCACAGAGGGGATGGGGCAAGGATCACGGTCACCCAGAAGCCTTATTTTTCAGCACGAAACCTATGTATAAGGGTCTTCAATCAAAGGAATACAGATTTTAAAGATTTGATAACTATGGACAAGCTTAGGAAGCTCATTATTGCTTTAGTTAAATCAGGAGAAAGCATATGTCTTCAAGGAGGGCTTGGTACAGGCAAGACTACGACCATGAATGTGATGTATGAATTGCTGGATGATTCCCTTCATATTGGTACTGTTGAAGATTATTTTGAGCAGCATGTCATGGAGAAGTATCCCTTAAAGAGAATTGTCGAGGGTCAGGCCATAAACGACAAGGACCTTCTGGATGTGGTAAAAACACTGCTCCGAATGTCAGTAGATGTGGCTAATATCGGAGAGGTCAGGGATGGGAAAGCACTATTTGCGTTTATCCAGTTAGTGCAGTCTGTTTCAGTTGCAGCATGGTTCACAACGCATATAACCAATCCGGAGACTACAGTGCCTCGTCTAAAAAATATGCTAATTGGAACAGGTCGTTATTTTTCAGAGCAAAGTGCTGTTATGGATATAATTCACTACATTAATATGATTTTTCAACATGAGATAATTGATGGCCGGATAATGATAACTAAAGTAGTCGAAATTGTGCCATTAGTAGCGTCTTCAAGTGACTCTGATTATAGTATGGAAGCAGATAATGAACTGTTGCAGAAGCTGTATTATATCCAGCAGATACAACGTAATCCATATAATATGTTCAGATTGAATACAATAATGCAAAGGTCGGATGGGGAGGCGAGGTTTATCAATTATCCCTCTGAGAGAATGGTAGGAAAGGCAAGAAAAGGCACTGAATCATGGAAGTATGTGAAGGGTCTTATAAGCTTGATAGAGCAGGATACAGGCAAGGATATACCTGAATATGCAAGGGGGTGACCCATATTATTTGGAATATACACAGCAGAACAAATTCTAGCAGTTTTAACAGACAAAGCTTTTCCAACAGCTTGCTTTCAAAGTTGAATAGACGGCTGACTCTTATAAATCAAAAGACACCGATGCAGAATTATGGGACAAGTTTTGTGCTGCTTTCTGCACTAACAGCGCTGGGAGTATTATATTTTATATTTGCATATAACACCTTCAACGGTCTTTGGTATCATAAAGTGCTGTGTGTTCTCTCCACATTGATATTCGTTTATCTGTGCGAGCAGTCATATTTTGAGTTATATGAAAAAAGGATTAAGAAAGACTTTCCTAATACATTGAAGAAGCTCACACATTACTATAATCATTACAAAGGAAATATAATGCCTGCACTGGAGGATACTATTTCCCGATGCCCCAAAAGCAATAGAATATATGTCTTAAGAATCAGAGAAGCCCTGCTTAAGGTTGATTATGAAAGACATATGGAAGAGCTGGAGCATCGAATGCCCACTATCTGGCTGAAGATGCTATGCCAGCTTATTTTGTTTGCCAAGGAAAATGGGGGGACGGTTTCAGACAGCAGCGATAAGGCACTGAACAGTGACGTGATTTCCAGCAACCTGAAGAGGCTGACCAATATAGTCAACTTTCTTAATATTGAACAGGGATATAATGATGCTGAATTATTAGGAATGCAGATATTTGTCTTCTTTGCTCCACTCATGGTTATTCCAATTACCAAATGGTATAATACCAGTCTGCTTATTGACATTAATATTGGTGATATTTACGGCAGTATTCAAGCGGAAAGCCTGATTGCGATAATGCTGCTAATAAGCGACCTCGGAGCACTATTTATCTATTGGATGAGAAAGCTGCAAAACTGACAGGGAAGTAAGCGATACTGTGTTTAGGAATAGGAGGTGAGTAAATGCTATACTTCGTATTAATTCAAGCTTTTGGACTTGCTCTGTTGATAATAGCAATTATTGTGTTTGCTCATCAATATTGCAGATATCAGAAGATAAAGAGGTTATATAGGGCGGATTATGCGAGGTCGAGCTATTTAAAGAGCATTAGCAGGCTGCTGCCCCTTATGCCAAGATATAAGAGCAAGAGGTACAGAAATACCGAAGAGCTTATAGTTGATTCGGGATTGAGGATTTCTGTTGAAGGTTTTTATTTAGTCAAGGCAGCGTTATTTATAATAGGTCTCGCATTCTTTATAAGCATACAAACCACAAATATCTTTATGCTTCATGATGGAATAATAAACGATTTAAACATAGAAAAGACCTTGATAGATATAGCAGTTAAGGCAGATGCGGAGGGCTTGAAGCTTGAAAATGAGATATTCAGCTATATTAATAGCTGCCTCCCCAGGGAGAAAGTCACACTTAAAGAGCTTGCCAATAAAAATAATTCTCAGATGTACATTGAGTACCTGGAGGCTCAGATAGGCAATAAGTGGACTGACCTTGAAGTGGATGCTGGTGTTACAGCTAAGAGGATGTACAAAAAGCTTATAAGGATACGGACAATAGAAACGGACTACACTAGATATTTTACAGCCATATTGGCAGCTATAATACTATATTTCATGCCGAATATTATTGGCAATATAAAGTTGATGCTTATTGAAGATAAAAGGGATTGGGAGATATTGAACTACATTTATGTTTTTTCTATATTTGGGAGAATGCCTCCCTTCAATATAAAAAACGTGCTCTCTAATATTTTGGCAATATCAGATATCTATAGACCGATTATAAACGAAGCATTGAACAGTATAAAAAGCGGCAAGGGGGAGGCGTCCTTTGACAGTTTGCTGCAAAGAGTGGAAAATCAGGAGCTTTATGAACTGTTGGAGGCTATGCGGCTTTCTATGAGCACGGGACTCCTAAATATGGTGGACAACATTGATGAAATGGCTCTGAACCAGCTAAAATGGCTCGAAATCAAGAGTATAAAAAGGAGGAAGTCAAAGCAGGTAATCGCCATGGTACCGGTAGTACTGATAATGTTTATGGCAATGGTATATTTTTCATATAGTCTGTCGGCGCTTTCTAACCCTATGAATTTTATAAAATAGATAATGAAAGGGAGTATGAATTATGGAGAAATTCTGGGCGGCAATACTTATATTCGTGGTAGTTGCAGCAGCAGGACTCATGTATGTAAATCAAGTATATATTCCTCAAAAGGATTCACAAGCAGCGATGGCTGAGACTGCAAATCAGACGCTCTCTGCAGTTAAGTCAGAGATGGGAGAGGATACATCACCTTCTTTGGTTAGTGCTAGTAGCGTAAAATATACAGTTGAAACATATTGCAGCAAGGCTGGTAATGAAGTAAGCATTACAGTAAAAACTGAAGATGATGAAAAAACATATAAAGAGGATACTAATAATATAGAAGATCAGCTTAAAGATGTGACATGTATGTTTCTTAAAACACCCAAAAGAGATGAAGCGGGAAATCTCACAAGCATAAATTTTAGCTATGTTCCCGATTAGCAATTAATAAGGATCAAAGTTACTGAGGTAGAGGCTCTTAGTGGTGATACTTATCAAAATTAAGGAGAATTAATATATGGAAAAATTCTGGGCATCTCTTTTAGTAATACCAGTCTTCATGTGGTATTCATTTCATGCTGTCCTGGACAGAGACTTTAAAATAAGACAGCAGGCAGTTGAGAATATTGTATATCAGTACACCCAGGTAGCTGCTAAGAAAGGCGTCTTATATAACTCTGTCTATGATGAGATGGAAAATAAGCTTTATAAGTACGGCGAATTTGAAATCAATGTGACTGCTGAAAAATTTACTGGTGCAAGTGATATTCCAGAGATTATAGACGGTATGGCGGTTGTGAACAAAAAATTGCGGTATGAAGGTTACGATATTATAAATATATATGTTGAAAGTAAGAATGAGCACCCCTTAGGACGGTTGTATGAGGTTACACCTTTTGGCACCAAGTCGGGGGTTGAGACGGATATCAGGTATTTCGCCAAAGCATCGGTGTATATACAATAATTTAATAATACGGAAGTGGTATTATGAAATCATTTTTCTGGAGTCTTATTTTCCTGTTTTGTGCCTGGAGCTTATTTTTTATAGGAAAGGGAGCAGACAATATAGACATTATGTCCGAGCGGTACAAGAGAGCTCTGGATGCCGGAGCTAATGCGGCTGCAAGTTACAGGGCCTACAACTCCAGAGATATGCTTCTGAATCAGGGAACGGGTTATGGAGTTGGATTGGAGGACAGTGGAAATGTGGCTGTTGATAAAGAAGAAGCTGTTAAATGGTTTTACCGATTATTTTTTAGGAACCTCAGTATAAACGATACCGATAAGCAGAAAGAGTTAAAGAGATTCATACCTATGAAAGCTGTAATCTGCTATGACAGGCTTATGATAGCTGATGCTGATGATAATTGGTATTCCTATGATTCGGCAGGGGAAAAGGAATATGTAATACAATACAGGGGAAAGAGCTACATGTTTACCTTGTCCGACCAGATTTATGACATTCATAACGGGATATGGGTTAGGGCCGGGGATATTGGTCTTGAATCAAAGGATAGAAAAGCTTTGCTTACACAATATATTACAAGTGAACTTAACAGCTTTCTGGCTAACAGAGCGAATAAGGAAAGCGGCAATGATTATAAAATAGTTTTTTCCTTGGATGATGCTATTTATGATAAGCTAAGCGGTATCAATGGAGTCAACTTTATTGTGTTTAGTGAAGGAATGCCAATACCGACCTTGAAACCTTTCAAGCGAGGACGGTTCTTTGCCTACGGGGTAGGTGGAAGTGAGATAAGAAGATAAGAGTATAATTATAAATCGGCCATGGGCCAGTAATTTCAATTCAAAACATACATAAATGATTGCTGTTAATGGACATAATATGCTTGTTAAATCTTGTAAAAGTATGAAAAGGAGTGTTTTAGCAATGGATAAAACAGGCGCTGTATACACTACACCAGAAGACCTCAGGGCAGCAACGAATAATGCTAACAATTTCAAAGGTACTTTTAACCTGGATAAGTCAGGATTCAATCCCAAGATGCCCGGACATGTAACAAATCATAATATGATTCTCCGCCAGGAGCCCAGGACAGTAAAGAAAGAGGGAGCAGGAATAAATTTGCCATATGAAGTGCGCAATGAAATGGCACTTATGCTTGATGATCACCAGTGTGCGCTTACTATAGCTTTGCACCAGTACAACAAGCATCATTGGCTAAGTGAAGGTACTGAATCGTTTTTGAGCTTGCATGAGCTCTTAAATGAACACATAGAAGTTACAAAAAAGCATATAGATGAAGTTGGTGAAAGAGTAACAAGATTGGGTGGTGTACCGACTGCACATCCGATTACTCAACACGAGCTTTCATATATTAAGCATGAGGTTGAAGGGCGTTATAGCATGAGGGATTTTCTAAGAAATGACCTGGAACACGAGCTTGTGATTCAGCAGATGCTGAGGACGCAAATAGATCGAGCTCATGTTCTTAAAGACTATGGTACAGTGGAGACCTTGGAAGAAATACTGAAAGATAGGGAAGATCTGGGCTATCACCTCTACAGCGTATTGGAGGATGACTCTTTATTCAGGGGAATGACACATTTGGCAGATGAATACAACAAAGCTGGGGACGGTAGAGTAGAATCCAATAACAAGCTTCAGTAATCGTAAATATAACTATAGGAAACACAGCTGAAATCAAATAGCTGTGTTTCTTTGCTGGAAAAATGAATGTGTGTAAATCACGGATTGTGTTTCTTTTGATTAAAAACATTTAAAAAGATATTTCATGAAACTGAACTGGGATATTTATATAATTCGAGATATAGAGAATAGTAATTGCCTTTTTAGAAAAAATATATCTATAAGCTAAAAAAGAGGGTGACATTATGATTGTAAGGGAAAATTCCATAGTTCCCCTTGGATATGGGAAGTATGTGCGCTCTGATAAGATTGTCGCATTGGAACCTATTGAGGATGACAGAGGTCCGGGAAGAAGGACGAAGGTCTATGTCGATCAGTTTGAGAATCCTATCATAGCCTCCAGGACGGAGAATTCCATAATAGCGAACATTTCGGAAGTGCCTCGGGAAATAATGGAGGCAACCGCAGCCTATGAGCTGCTGCAGGATATATACGATAGTTTACAACAGATTGGGCCAATGCTCCGGAAGAGTATAAGAAAAGAAGCTGATTTGGATTTGGATAAGATACAGAAAAGGATAGAGGAAATACTAAAGCATGAGATTGAGTTTGATGTAAAACAGTAAAAAATATTCTAAATTTATTTCATGGGGCAGTTCAGGATACATAAATTTGCAAGGTTGCTCTATGACTTGCAAAATTTAAAGGGAGGGGAATGGACATGATAGATGAGGCACTTGAAGGCTTAAGAGAGGTAGCAAAAAGAAGTGGTTGTGCGTATATTATGGATAACATAGATATTACAATGGATGTTATGAGAAGAAGCATCGATGAGGATGAAAAGAGTATCGCGGCTTTAGCTTTCAGCTTTTTTGCCGATTATGCCATAGATAGGAGAAATATTGACCTGCTGCATGAAATATACGAACTGGCTGGTAAGCTTGATCTGTTGGAGGAATTTCAGAGCCGCAAGGCATACGAGATAATATACAGTCTGAGGCATGAAACAATGAATGTTTATCCTAAAGGGCTTAGGGAGCTGATTTCTTTTATGGAGGGGTTGGAAGCAGACAGTTTGGATTACCGCATAATGCCCTATGATCCTGACAATGTATTGATGGTTGAATAATTGAAAAAAATAACTTGACACGAATAATAATATAATTTATGATTATAGCATAGTAAAGTAGTAGGAATTAAGATAAAGGCTTTGATTGGAAAGTGTAGGTATACTAATATTTCTACAGAGAGGCACTGGGTTGGATTATTCCGACAGCTGAAACAGTGCCAGAGATATGTGCCGAAAGTGCATCCAGGAGCTTTTGACTGAACCAGTCTCATGTGAGACTGTAGTAGGGTACGACGGGAGCACCCGTTATAGTGCAGGGATATGATAGTATCCTTTATAGTATTGAAAGAGTGGAATCGCAGTATATGCCTCTTTATACATATGTGAGTATGTGTAAAGGGGTTTTTTATTTTAAATCGCGAATGTCACCAATTAAAAGATGGAGGTATGACAATGAAAAAGGCAGGAAGCATTATGGAACTTATCGGTGGAACGCCGGTAGTAAAACTAAACAGACTTACAAATGAAGAAATGGCGGATATATATGTAAAGCTTGAGTATTTCAACCCGGGAGGCAGCGTAAAGGACAGGATAGCTTTATATATGATTGAGAAGGCAGAAGAAGAGGGACTCCTTGGGAAGGACTCGGTAATAATAGAACCTACAAGCGGAAATACAGGGATAGGACTCGCAATGGTAGCGGCAGCAAAGGGATACAAGGTAATTCTTGTAATGCCTGAGACTATGAGCATTGAGAGAAGAAAGCTAATGAAGGTTTTTGGAGCGGAGATAATACTTACAACGGGACAGCTGGGAATGAAGGGCGCTGTTGATAAAGCTAAGGAGCTTGCAGAAGCAAATCCTGACTACTTCCTGCCAATGCAGTTCGATAATTATGCAAATCCACAGGCACATGAGAAGACGACAGCAAAAGAGATAATTGAGCAAATGGGAGACAGCCTGGATGCAGTAGTATGCGGAGTAGGGACAGGCGGAACAATTACTGGCGTTGGGAATATATTGAAACAAGCATATAAAGGTATCGAAGTAATTGCTGTAGAGCCTGAGGATTCGCCGGTACTGTCAGGTGGAAAGTCTGGTCCCCACAAGATTCAGGGTATAGGTGCAGGTTTTGTACCCAAGGTTTTGAATATGGAGATACTAGATAGAATAGTCAAGGTATCAAATGAAAATGCCATAAAGACAGCATTGCAGCTTGCAAAGCTGGAGGGTATACTGGCAGGTATATCCACAGGAGCTTCTGTCTATGCGGCGTTACAGAAAGCTAAAGAGCTGGGCAAAGGAAAAACCGTGCTTACCTTCGCCCATGATACTGGTGAAAGATACCTAAGCACAGATATGTATAGAGATTTTGAATAAAAAGGGTGGTTATCATGCTGAAACAGCTAAAGGAAGACATAAAAACAATATTTGAAAGAGATCCGGCGGCTAAAAGTTATTTGGAGGTCATATTATGCTATCCCGGCTTGCATGCAGTTATTTGCCACAGGGTTGCCAACTGCTTGTACAGAAAGAAGGTGTTCCTTCTGGCAAGGCTGCTTTCACAGATGAGCAGATTTTTTACCGGAATTGAGATACATCCCGGTGCTGCCATAGGAAGAAGGCTTTTTATTGATCATGGATCAGGAATAGTTATAGGTGAAACTTCAGAGGTAGGAAACGATGTAACCCTGTATCAGGGCGTTACACTGGGCGGGACAGGAAAGGACAAGGGTAAGAGGCATCCTACCATAGAGCATAATGTTACTATTGGTTCAGGGGCTAAAATCCTCGGACCCATCACAATAGGACATAATGCCAAGATAGGAGCCGGAGCCGTTGTGGTGAGATGCATACCTCCAAACAGCACAGCTGTGGGGGTTCCGGCTCATGTAGTCAGAGGAGTTGGACTTGATGACACTTATATAGATCTGAACCACACTGATATTCCAGATCCTCTTGAAGATGAAATCAGAGAACTTGAAAAGAGAATCAGAGAACTTGAAAGCAGAGTAAAATAGCTCAAAAGCCCAGGAAGGGCTTTTTTCTTTTCACCGTATCACACACGGGCGGACACTGTTCGCCCCTACGACTGGCGGGCATGGAAACCCGCCCCTACGATTCTCAGACCCCACAGGAATACCCAAACCTATTGCCCATCGCCTATCGCTCATTGCCTTTAAGTCTTTTTCCCTATTGATAAAAGTCTGGAATAATATTAACATTAAAGTATATTTTTGAACTAGAGGTGGTTGAAATAAAAGAAGCATTTGAAGTAGTAAATAAAGAGGAATTAGTCTATCTTTCTATACCAGCCTTTGAGAGGACCGGGATGGTGAAGCACTGCTTTACTACCAGGGTAGGCGGTGTAAGTCAAGGAATATACAATTCGTTGAATACCTCACTAGTAAAGGAAGATTCTGAAGAGAATGTGCGCAGGAATCTTGAGCTGTTGTGCAGCGCGATAGACATAGACTATACCAGGCTGGTGCACTCAAAACAAACTCATGAGGATAATATAAGGGTTGTCACAGAAGAAGATATTGGTAAAGGAATCACTGTTTCCAGCGATATTGAGAATACAGACGGACTTATGACCAATATTCCGGGGATACCGCTGATAACCTTCTACGCTGACTGTGTGCCGCTTTTCTTCCTTGATACAAAGCAGAAGGCAATAGCAGTTACTCACTCCGGCTGGAAGGGAACAGTGCTTAAAATAGGGGCAAAGACAATAAAGCAAATGGCTGAGGTGTACGGGACTATGCCAAAAGACTGCCTGGTAGGGATAGGACCTTCCATAGAGATGGACTGCTTTGAGGTTGGACCTGAGGTAGCACAGGAGTTCAGGAATGCATCTGCTAACTGGGCCGAGTTTATAAAGCCTTTTGGATATGACAAGTTCAAGATAGATTTATGGGAGATTAATAAGCAAATGCTTATAGAAGCGGGAGTTCCCGAAGAAAATATAACAATCAGCGGATATTGTACAAAGTGTAATGAGGATTTGTTTTTCTCGTACAGAAGAGATAAGGGCAGGACGGGGAGTCTTTCAGCAATAATGGAACTAAGGTGAAAAAGGCGATAAGCGGCGCAATATTGTATCATACATTGGACAAAAGTAAGAGGGAGGAATATGCTTGATAAATCAGAGGATACTTGTAATTGAGGATGAGACCAACATTCAAGAGCTTATAAAGTATAACCTTGAGAAGAATGGATACAAGGTAGTAGTTTCCGATAATGGCATAGACGGGCTGGAGGAGGCTATTGCCAATGTGCCTGACCTTATACTGCTTGACCTTATGCTTCCCGGAATGGATGGCTTGGAGGTATGCAAGAGGCTCAGGATGGATAAAAGAACAAAAAAGGTTCCCATATTTATGCTTACTGCAAAAAGTGAGGAGCTGGATAAAATATTGGGCTTAGAGCTTGGAGCTGATGACTATATAACAAAACCCTTCAGTATAAAGGAATTAATTGCAAGGATCAGAGCGGCGATGAGGAGAATCAGCGATGACAGGAATGAAGAAGCGGATGGGAAGGAAAGCAGCACGATACTCAAAGTACGGGATATTGAAATCGACAGTGAGAAATATGAAGTGCTTAAGAACGGTGAAAAGCTGGTACTGACCCTTAAAGAGTTTGAGCTTCTGAAGATGCTGATAGAAAACAAAGGAAAAGTACTGACAAGAGACTTCCTGTTGGATAAAATATGGGGATATGACTATGTAGGTGAAACCAGGACTGTAGATGTGCATATCAGGCATATAAGGCAGAAGATCAATGATGAGGAAGGCAGCAATCAGATGATAGAAACAATACGAGGCGTGGGCTATAGGTTCAAAAGTGAAGGTGAAAGATAATGCAGCGCAAGATTTTCTTTAATGTCGTAATAGTACTCCTTTTGGGAGTAATTATCTGCGGAATATTTTCTGCAAGAATAGTAGAAAGAAATCTTGTCAACAGCATTGAGGAGAGCCTTATTATTGAGTCCGGCCTAGTTAGGGAGCTTGTGGGTGAAAGGTTGATTGACAGCAACGATACAGGAGACTACATTAACAAGATAAAACAGACTACCAATACCAGAATCACTATAATAGATGTTCGGGGCAATGTAATCATAGATACAGAAAAGGATCACTCTACCATGGAAAACCATGCAGGAAGGCCTGAGTTTATAGCCGCTTTGAGTGGAGAACTTGGAAAGTCTAAGAGGTATAGCAGTACCCTTGAAGTGGATTTAATGTACATAGCCCAGCCAATTTATAAGGATGGCAGTATTATCGGTGCTGTGAGGCTGGCAAAGCCTTTGTATCAAATAAATGTTTTGCTTAATAAGCTGTATGTAAATGTTTTTATTGCAGTAATTGCAGGTATTTTGATAGCTTCTCTGCTTGGTTATAAAATGGCTGTGAATATAACGAAGCCAATTAAAGAGATTACATTTACTGCTTCAAGAATAGCAAAAGGGGATTTCGGTAAGCGGATAAATATAACCGGACGGGATGAAATAGGAATATTGGCCGATTCCATAAACGACATGGCATCCAAGCTGAATGACACCATTATGAGCCTGCAGGATAAGAACACAAAGCTGGAAGCCATTATGTCCAGTGTGGTTAATGGAATAATTGCAATAGACAGTGCAGAGAGGGTGCTCTTCATAAATAATGCAGCGGAAAGGCTTCTTAACATAACTGGAAGAGATATGGTTGGCAAGCACCTTCTTCAGGTTATAAGGAACAATTCCCTAGACAACTATTTAAAAACAATACTGCAGGATAAAAAATTCTTTGATACCGAGATTACAATAGATGACCCGGTTGAAAAGGTATTGAAGTTTTATACTAATCCAATTAAACAGACAGATAAAAGTGATATTGAGGGAATCATCATTACGCTTCAGGATATTACCGAGCTCCGGAAGCTGGAACGGATGCGAACAGAGTTCGTTGCGAATGTTTCCCATGAGCTTAAGACCCCGTTGACATCTATAAAAGGCTTTGCAGAAACACTGAAAATGGGAGATATAGAAGATAAACTGGATACAGTCAGATTCCTTAATATTATTGAGGATGAAGCAGACAGGCTCTACAGGCTTATTAACGATATATTATCCTTGTCGGAACTGGAGCAAAGAAAGGTAAAGACAGTTAAGGAAGAAATTAAAGTTGAGAAGACGATAAAACAAGTATTATCTATGCTGAAAAGCCAGAGTGAAAAGAAAAACATCGAGATTACTCTTGATGTTCAGGAAGGGCTAGATAATCTTACTGGTGATCCCGATCAGCTTAAACAGATGCTGATAAATCTAGTGGATAATGCCATCAAATACACTCCAGCGAACGGGAAGGTCCTTGTAGAGGCATATAACCTGGGAGATAAAGCTAGCCAGGGTGAGATATTGATTAAAGTTAAGGACAATGGAATTGGCATACCCAAGCAGCACATACCAAGGCTTTTCGAAAGGTTTTACAGGGTGGATAAAGCAAGATCCAGAACGGTGGGAGGCACCGGCCTTGGACTGGCAATAGTGAAACATATAGTAATACTCTTCAATGGAAAGATAGAGGTTGAAAGTGAAGTAGGAAAAGGTACAGAGTTTAGAATAATACTACCGACAAAGTAGGCATAAAGAACCGCAAATCAATGCGGCTCTTTTTTTATGCACTTAACATGCAATTAACATTCAGTTCATGGTTCTTTAACCTTCCCTTTATTTGCCGTTAACAATGCTATTGTATATTTAAATTGTGAAAAGAAAAAAATAATAAAATGAAGTTTAGGGAGGAATTATTAAATGAACATTAAAAAGGCATTAGTACTAGTTTGTGCAGCAATATTACTCATAGGTGTTTTGACTGGGTGCGCAAAACCAACAGACACAAACCAGCCGGCAGGTGAAGGTGTAAATGGAAATATAACAGTAAACGGTTCTACCTCAGTACAGCCACTTGCTGATGAGCTTGCAAAGGCATTTAAGGCAAAAAACCCTAATGCTACAATAGATGTACAGGGTGGTGGTTCAGGTGTTGGAATAAAATCAGCTATTGACGGAGTAGCAGATATCGGAATGTCTTCAAGAGATCTTAAAACTGAAGAAAAGTCACTCAAGGAATTCAAAATAGCAGTTGATGGTATAGCAGTAATAGTAAATCCGGCAAACGGAATTACCAATCTCACAATGGAACAGATAAAGAAGATTTATAATGGCGAAATCACTGACTGGAAAGATGTTGGAGGCAAAGAGGGGAAAATAACAGTTGTAACAAGAGAAGAAGGCTCAGGAACAAGGGGCGCATTCATAGAGCTTACGAAGATTGAAGTAACAGAGGGTGACAAGAAGGTGGACAAGACAGTTGCATCAGCCATAACCCAGGGTTCAACAGGAGCAGTAATGACAACAGTAGTAGGTGATCCTAATGCTATCGGTTATGCTTCTTTCGGTTCAGCAAAAGACAAAACGGATGTAAAATTGATAAGTGTAGACGGAAAAACATGTACAGAAGAAAATATCTATGCTGGAGAATATAAGATATCAAGACCATTCCTGATGCTTACGAATGCAGAACCAACAGGTCTGTCAAAGAGCTTCATGGATTTCATACTCAGCCCTGATGGACAGGACGTTGTTGCTAAGCACGGCTACCTCAAAGCTGTAAAATAGATAATACAAAACCAAAATAATTACCCCTAGCTGAGCTTCTGGCTGAACCCAACAGTCAGAAGCTTATAATTTATGTAAATTTCAACTTAACATTTACTTAACATTCAATTAACAGTCAATTAATAACTCGTTTGAGGTATTGTATTACAATCAATATGAAGGTATATAAAACATTTTTAAAAACTACATAAATGCACATCATATAATCAAATGCGTACAAAAAGGGGGAGTGAATATGAAGGGCTATGAGCGGGTGATACAATTTATACTTTTTATAAGTGCATTAATAGCTGTACTTGGAGTTATATTGATTACATACTTCATAATCAATGAGGGCTACCCCGTGATTCAGAAGGTCGGTATTCTGAAGTTTATTACAGGTCAAAAATGGGCACCGACACAAGGAATTTATGGGATATATCCAATGATTATCGGATCACTGCTTGTTACAGCCGGGGCACTGGTGTTGGGGGTACCTATAGGAATAGGCTGCGCAGTGTTTCTTGCAGAGCTGGCAAAGCCCAGAATAGCAGCAGTCATAAAGCCAGGAATAGAGCTCTTGGCAGGAATACCTTCAGTTGTATTTGGATTATACGGCTTGACAGTAATTGTCCCCTTAATAAGAAAGATGTTCAACAACCAAGGTTTTAGTGTGCTGGCAGGAAGTATAATATTAGCAATTATGATTCTACCGACAATAATCAGTGTATCTGAAAGTGCTATAAGGTCAGTACCAAGGGATTATAAGGAAGCATCGCTGTCTTTAGGATCGTCCCACTGGCAGTCAATAAGGAATGTTATTGTGCCTGCAGCACGGTCAGGAATAATCGCGGGAGTAATACTAGGAATGGGCAGGGCTATAGGGGAAACAATGGCGGTGATAATGATAGTAGGTAATAGTCCACTTGTGCCTGAAAGCATATTATCATCAGTCAGAACTCTCACAGGCAATATAGGTATTGAAATGGGCTATGCCAGTGGACAGCATCAGAAGGCTTTATTTGCTACCGGGGTTGTACTTTTCGCTTTTATAATGCTGCTTAACATAGCTGCAAACCTGATACCCAGACAAAATGCAAAATAATATTTTGCATTTTGTTTCCGCAGCGAACATCGCGGAAACTTAAAAAAGTCCATATACATTTCCGCGATTTAAATAAAAAGGTAGGTGAATAAAATGACAGATTCTAATATAACTTCGAGCAGCGTAAATAAAATCAAAAAGAATGAGAAGCTGGCATTTGCATTTCTTTGGGCAGCTGCAATCATAACTGTGTTAGTGATGGTGGCAATCGTGGGAACCGTGCTTGTAAACGGAATCAGTCATTTGAGCCTGCAGTTCCTGACTCAGGAACCTGCAGAAATGGGCAAAGAGGGCGGTATATTTTCTATAATAATAACGACTATCTATCTTGCGCTGTTTTCTCTGATAATTGCTGCACCGATAGGTATATGTGCTGCAATTTTCCTAACAGAGTATGCCAAGGAAAGCCCTGTTATAAGGCTGATACGATTTGGAACTGAGTCCCTGGCAGGAATACCATCCATTATTTTTGGACTTTTCGGATACGTTTTCTTTGTTGTATTTTTAAAATTCAGGTATTCAATTGTATCAGGAGGTCTTACACTTACGCTTATGATATTGCCTACCATAATAAGAACTTCAGAAGAAGCAATAAAAATGGTCCCCAGGTCATTTAGGGAAGGCAGCCTTGCATTGGGAGCCACCAAATGGCAGACAATATTCAAGGTGGTGCTGCCTGCTGCAATCCCAGGGATACTCACAGGGGTCATACTCGGCATAGGCAGAGTGGTAGGCGAGACAGCGGCAGTTATATATACGGCAGGAAGCTCATTGGGACTGCCCAATTCAATTTGGAGACCTGGCAGGACAATGGCAGTGCACCTATATATACTTGCCTCAGAGGGATTATCAAAGAGCAATATGTATGCAACGGCAACAGTTCTTATAATTACAGTGCTTATTATAAACTTTTCAGCCAACAGGTTGATAAAGCATTTTATGAAAGCATAGCAGGGGGAGAAAAAAATGATTGAAAACAAGATTGAGGTTAGCAAGCTTAATTTATTTTATACAGACTTCCAGGCTCTTAAGAATGTTGACATTAATATAGCTAAGAACGCAGTTACAGCTTTTATCGGACCTTCAGGCTGCGGCAAGTCAACATTTTTGAGAACACTTAACAGGATGAACGATCTTATCGACGGAGTGAGGATTGACGGGAAAATAACGTTGGATGGTGCTGACATTCATAAATATGATGTGATAGAATTAAGAAAAAGGGTAGGGATGGTATTCCAGAAGCCTAATCCTTTTCCAATGTCGGTTTATGACAACATAGCCTATGGACCAAGGGTTCACGGAGTCAGAGATAAGAGAAAGCTGGATGAGTTGGTTGAGAAAAGCCTCAAAAGTGCAGCAATATGGGATGAAGTAAAAGACAGGCTTAAGAAGTCGGCCTTGGGATTATCCGGTGGGCAGCAGCAAAGATTATGTATTGCCAGGGTACTTGCTGTAGAACCAGAGGTGCTTTTGATGGATGAGCCGACCTCAGCTCTTGATCCAGGTTCCACTCTTAAGATTGAAGACTTGATGGAGCATCTTAAGAAGGATTATACTGTAGTAATCGTAACACACAACATGCAGCAGGCAGGACGTATTTCCGACTATACTGCCTTTTTCCTAAATGGCGAAATAGTAGAATATGATTTGACAGAGAATGTGTTCTATAAACCAAGGGATAAAAGAACAGAGGATTATATAACAGGAAGATTTGGATAAAGTATATTGAAGCAAAATGGAGGTGCTAGGATGACACGGAATTATTTTGATCAGGAACTGCAAGATCTGCAAGTATCGCTTTTAAAAATGAGCAGCATGGTTGAAGAGTTACTTGGTGACTCTGTAAAGGCACTTAAAACTCAGGACGTTGAGCTGGCGCAGAAGGTTATAAAGAATGATGATCTAATAGATGATATGGAGTTTGTAGTGGAGGACAAGTGCCTTAAACTTATTGCACTTCAATCTCCACTAGCTAAGGATCTGAGGATTATCGCCACAGCGCTTAAGATAATTACTGACCTGGAGAGAATAGCGGACTATGCAGTGGATATTGCAAAAATAACGATAAAGCTTGCAGATGAGAAATATATAAAAGAACTTATCGACATACCAAGAATGGCTGAAATTGCCGTAAAGATGGTAAAAGGAAGCATAGATGCTTATGTACATTTAGACACGGAAAAAGCACGTGAAGTAGCAAAATGGGATGATGAGGTTGATGCTCTGTACAAGCAGATTTTCAGGGAGCTGCTGTTTATTATGATGGAGGATCCCAAGACCAGCCACCAAGCGACTAATTTCCTGTTAATTAGCAGATATCTTGAACGAATAGGCGATCATGTGACTAATATCTGTGAACGCATCATCTATTCTGTGACAAGTGAACATGTGGATTTGAACGATTAAAAGGGTGTTGCGGCTAACATCCTTTTTTTTCATTTACTGCTGTTGCTATGGCTCATGTCGAAATACTGTAGTATAATATAAAACTGGTATGATATAATATTATGTAAAAGTTGACGAGCATCAGGAATCATACCTAAGTAATGAAGAAAACCGTTTTATATTTAAGGAGGAAATGAAATTGGTGAATACGGGCGTAGATATAATTGAAGTGCGTCCTTCAAGTATAGCAGATGGGCTTGGCATCAAAAAGGGAGACAAATTGATAACAATAAACGGTGCAGGCATTAAGGATATACTTGAGTATAAGTATCTGACAACTGATGAGTTTCTTGAAGTAGAAGTAGAGCATGGTAATGGTGAGATATGGATATATGAGGTTGAAAAGGAATATGACGAGGATATAGGCATTGTCTTCGAAGGAATCATTGATAAGCCAAAGGCATGTCATAATAAGTGCATTTTCTGCTTTATAGACCAGCTGCCTTCTGGAATGAGAGAAACCTTGTATTTTAAGGATGATGATACAAGGCTGTCCTTTTTGCAGGGTAACTTTGTGACGTTGACTAACCTCAGTGAAAGGGAAATAGACAGGATAATCAAATACCGAATAAGCCCGATAAATGTATCAGTGCATACAACAAACCCAGAGCTCAGGAAAATGATGCTGAACAATAAAAATGCAGGAAAGCTGATGGACTATCTCGAAAAGCTTAAGAAAGGTGAGATTGAAGTCAAAGCACAGATAGTCCTGTGTCCTGGAGTGAATGATGGCAATCATCTTTCTGAGACACTCAAGGATTTGTCTGCCCTGTACCCTGAGTTGAGCTGTGTTGCAGTTGTTCCTGCAGGGATAACCAAACATAGACATGGTCTTTACGAGCTCAAGGAATATGATGAGGTCTCCGCTGCAGCAGTAATTGAGCAGGTAAGAGAACTTCAGGGAAAGTTTCTGACCGAGCTGACCACCAGATTTGTATTTCTGTCTGACGAGTTCTTTCTGATTTCGGGGAAGGGGTTGCCTAAGTATGATGAATATGAAGGCTTCAGTCAGCTGGAAAACGGCGTAGGGCTGATAACACTTTTCAATGAAGAGGTTGAGGAATCCCTCAAAAACCTGGGGAGCTATAATAAAAAACAAAGAAAAGTATCATTAATTACAGGAGAGTATGCTGCACCTAACTTGGCCATAGCGGCTTCAAAAATTGAAAGCAGCGTTGAAGACCTCAAGATAAGCATATTTCCAATAGTAAACGATTTCTTCGGTCCGGGTGTGAAAGTAGCCGGACTGTTGACAGGAAAAGACATAATGGAACATCTAAAGGGTAAAGCTATTGGAAGTGATATATTTATACCAGAGTGCATGCTTAAAAGAGATGAGACAATCTTTCTTGATAATGTCAGCATTGACCAACTGGAGAAAGAGCTTGGTGTAAAGGTAACAATATGCAAAGAAGACGGAAGCGATCTTGTTAAGAAAATAATATCCCTTTAAATTATTAGTATAACATAATGTAGGGGCGAACATTGTTCGCCCATCTAGGAGGTGGGGCAATTTGCCAAAGCCAGTAGTTGCAATAGTAGGACGTCCTAATGTCGGAAAATCTACTCTTTTTAACAGAATGGCAGGAAAGAGGATTTCCATAGTAGAGGACCATCCGGGAGTGACAAGAGACAGGATTTATACAGAGGTTGAGTGGCTGGATAATAAATTCACCCTCATTGATACAGGCGGAATAGAACCATACAGTGAAGATACAATGATGAGGCAGATGAAGCTGCAGGCAGAAATAGCCATAGAAACTGCGGAGGTTATTGTTTTCCTTGTAGACGGACAGGAAGGGATAACCACTTCTGACAAAGAGGTAGCCAATCTGCTGAGAAGGACGAAGAAGAATATCATTTTAGCTGTTAATAAAATTGATGCACCAAAGTTTAAGGATAATATTTACGAATTTTACAATCTTGGTCTGGGAGAGCCTATGGGCATTTCCTCAGGCCAGGCCTTAGGTCTTGGTGATTTGCTGGATGAAATAGTAAAGAACTTTCCTCCTGAGGGTGAAGAGACATACGATGAATATACAATTAAAGTTGCCGTAGTGGGCAAGCCTAATGTAGGAAAGTCTTCACTGGTCAATAAGATACTTGGTGAGGAAAGGGTAATAGTAAGCGATGTTCCCGGCACTACAAGAGATGCGATTGATACTCCCTTCACTGTAGGGGATAGCAAATATGTATTTATAGACACCGCAGGAATGAGAAAAAGAGGCAAGGTATTTGAGAACATTGAAAGATACAGTGTAGTAAGGTCTCTTACTGCTATTGAAAGAGCAGACGTATGCCTCATGCTGATAGATGCAAAGGAAGGCGTCAGCGAGCAGGACAGCAAGATTGCCGGTTATGTGCATGATCAGGGTAAGGCAGTGGTTATAGTTGTCAATAAATGGGATGTAGTGGAAAAGGATGACAGGACTATTGATAGGTTTAAAGCGGATATAAAGAACGAGCTTTCATTCATGGATTATGCTCCGATGATTTTTATATCTGCGCTGACAGGGCAGAGGGTAAATAAAGTACTGGAGCTTATCAACCATGTTTCAAATCAGCATGCTATGAGGATTTCTACAGGCGTATTAAATGACGTAATTAATGAGGCCATACTTATGAATCAGCCTGCTATTTCGGGAGGCAGAAGGCTTAAGGTATACTATGGCACACAGGTATCTGTGAAGCCGCCAACCTTTGCGCTTTTTGTCAATGAACCGTCTCTAATACATTTCTCATATCAAAGATATCTTGAAAACCAGATTAGAAAGGCTTTCAGCTTTGAAGGAACGCCTATAAGATTCTTGTTGAGAAAGAGGGAATAGAAAAGTGGGGGGCACAATGCTTATTTAAAAGAATCAAAGCTTGGACGTAAGACGAAGACAGAGCAGGAGGGAATATAATGGACAACCTGATTTCTATTGTCGGAGCTGGCAGCTGGGGTACAGCCATAGCAGTGCTCCTGGCAAAGAAGGGCTTGAATGTAAAGCTTTGGGTAAGAGATAATGGACTTGTTGACAAGATTAAGAATACGAGAGAGAATCCTGAGTACCTGCCCGGCACAGTTCTGCCGGGTAATATCATAGCATCCTCTGATATGGAATTCTGCTGCAGGGATAGTGAAGCAGCAATAATTGCAGCTCCTTCCCATGCTATGAGGGATATTTGCGGTCAGATGAAAAACTTCGCATCTAAAGAACAGGTGATAGTCAGCTTGACTAAGGGAATTGAGAACGATACTTTACTTAGGATGTCTGAGATTATAAAGGAATTCATGCCGGAAAATGAGGTAGCTGTGGTTTCGGGACCAAGTCATGCAGAAGAAGTGGCAAACGATATACCCACTGCGGTAGTTGCTACTTCGCAGAAAAGGGCAGTGGCTGAATACGTGCAGGATTTGTTTATGACTCCCTTGTTCAGAGTATATACCAACCCTGACATAGTAGGGGTTGAGCTTGGGGGAGCACTCAAAAACATAATCGCTTTAGGCGCAGGGATTATTGATGGTCTTGCACTGGGTGACAATACGAAAGCTGCAGTGATGACCAGAGGCATTGTTGAGATAGCTAGACTTGGTGAGTCTTTAGGAGCCAGAAGTACCACATTCGCAGGCTTGTCCGGGATAGGGGACCTGATTGTAACCTGTACAAGCATGCACAGCAGGAACAGAAGGGCAGGGATAGCCATAGGCCAGGGCAAATCAGTAGAAGAGGTGCTAGAGGGCACAAGGATGGTTGTAGAGGGGATAAGAACTACTAAATCCGCATACCAGTTGGCTCAAAGGCAGAAGGTGGAGATGCCCATTACCCAGGAAATATACAATCTGCTTTTCAATAAAGCGAATATAAGGGATTCAGTAATGAATCTGACCATGAGATCCAAGACCCATGAGATGGAAGACATTGCGGAATTTAGTGTAGTTGATTGGTGAAGCACCTGAGGTGCTTCATTTTTTTTGTAATAAAAATTACACATGCACATATATATTTAGAGAAAGTGTCTATGCAATTATTTCAACATATTAAGGAGGGAAGAGTGTGGAAGGATACGATGTTTATCGCGATATAGCAGAGAGAACTGAAGGCAGCATTTACATAGGAGTTGTGGGGCCAGTCAGAACCGGCAAATCCACCTTCATCAAGAGATTCATGGATCTGCTCGTACTTCCCAACATGGACAATGACTTCAAGAGGGAAAGGACTCGTGACGAGCTTCCTCAGAGCGCAAATGGGAAGACTATAATGACAACAGAGCCCAAATTCATACCCAATGAACCTATTGAACTGTCTTTAAGGGAGAATGCAAAATTCAAGGTAAGGCTTGTTGATTGTGTCGGATACTTGGTGGAAGGTGCTCTAGGACATCTGGAAGACAGCAGTCCAAGAATGGTCAACACTCCATGGTTTGAGAACCGCATACCCTTTGAAGAGGCTGCCGAGATTGGAACCAGAAAGGTTATATCAGACCACTCCACAATAGGTCTTGTTGTGACCACTGATGGCTCCATTACAGACCTTCCGAGAAGGAGTTATATAGAAGCTGAAGAAAGGGTTATAAAGGAGCTAAAAGAGCTGGAAAAACCCTTCATAATAGTACTTAATTCTGCAAAGTCCAAGGCGCAGGAAACCGTTGAACTCAGGGAGGCCTTGGAGACCAAATACAATACTCCTGTAATAATAGTTGATGCTTTAAAAATGGAAATGGGTGACTTAGATGCTATCCTTGAGAAGGTGCTCTTTGAATTCCCGGCAAGAGAGATAAATTTCCATATACCTCGCTGGATGGATACATTGGATCTGGAGCACTGGCTTAAGAAGGGCATAGTTGGCAATATCAGAAGCAATCTCAGTGAAGTTAATAAAATAAGGGATGTTGATGATGCATTAAAGAGATTTGACGGTGCAGAAAATATCAAGGCAATAGAAATATCCGATATGAGACTGGGCGAGGGTGTAGTAAACATAACTGTAAACTTGGAAGATGGTCTGTTCTTTAGAATCCTGGGCGAAGTATCCGGATATAGTCTCGAAGGGGACTATCAGCTTATAGCCCTTGTGAAAGAACTGGCTCAGTCTAAGCGTGAGTATGATAAAGTAAAAGCTGCATTAGCAGATGTAAAAGAGTTCGGTTATGGCATGGTAGCTCCGTCTGTGGATGAAATAAAGCTCGAAGAACCTGTGATTGTGAAGCAGGGCAGCAAATTCGGTGTCAGACTGAGAGCAAGTGCTCCATCCCTGCATATTATAAAAACAGATATCGAGACAGAAATAGCTCCTATAGTTGGGACGGAAAAGCAAAGCGAAGAGTTCATCAGATACTTCATGGAAGAATTTGAGAACAACCCGCAGAAGATATGGGAATCAAACATGTTTGGCAAATCCTTGTACGATATGGTCAAGGAGGAGCTGCAGAGCAAGCTGTATAAGATGCCGGACGATATCCAGAATAAGCTTCAGATTACATTGCAGAAGGTTGTTAATGATACCAAGGGCAGTCTGATATGCATAATTATATAGAGAATTGAAGCAGTACCAGGCGTTCCGGCTTATCCAGACCGAAACGCCTAATTTTTTTTCGAATAGTTTGAAACATTTTTGTATATTTGGTAGTATCTAGATATGGATAAATAAACTAATTAATTTTTAATCTAAGGGGTGTATACGATGACAGACGGTATTAAAAGATATAGGGATTCCATAGAGCTGAAAACTACGGCAAAGGAAAACCTTGATGGCAAATGGCTTATAGCTATAGCGGTATGTGTGGTGGCATGGCTTCTGGTAGAAGCTTTTATATCAAATAATGGTGCAAGTGCTTCATTTAAGTTTATTATGGAGAATGGAAACTTAGTAAGAGTTCCAAATGGAGGTAATCCTTTTAACGGGCTCATGTCACTTGTCAGTTTTATAATTGGAGGACCGATTTACTTTGGTGTTGCGGCTTTTTTCCTGAAGCTCGCAAGACACGAACATGCTGAGTTCTCGGAGTTGTTCTCGGGTTTTAGTTTGTTTAAGACTAACTTTGTTTTAAATTTTTTCATTATGGTTTTCACAGTATTATGGACACTGCTTTTGATAGTTCCAGGCATTATTGCGGCGATAAAATATTCTATGGCTTACTTTATTGTAAATGACAATCCTGGGATAGGAGCTTTGGAAGCAATAACAAGAAGCAAGGAAATGATGAATGGCCACAAGATGAGATTTCTGGAAATGTGGCTGGGCTTCCTGGGGTGGTTCATATTAGGCGTTGTGACCTTAGGATTGGGCATGATATATGCAATCCCTTACTACAGAGCAGCAAAGGCTAATTTTTATCTGGACTTGAAAGAAAGCTATAACGGATAAAAGAAAGTGATGGGTGCATGCACCTATCACTTTCTTCCTTCTTTTTTGTTTTTCTCCAGGGTGTTCTCTGATGCCGGTACTGAAATTGAATCGGTATAAGTAATCCTGGTAGTTTCATTTCTTCCTTCGTCAATATGCCCGGTACTGCTTGTAGTATATGTCTTTTTTTCTTTTGAATCCTTCAATGCAACAGCTCCTTTCATAAAAGTATACTATTTATTATTTTGCGGATAAGAATAGGATTAATACATAAAAGTTTTTTTAAAATTTTTGAAACAAATGGGGGACAACTGCAGTATATAGATATGTAAAGTAAAATCTTTGACGGGAGCGGATTATAATGGGGCGCAGGAGATGGGAACACGAGAATGGGGAATTTGATGATATGAGAAGAAATCACGGCAGCGGTTGCCATAGAGGTGCCGGTTCCTTGGTAGGGCTAATATTTGGCATAATATCTTTTTCTATTACTTTAGCATTCAAAATTGTTGAGGTAGTATTTCAGGTTTTGTTTGGAGTGCTTTCGGGTATAGGGTCAAGCTCTAAAAGTGCAGACAATGTAAAAAATGCCCCGCAAAAGACTGCGGCTGAGAAGCAAAATGTGCGCTATACCGTAAACGATATAAAGCAAGAGGCTGCTTTTACGAAAAAAGCAGAAGACACTAAAGTTAATAAAGCGGCTGATAATGTAAGAGAGTTTAAAAAGCCCGAAAACAACAATGCGCAAGGGGCAGCTTCGGCAGCAGAGAAGGGAAAGCATTCCAATGAGGGACATAATAAGGATTTCTACGTTGTATTGTTCATACTTACAATAATACCCGCGATAGTGGCTTTAGCAATGGGCAAGCTGCTCTACGCCGGTGCAATATTTGCAGCGGGCTTTGGACTCATGATGGTGGCGGGAGTTATATCCGGCATTTCAGGAAGCTTCAAGAAAAGGGCTGCGGAGCAGAAGGTAGAAGAAGACAAAGAAGAGTCTAAGGATAATGAGTCTGTAGAGAAGCTTATAAAAGATGCCTTCGAGCAGCTCTTTGAGATAAGAAAAGATATTGACAAGATAAAAGATGCTGAAATAAGAGCGAGAACAGAAGCTATCTGCTGCACAGGGGAAAAGATAATTGGAGAGGTCAGGACAAATCCTGAGAGCCTTACTCATGTAAGGAAGTTTTTCTATTATTATCTCAATGCCTTCGGTGAAATAGTTAAGAAGTACCTTAGGTTATCAAACTTTGAGGAATCCTCGGAGGAAGTAAGCAAGCTGGTGGCAGAGACAGAAAAATCCTTCACTGACATAGATGGAATTTTCAAAGATTTGTGTGAAAAGCTTTTAGAGAAGGACATGATGCATCTTAAAGCAGAAATCAATGTAATAAAAAACAGCAATTAGAATTATTATGCTTTGCTTCTTTACAAAGATATTAACTACAGTTATAATAATAAAGAATTAAATAAATTGTAAATCTTCAGGGAGGGGTGTAATTCCCTACCGGCGGTAAAGCCCGCGAGCCAATGGAGCTTATGCTTCATTAGCAGATTCGGTTAGATTCCGAAGCCGACAGTATAGTCTGGATGGAAGAAGGTGTATTTTAAACACTACCCTGGCTTATGCCAGGTTTTTTTGTAGGCATATGTGTTTAACTATCAAGCCCTGAAGTGATTTTACTTCAGGGCTTAGTTTTTTTCAGACACAATTATGGAATACTAGCCAATAATAGATGCGGAGGGAGTGATGGTATTGGATGATTCCTTTTACATGAAGAAAGTACTGGAACTAGCTGCGAGAGGCAGCGGCAGCACAAGTCCCAATCCACTTGTCGGCGCAGTCATCGTAAAAGAGGGGAGAGTCATAGGAGAAGGCTGGCATGAGAGAGCCGGGGAGGCTCATGCAGAGATTAATGCCATTAGGAATTCAAGTGAGGATGTAGAGAATTCGACTATATATGTGAACTTGGAGCCTTGTTCACATTTCGGAAGGACGCCTCCTTGTGCTGCAGAGCTGGTTAAAAGAAGGTTCAAACGTGTTGTTGTAGCAATGGAGGACCCCAATCCTTTAGTGGCAGGGCGGGGGATAAAGCTTTTGAAGGACAGCGGCATACAGGTTGATGTGGGGATCAATAGGCTTGAGGCATTAAAACTCAATGATATTTTTATTAAGTTTATAACTAAGAAGACACCTTTTGTACTTCTGAAATCAGCAATGACCCTGGATGGAAAGACAGCGACAAAGTCCGGAGATTCCAAATGGATAAGCGGTGAACAATCAAGGGAGTATGTCCATAATTTGAGGAATAAGTATTCGTCCATACTTGTAGGAGTGAACACTGCAATAAAAGATGATCCTGAGCTGACCACAAGACTTGAAGGAATTAAAACAAGGAATCCTGTAAGGATAATAGTTGATTCAAAGGGCAGAATACCAGCTGATGCAAAAGTGCTTGAAACAGATGAAAATAAAAGGACTATTATAGCTGCGACAGGAGACATGACAGAAGAAAAGCTGAAGTATTTGAAGGGTAGGGGCATAGAGGTAATTATCACTGATAAAAAGGATGGGAAAGTAGATATAAGGCAGCTCATGGAGGAGCTGTACAAAAGGGGAATAGACAGCTTAATGGTGGAGGGCGGAGGCACAGTGGCTTCAGCATTCATAGAGGAAGGGCTCATTGACAAGGTGGCGTTCTTTATTGCACCAGTAATTATAGGAGGCAAAGCTGCACCTACGCCTGTCATGGGAGCTGGAGTTGACTCTATAAGTGATGGCTATAGGCTTAAACATCAAAACGTTACTACGTTTGGTCATGATGTATTAATTGAGGGATATGTAAATGTACCTTGGGAGGAGTGATTTGACACGTTTACTGGAATTGTGGAGGAAATAGGGAGTATAAGGGGGATAAGAAAGGGAGAAAAATCAGTGAGTCTTGCTGTGGAATGCAGCGATATTTTTGAAGGGACCTTGATAGGAGACAGCATTAGTGTTAATGGAGTCTGCCTTACAGTCACTGCAATAAAGGGAAATTGCTTTGATGCTGATGTTATGCCTGAGACAATAAGGGCAACAAATCTTAAATATCTTAAGCCTGGAGACGCTGTCAATTTGGAAAGGGCTCTTTCACCAATGAGGCGATTTGGAGGACACATAGTATCGGGGCATATTGATGGAACAGGTACGATATATGAAATGAAAAAGGAGGATAATGCAGTTTGGATCACAATTGAAGCGAGTGATGAAATACTAAAGTATATAATACACAAGGGCTCAATTGCGGTTGACGGCATAAGCCTCACAGTACAGTACGTGGATGATAGGGTCTTCAAAATAGCAGTTATCCCGCACACCAGGGATTATACTACATTGCCTGATCGGAAGGTCGGATATAAAGTGAATCTTGAATGTGACATTATTGGAAAATACATTGAAAAGTTAATTAGTCGAGAGAACAAGAGCTCTAGGGGTGGTGTTACTTTGGAGTACTTGATGGAAAATGGTTTTTAGGAGGGATAGGTATGTTTAATAGAATTGAAGAAGCTTTAGAAGATTTGAAAAAAGGAAATATGATAATCGTTGTTGATGACGAAGACAGGGAGAATGAGGGGGATCTCTTGATGGCAGCCTCCAAAGCTACCCCAGAAGCTGTAAATTTCATGGCTATGCATGGAAGGGGACTGATATGTGTTCCTATGGCTGAGGAACGGCTTAAGGAGCTAAAGATAGAACCTATGACCATCAATAATACCGATGCGAAGGAAACTGCTTTTACTGTATCTGTTGATTGCAGAAGCTGTTCTACCGGTATATCAGCCTTTGAGAGAGCAGATACAATAAAGGCATTGGTGGATTCCGGTACAAGTCCGGAGGACCTGACTAAGCCTGGGCACATATTCCCTTTAAAGGCAAGAAAAGGCGGAGTCCTTAAAAGAGCAGGACACACGGAAGCCGCAGTGGATCTTGCAAGAATGGCAGGGCTTTACCCTGCAGGGGTTATCTGTGAGATTATGAAGGATGACGGTACAATGGCGAGGCTCCCGGATCTTATTGAATACTCAAAAAAGCATCAGTTGATGATAATTACGATAGCCGACCTGATAAAGTACAGAAGCAATGAAGAAAAGCTGGTTTATAAAGCTGCAGACGCCTTTATGCCGACTAAATACGGAGAATTCAGAGTAATGGCTTATGAGAGCACAATAAGTGGCGAGCACCATGTAGCACTTGTTAAGGGAGATGTAACTACAGATGAGCCTGTATTGGTCAGGGTTCATTCGGAGTGTCTCACAGGGGATGCCTTCGGCTCTTTAAGGTGCGATTGCGGTGAACAATTTGCAGAAGCTGCAAGAATGATAGAGCAGGAAGGCCGAGGGGTACTGCTTTACATGAGGCAGGAAGGCAGAGGTATAGGATTGGTTAATAAAATCAGGGCATATGAGCTTCAGGATACTGGAGTTGATACGGTAGATGCAAATGTAATGCTGGGTTTTCCGGCAGATTTGAGGGACTACGGTATAGGGGCACAAATACTTAAGGATATTGGAATTAAGAAGCTAAGGCTGATTACAAATAACCCGAAGAAGCTTAAGGGATTGTCTGGATATGGCCTTGAGGTAATTGAGCGCGTACCCATAGAGGTAGGTGCAAATATAAAGAATGAGAGGTACTTGCACACTAAGAAGGAAAGAATGGGGCATATGCTCCATAATGTATAATTTCAAATTCATTATATAGGAGGTAATTAAATGAAAGTATATGAAGGAAATTTAATTGCGGGTAATAGGAAATTCGCTATTGTAATTGGCAGATTCAATGAGTTTATTGGCAACAAGCTGCTGGGGGGATGCATTGATGGGCTGAAAAGGCATGGCTGTGATGAGGAAAACATAGAAATAAGCTGGGTTCCCGGAGCATTCGAGATACCATTGGCGGCACAGAAGCTGGCAAAGACAGGCAGATATGATGCTGTTATATGCCTTGGTGCTGTAATCAGAGGTTCTACACCTCACTTTGAATATGTTTCCAGTGAAGTAACCAAGGGGATAGCAAACGTAATGCTAGCTACGGGCATTCCGATAATATTTGGAGTACTTACAACGGAAAACATTGAGCAGGCTATAGAAAGGGCAGGTACAAAATCCGGAAACAAGGGCTTTGATGCTGCACTGACCGCAATAGAAATGGTAAACCTGCTTAATAGCATATAATTTAGTACACAATTGCAGAATAATGCGAAGTATTAAATGGGGAACGGGTACCACGGATTTCCTTCGGAAAAACACTGAAACCCACTGAATACACAGCGGGGAAAATATTCTGAAACATTAGTAATAATCGATAATGACGTAAGTATCAAAATTCTCTAACGTCGCAATATATTATAAAAATTAACCGTGTTATTCCGTAGGAATCCGTGGAACATCCGTGTGTTCAGTGGTACCCGTTCCCCCGTTGCATAAGAACATCTTTAATAAAGTGCAAATTAAAGGAAGCCATTTTAGGCTTCCTCTTTCACTATTTCAGTTTTTCAGGATTCAATACATCCAGTTCTTTAAGGACGAATCTGCCGTCTTTTCTGATGAGTACATCATCAAACCAGATTTCGCCGCCACCGTATTCTGGTGTTTGTATGCATACGAGATCCCAGTGGATTGCTGATTTGTTGCCGTTATAGCACTGGTCGTAGGAGCTGCCGGGAGTGAAGTGGAAGCTTCCCATAATTTTCTCGTCAAAAAGAGTGTCTTTCATTGGCTTAATAATGTATGGATTTACACCAATGGCGAACTCACCTACATATCTAGCGCCTGCATCTGTGTCGAATACTTGGTTTATTCTCACGGTATCGTTTGATGTGGCATTTACGATTTTCCCATCCTTGAATTCCAATTTTATGCCTTCGTAAGTGTAGCCCTGGTATTCTGCCGGTGTATTATATGTTATATATCCGTTGACTGAGTCTTTTACCGGAGCAGAATATACTTCTCCATCCGGAATATTGGCTTCTCCGTCGCATTTTATAGCAGGAAGACCTTTGATGGAGAAGCTTAAATCAGTTCCGACACCTTTAATTCTTACTTTGTCGGTTTTGCTCATAAGCGCAGCAAGCGGGTCCATAGCTTTTGACATCTTTGCGTAATCCAGATTGCATACATTGAAATAGAAATCCTCAAACTGTTCAGTGCTCATATTGGCCATCTGTGCCATTGAGTTGTTGGGATATCTCATTACGCACCATTTTGTCTTCGGCACCCTGATTTCTGAGTGAACAGTCTTGGACCATTTGGACTGATATAAACCCATTTTATCACTTGGAATATCAGACCAGTCAGAAGAGTTAAGGGCTCCCCTTATGCCTATGTATGCCTGCATATCCTTCATTCTTTCTGCTTCATAGCGAGCAGTTTGAGACATATGCTCTGCATCTGTGCCCAATATCAATTCCCTTATCAGCTCTCTGTTCTTAACTGATAGAAATGGCCTTCCACCTATTCGATAAGTTTCTTTTATAAGCTCGGCAACGAGTTCTTCACCAGAGTCGTAAAATTCAATAAGAACGTTTTCTCCGGGCTTTAGCTTTACAGAATAACCTAAAAGGTTCTTAGCCATTTGCGTAATTCTTGGATCCTTCATTTATGTAACCTCCTCTTTAGATGATTTTATTTAACTTAAACGTACAACTAATCAGTGAAATTATAACACAACGAAAATATGAAAAAAATATGTTGGATGAATTATTTTAGATTCTCAGGATTCAATACTTCCAACTCTTTTTGTACGAATCTGCCGTCTTTTCTGATGAGTACATCATCAAACCAGATTTCGCCTCCGCCGTATTCTGGTGTTTGTATGCATACGAGATCCCAGTGGATTGTGGATTTGTTGCCATTGAAGCAATTGTCATAAGAGGCGCCGGGTGTAAAGTGGAAGCTTCCCATGATTTTTTCATCAAATAGTATGTCCCGCATAGGTTTTACTATGTAAGGATTCACACCAATAGCGAACTCTCCTACATATCTTGCTCCTTCATCAGTATCAAATATCTGATTTATTGCTTCTGTATCATTAGAGGTTGCTTTTATTATTTTTCCATCCTTGAATTCAAGGCGTACATTTTCGTATAGCTTACCCTCATATTCGGAGGGGGTATTGTAGGTTATGTATCCGTTTACCGAGTCTTTGACGGGTGCTGAGAACACTTCCCCATCCGGGATGTTCAGTCTGCCGTCGCACTTTATTGGAGAAAGGCCTTTTATGGAGAAGGTCAGTTCAGTGCCAACTCCGGTTATCCTTACCTTATCAGTCTTGCTCATCAGCTCAGCCAGCGGGTCCATAGCCTTGGACATCTTGGAATAATCAAGAGTGCATACATCGAAATAGAAGTCCTCGAACTGTTCTGTGCTCATATTCGCTGCTTGTGACATGGCTCCTGTCGGATAGTTCATCAAGCACCATTTAGTTTTTGGTATTCTTATGTCAAAGTGCACCGGCTTCACCCACTGCGCTCTATAAATGCTCATCTTTCCACTTGGGATGTCTGAATACTCAAGGGCATTCTTAAAGCCTCTGATAGATATATAGGCATCCATTTCCTTCATGCGCATTGCTTCATACTTTGCAACCTGTGCCATATGTTCAGCATCTGTTCCGGATAAGAGCTCACGAAGCAGCCTTCTCGCCTTGACAGAGATAAAGGGTTTAGCCCCTACTTTATAGGCTTGTTTAACCAGCTCTGCTACCAGGTCTTCACCGTCATCAAAGAGTTCAATTAGCAAGTTTTCCCCAGCCTTAAGCTCAAGGGAGTAACTTATAAGATTTTTTGCGAGCATAGATACTCTAGGGTCTTTCATAACATACCTCCTGTTAATATACTATCATTATGAAATTAGACATAAATGAAATAATATTCTATATAATTATAGCTTTTTGAAAAAAAATTGTAAAGACGAACAATATAAACAGCATAATAAAGGGGGCAAAATATGCAAAAGCTATAAAAAAAGAGTTTCATATGATTATGAGCGAGCATGCTATAGCAAAATTAAGTCAGGAGATGAAAGAATGGACGTTATTGAAAGAGCCTATGGGAAAACATTCAAGACGATATTATGGGCTGTCAATCCGTTAAAAAAGGTATTCAAAAAGACCTTGTGCGAGGTTCATGTCTTTATTAATGAGCAAGCTATTGAAATACTTAAGAATGATGGATTTCAAGAGGCATATGAGTTATATACCTTGAACAAGGGTTGCCTGAATGACGGGGCTGTGTGGGTAGATCAGGACTTTAAGAGCAGGGAGCATTTCTACAATCCATACACTCACAGGGGATTATATGGCTGCAAGTCGTCAAAGCAAAGGTTTCAGAAGTATTACGGATGTGCGCTTGTACATTGGGATTGTGGAGATAAGGATAAAGCAATGTTCTATCTTGGTGCAGCTGTGCATTTGATTCAGGATTCAACAATTCCGCAGCATGGGAACGTTAAGCTCTTAAAAAGCCATAGGAAGTATGAACAATGGATTCACAAGGTTCATGATGATTTTCTCCATTATTCAGTTTCAAAGGGGGGAATCTACTATGACAACCCCAATGACTATATCGAATCAAATTCAAAGATAGCAATTACAGCACACAAGAAATACTCATTAATAAAAAATCCTGAAGACAAATTTTTCAGAATCGCCAACAAGACCTTTCCCTTGGCACAGCAAACAACGGCAGGGTGTCTGTTGAACTTCTACAACAGAATAAATGAATAAGTTCAGGTTGCGGGGTGCGAGGTTTTTTGAATAAATATTGGTATTTGGTTAAATATAAAAACATTAGACGAAAGATAGGAGATGATTGGATGTCGGATGTGAATATCAGCAATGATGCCGAAAAAAATATAGAACAGTTGGAGGTAGGACAGAAGGTAAAGGTTGATAAGCTATTCAACGATAACAATGAATATGAAATAGTGGATAAAAAGGCTCACCCAAGCGCATGCGCCATAGACTACACTTTGGTGCTGCCCCAATACGCATCAGATTACAAGAATAACAGGGACAGCTTTGACGAGGACAAGAGCCGATTGATATATGACAATAAAATAGTAGGCTACGTAAATATAACAGGTGATGCATATTATGGAGGAGAAAAAACTGACGGGGATATTACCAGGGCATAAGGCATTAAATAAGGGCCCGGTGATTCCGGACCCTTTTATCTTAACATTGCATATAGATATACAAACCTTGTCGCATGCTCCTGCTCGTCAGTAATTATTTCATACAACATATCCCTATATTTTTTCCCTCGGAGCATTGCCCTAATTTCCCTATACAGCTCAACTGCTTCAAGTTCTCCATTGATGCTTGACTTTATAGCATCTATAAATCTGCCCAGATGCTCCTGCTCAGGAAGCTGAACCTGAATGTCGGTACCGGCAAGCTCTTCGTAAATTTCTTGGAACATATCATAATGCTTGGCTTCATCCTCGTAAGCATAATTTATTTGCGCTATTATTTCTTTATTATCAGTCATTTCCATCATTTTTCTGTATTTCCTGTGATCCTTCCGCTCATCTAGCATCGCTTCCCTGAGTAAATCTATAAGCTTTCTATCATAATCTCCGTAATTGCTGTTACTGCCATGGATATTATTATACAATGCACTTGCCCCCTTTAAATAGTGACTATTACATTGTATGCGTGGAAAGATGCAAAGTTGACTCTAGGAATCTATTATCCCTTATGAATAATTTCCTTAAGGGGAAGGATGATGAAAAAAGGATTCTTTCTGTTTGTTTTCTGGTTTAATTTATAGAACATCGCGGTCTCATCTGGAGAGGGGGTAATGCCAAAAATATTCCAAGCGAATACCTCATATCCTATATGCTTCAATAATTCACGCATGGGCATATTCTTGTATTCCTCAAAGCCTTCCATATTAATGACGCTGTCATTCAAATATTCCTGCAGCCTATCTTTTAGTAATGCATGGTTATATCTGTCAATTGACTCAGGCATGCTGCCGCTCCTGCTGTATAGCAGCCAATCCAGCTTGAGGTACTCATTCAGCAGGCTGCATCCCGCGGAATCGAGCCTTCCCGCGTATTGATCAGCGACAAAATGTTTCAAAATCGTATAGAGCTCACTTACACCCTTTGATGAATTGAAGTGCCCTTTGGAGTTCCAATAGTCTGACAGTCTGTGATAAAAGTCAAAGGGAGTGACTGCAAGCGACATAAGTAAGAAATCCAGTGTGTGCTTGAATCTCCCGCTGTTGTAATATTGCTCAAGTACATTCTCGATATCCTTTAACACAAGAAGCTCTTTGTAAGACAACCATTTAGTACTTATTACCTCATAGGGAGGAAAGTCGTGATGCTCCATACCGTATTCGACGCAGCTTTCTCTTATGCCAGAACCCTTCAATAGCTTCAAAAAACCAAGCTGGAGCATATCGGGCTTAAAGTCATACACATCATTGAAGGATTTCTCAAAGCTTTTAATATCCTCATATGGAAGTCCGGCAATAAGGTCCAGGTGGATATGAGCATTCTTAAAGGCTAAGAGCTTGCGTACATTTTGTCCCACCTTGCCAAAATTCATTGTTCTGTCTATTTCGGATAGAGTCATTGGGTTGGTGGATTGAACTCCTATTTCAAATTGGAACATACCCTCAGGGGCTTTTTCAACTGTTTGCAGGAAGCGCTCATTAATAAGGTCGGCAGCTATTTCAAAATGAAAGTTGGTTGTGGACTTTAGCTCCATTATATATTGCATAATTTCTATGGAACGGTCAATATCACAGTTAAAGGTCCTGTCAACCAGCTTAACCTGTCTTACCCCTGCGTTTATAAAGCCTTTTATATCTTGTCTGATTCTATCTATTGAAAGATACCTTACCCCGTGTATTGTGGAGGAAAGGCAGTACTGGCAGTTAAAGGGGCAACCCCTGCTGGTCTCATAGTAGACAATCTTATTCTCAAATTCATCAAAGCTGTCATAAGGAAAGGGGATTGCATCTAAGCAAGCAATAAGAGGTCTTTTCTGGTTGATGACAACATTTGCTCCTTCTCTGTAAGCTATTCCGGGTATGCTGGAGATATTACACTTACCATCTGTGATGCAGCCAAGCAAGTCAAGCAGTGTTTCTTCACCTTCTCCTACAACTACATAATCTATAAATGGATTATCCCTAAGGATGCTTGCGGAATCATAAGAGACCTCGGGACCTCCCAATATGATTACAGCATCAGGCTTGGCTTTTTTCAGACTGCTGCAAATACTGCGCATCAGGCTGATGTTCCATATATAGCAGGAGAAGCCGTATATATCAGCACCGGAGTTATACAGCTGCTTTAGGATGTTGTTTATGTTGTCATTTATACTGAACTCAGCTATGTTAATTCCTTCTATTTGAGCTTCACAGTATTTTTTCAAATATCTTATAGCAAGGTTGGAGTGTATATATTTGGCGTTAACTGCACTTAGCAATATCTTTTTTTGCATGAGGGGCCTCCTAAAAGTCTTTTTGATTAAGTTTTGTCATAACCTATACAAAATGCGAAATCGTATTTCTCACTTTTGTTTCATTAGTGTACATCGCGGAAAGTAAAATAATTCCTTTAAGATTTTTCCGCGATCTCTATAGGAATATTATATCAATATTGATATACTTGTGCATATTATTATGTTTTTAAAGTCACAATTAGAGATGGTATTAGTTGTAATATATTTGGTAGAATAAAGCTATATGATTAAAACGGCGGGAAGATTGATTCCGGGAGAAATATATGGATAAAAGAGATATAGTACAGATTTTAGAGGAAATCGCACTGCTACTGGATCTAAAAGGGGAAAATCCATTCAAGATTAAAGCGTATGTCAATGCTGCCAGGTCAATAGAGCTTTTGGACGGGGACCTGAAGAGTTATATAAATGAAGGAAAGCTGGATGACATAAAGGGTGTAGGTAAGGCCATAACCGAAAAGCTCACTGAGCTTGTGACAACAGGACGGCTGGAATATTACGAAGAGCTTAAGAAGTCTATTCCTGTAGGATTATTAGAAATGCTTACGATACCTGGAGTGGGACCCAAAAAGGTGAAGGTGCTCTATGAGAAACTGGATGTAAAATCTATCGGAGAGCTTGAATACGCATGCATAGAGAATCGGCTCCTATCGCTTGCAGGCTTCGGTAAAAAGACCCAGGAAAATATATTAAAAGGCATTATGCATGTGAAGACCTATAAAGGTCAACATCTCTTTGGAGATGTATATCAGGAAGCAATGGCGGTAAAGGAAACGCTGCTGGCCAATCCTATTACAAAGGAATGTGACCTTGGAGGAAGCCTGCGAAGGAGGAAAGAAGTAGTCAAGGACATAGACATAGTTGCCAGTACTACCCAGCCTGCAAAGCTGATGGATTATTACACCTCACTACCCCAGGTTGAGGAAGTTGTTTCAAAGGGTGAAACAAAGTCTACAGTCAGGCTCAAGAGTGGCATCAATATGGATTTGAGGGTAGTAGACATCAAAGAATTTCCATACGCACTTAACCATTTCACAGGAAGCAAGGAGCACAACACGGCTATTAGGCATAGAGCAAAGGCAATGGGAATAAAGGTGAATGAGTATGGACTTTTCAGAGGTGAAGAGCTTTTACCCTGCAATAGTGAAGAAGAAATATACAGGGTATTGGGATTACGATATATACCACCGGAACTAAGAGAGAACACTGGTGAGATTGAAGCCGCAGAAAAAGAGGAATTGCCTGAGCTTTTGACAAGGAAAGATATTAAGGGCACTTTTCATATGCATACCGTTTACAGCGACGGCTCCGGCAGCATTGAAGAAATGGTTGAGGAGGCAATAAGGCTGGGATTTCAATATATAGGTATAACTGATCACAGCAGAGCTGCTTATTATGCAAGAGGTCTGAATATCGATGAGGTAAAGCGGCAGGTGGAAGAAATTGATGCAATAAATCAGAGACATAAGAATTTCAGGGTTTTTAAAGGGATTGAGTCGGACATACTGCCTGATGGTTCTCTTGATTATGATGATGAGGTATTGAAGCTTTTTGATTTTGTCATTGCAGCGGTGCACTCAAATTTTAAAATGGAAAAAGATAGAATGACAGAAAGACTTGTAAATGCTTTGAAGAACAGGTATACTATAATGCTAGCCCACCCCACGGGTAGAATACTTCTAGCCAGGGAAGAATATGAATTGGATATCAATGCGGTGATAGATGCTGCAGCAGAATATGGCAAGGTGGTTGAGATTAACGCAGATCCTCACAGGCTGGACTTGGACTGGAGGAATTTGAAATATGCCAAGGAAAAGGGTGTAAAGATATCTATTAACACCGATGCGCACAGTATTCAAGGATTAAGCAATATATCTTATGGCGTGGGCATCGCAAGAAAGGGCTGGCTGGAAAAGCAGGATGTCATAAATACCATGGATATAGCAGAGATGGAGAGATTTTTGGAGGGGGTAAAATATGAGAAGCATAGATGAACTGAGAAGCAGAGCTAAGGAAATTTCAGCAATATTGTATAATATCTATCCTGAAGCAACCTGCTCTTTAGACTATAAGGAGCCTCTTCAGCTGGTGATTTCTACGATACTTGCGGCTCAATGCACAGATGCAAGAGTAAACATTGTGACAAAAGACCTTTTTAAGAAATATACATCAGTGAATGATTATGCGGATGCCAATCCTGAAGAGCTGGAGCAGGATATAAAATCCACAGGCTTTTACAGAAATAAGACAAAGAATATTATTGGCTGCTGCAAGAAACTCATTAAGGACTTCGGCGGGAAAGTACCGAACAATATGGAGGATCTGCTGAGTCTGCCGGGAGTAGGCCGAAAGACAGCTAATGTGGTATTAAGCAATATATTTGGCATTCCTGGAATAATTGTTGATACTCACTGTAAAAGATTGTCGAACAGGATAGGTTTGACGGATAAGGAAGATCCTGAGAAGATTGAGTATGATCTTATGGAGTTACTACCAGAAAATGACTGGACAGCATTCAGCAACTGCTTGGTATATCACGGTCGAGCCATATGCGATGCCAAAAAACCAAAATGTGGGCAGTGTCCAGTAGCTTTACATTGTGACTTTTTTAACAATAATTGAAGATAGCGTGAATAAGAGGGCGTTAAACTGATAATTTTATAATATTTGACGCATTTTCAATTTTATAAATATTCTAATATGTATTAAAATTTTATTGAAGGAATTTAACCATTTTTAACGAATTAAACTTGAGAGGAATTTTTCGCATTTATAATTATTAATTCTGTAGTGTTAATATAAGTTTTGAAAGAGGTGGTGAGGCATTTGACGACAGAAATCATTAAAGAAATCAAAGAAACAGAGCGTGCTGCAGAAGAAAAGCTAAAGTCAGCACACCAGAAAGCCAAGGACCTTTTACTACGCGCAGAAGATGAGGCTGCCAGAGTTATTAAAGCAGCTGAAGATCAGGAGCTTCTTAAGGGCAGGCAGCAGCTTGAGGCAGCAGAGAAGGAGGCTTATCAGGAAGCTGACAGCAGGAAAATGCAGAATAACGAAAAGTGTCAGGAATTGAAGCGCAAAGCTGCAGAAAAAATGGAGGACGCAGTGAATCTGGTGATGGAGAGGATTGTGAAAATGAATGGCAATAGTTAAAATGAAGAAAGTCACCATGATAGCTCTCCAGTCTGAAAGGAATGCCATAGTTAAGAGCCTTCAGAAATTCGGTAACCTACAGGTAGTAAACCTTGAAGAACAAATTGCTGAACAAGGATTTGAGGGGTTACAGCTAGACAGTGACACTGAAGCAGTGAGCAAGCTGGAGACAAAGCTTTCACAAGTAAAATATTCACTTGATTTTTTAGGAAAATTCAATAAGACAAAAAAGTCTATGTTTGCATCGAAGGTTCAAGTAGATGAGATACAGCGCAATAAGTACCTCGGAAATGAAGAAAAACTGCATGAAATATACGAAAACTGCAGGGGTATAGACAGTAAATTCACAGAGTTTAAGAGTGTTGAAACAAAGCTCAACAATACCATAGCTCAGCTCAACCCGTGGATACCAATGGAAATGAACGTCGAGGACATTGGCAGTACACAGAATACAAGTACAATAATAGGCTTTATGCCTACAAAATATGTGGAAGAGTTCAGTACTTCAATTCAAAATGAAAACCTCGAAGCATATCTTGAAAAAGTAAGCAGCGAAAAGGAAAATACATACATGATGGTTGTTTATCATCATATATGTGAAGAGAGAATGCTACAGCTTCTCAAACAGTCCGGCTGGACTAAAGTGACCTTCAGCGAGTTCTCAGGAACTCCTAAGGAAAACATAAAAAGGCTGACTGGAGAGATAGAAGAGATTGAGAAAAAGAAGATAGAACTGGCAAAACAGGCAGAGGGAATGGTATCAGAAATAGACTTCCTTGAAATTATTTTTGATTTGTTCTCAATAGAAAAGGATAAGAGCAGCGTCGTGAAGGATTTTGGTAAAACTGATAAAACCTTCATGCTTCGCGGATGGATACCTGAAAAGTATTCTGATGATATGATCCGGCTCTTAGATGGTATAACTGATAAGTATACCATTCAGTTTGAGGATCCGAATGATGAGGATGACATACCGGTGCTTCTGAATAATCCGAAGCTTGTTCAGCCCTTTGAGTTGATAACAGAGATGTACAGTTTGCCGAATCCGAGGGGCATAGACCCCAATATTTTTATGACCCCATTCTTTATATTGTTCTTCGGAATTATGGTAACTGATGCAGCGTATGGGATAATCATTGCTGCCGCCACGGCATTTATACTTTACAAATACAAGCCGGAGGGCGGTATGAAAAAGATGATGGGGGTAATGTTTCTTGGAGGCATATCCACATTTTTCTGGGGAGGAATCTTCGGAGGCTGGTTCGGGGATCTGATTAAGATAAAGCCATGGTGGTTCAATCCTTTGGATGAACCTCTCAAGATGTTGATATTCTGTTTGGCCTTGGGTGTAATTCATCTTTACACTGGTTTCTTCCTCGCAGCGTATATGAACATCAGAGAAGGTAAATATCTGGATGCATTCTACGATCAAGTGCTCTGGCTTATGCTATTGACAGGACTTATGTTCCTTGCGCTGCCGCCTCTTGCTGCAGCAGGCAAGTATATGGCTATCATAGGTGCCGCCGGTACTGTGATTTTTAATGCAAGGTCTGAAAAGAACATTTTCAAAAGGTTGACATCTGGACTATTAGCGTTATACAACGTTAGTGGATTTTTAGGCGATGTTCTTTCATATTCACGATTATTTGCATTATGTTTGGCAACCGGCGTTATAGCGCAGGTTTTCAATGCTATGGGCCTTATGATGGGTGGTAGTCTAGTCGGAAAACTAATAATGGTTGCTTTTTTAATAGCAGCCCATACCTTCAATACAGCACTTGGCATTCTGGGGGCATATGTGCATACAAGCCGTCTTCAGTATGTTGAATTCTTCGGAAAGTTCTATTCAGGTGAAGGAAAGGCATTTAATCCCCTAAGAATTAAAACAAAGTACATTCAAAACTAGTATAATATTATATTTATTACAAAGGGAGGCAATAAAAAAATGAATAATATGGTGGAATTGATGGGTAACTCTGGTTTATATCTTGCATTTCTTGGTTCAGCAATAGCAGCAGGTCTTGCAGGCTGCGGATCTGCAATAGGTGTAGGTATCGCAGGTATGGCAGCATCTGGAGTTGTAACTGAAGATCCAAGCAAATTCGGTAAGACACTTCTTTTACAGGCACTTCCTGGTACACAGGGTATATATGGTCTTCTTATTGGATTTCTTATATGGTCCAAGATAGGGGTTTTCGCAACAATAGTTCCAGTAAACATAGAACAGGGACTCATGCTCTTTCTAGCTGGCGTGCCGGTTGGATTGGTTGGACTTGTTTCAGCAATATATCAGGGGAAAGCCTCAGCTTCCAGCTGCGGAATACTTGCTAAAAGACCTGAAGAGTTTGGTAAAGCTATGATTTATCCTGCTATGGTTGAGACTTATGCAGTTCTTTCATTGCTTGCATCATTCCTTATGCTTAACGGCATCAAATTATAAGGGAGTGGCTTAAATGGCAGGAGTAGAGAAAATAAAAGAAAAGATCTTGCAGGATGCAGAAGTTAAAACAAATGAAATATTGGAAAAAGCGCGACTCCAAGCCAAAGACATAGAAGAAAAGGCGAACCAGAAAGCCGCTCTTAGAGCGAAGGAGATTTCGCAAAAGTCCACTCATGATATTAGTGAGAAAAGAAGAATAATTAATTCAATCGTTGAGCTTGAGATGCGTAAGGATATTCTTTCTGCAAAACAGCAATCGATTGAAGAAGTATTTGATAGAGCACTCGAACGTATGAACAGCCTTGATAGCAGCAAATATGAGAAAGTAATTTTTGATATGCTCATGGCCTCAGTGGAAAGCGGAGAAGAAGAAATCCTAATGTCTGAAGGTGGAAAGAGTAAGCTTTCTGCTGATTTTATAAGCAAAGCAAACAAAGCCCTTGAAGCAGTTGGCAAGAAGGGTAAGCTCAAAATATCGGATGAAACCAGGAATATATCCGGAGGCTTCATTTTAATGGGTCAGGGAGTTGAAGTAAACAATTCCTTTGAAGCAGTCATAAGGCTCTACAGAGATGAAATTGAACCGAAGGTAGCTGAGATTTTCTTCCGTGCTTAATGCAAAACCAAGAAATTCTTTTACTGGAAGAAAGGAGGATAAGCTCAATGAGTGAAAATAAATACCTATATTCTGTGACCAGAATACGAGCATTGGAAACAAAACTTCTGGATAAGGCGAAAATCGAAAGAATGATTGAAGCCAGGAATGCAGATGAAATTATAAAAATCCTCAATGAAACAGAATATGGAAGTTCAATTTCTGAAATGAAGGACATTGAAGACTATGAAACTGTACTTTCCAAGGAACTATCAAAAACTTATGAGCTTCTGAGGGAAATATCTCCTGTTCCTGAACTCACAAACCTATTCTCGTTTAGATATGACATTCAAAATTTGAAGACACTGCTTAAGAGCAGCTACTTGGACGAAGAGAATGACGGACTTTTGAGCGATATAGGTACCATACCCAGCCAGCGTCTTAAAAAGATGGTCAAGGAAAAGGACTTCAGCGACTTGGATCCTATTATTAGAGAATGTGTGGAGCAAGTAGTTGGGGAATTTACAGTGAATCCTGATCCGCAGCTTATTGATGTGACTCTGGATAAGTGCTTATACAATCTTATGTATAAGACTGCTAAGGATAACAAGAGCAGCTTCTTGATGGATTATATCTCAACACAGATAGATTTGATAAATATTAAATCCCTGATACGAGTAAAAGCAATGGGTTACGGGAGGGACTTCCTTAAAAAGGCAATACTTATAAATGGAAGGCTGGACTATGCATTCTTCAATGATATCTTTGACGAGTCCATGGAAACCTTGAGCGACAGATTAGCCTTCAAGGATTACGGTAAAATAGTTGGGGAAGGTATATCCAACTATATAAAGACAAAATCCTTGACGAAATTCGAAAAGCTTTCTGACAATTTTTTATTTGAACTCGCCAAAAAGGGCAAGTATGTTGCATTTGGAATCGAACCTTTGGTTGGTTATCTGATGGCAAAGGAAAATGAAGCGAAGATAATCAGAATGATAATGGTCGGGAAAATTAATGAGATTCCGAATGAATTGATAAGAGAAAGGCTACGTGATGTATATGTATAAAATTGGAGTTATTGGAGATAAGGACTCCATACTTGGATTCAAGGCTTTAGGAATATCAGTATTTCCGACCACTGATATTAGAGAAGCCAACAGATTGATTCACAAGCTTGCAAAAGAGAACTATGCTGTGCTTTTCGTGACAGAGCAGCTTGCCAAGGATTTGGATGAAGTAATCAACGAATACAAGGATTCCTTGACTCCGGCAATAATAATGATACCTAACAACAGGGGAACCCTGGGATTAGGTATAAATGGTGTTAAAAAGTCAGTAGAGAAAGCCATCGGTTCGGATATATTATTCGGGAAAGAAGGTTGATAACTTGAACGAGGGTAGAATTATAAAAGTATCAGGGCCTCTTGTCATAGCAGAAGGTATGCAGGATGCAAAAATGTATGACGTTGTTCGTGTTAGTGATAAAAAGCTTATAGGCGAAATTATAGAAATAAGAGGAGATAAGGCTTCAATACAGGTTTATGAAGAAACTTCAGGCTTGGGACCGGGAGAACCGGTTGTTTCTACTGGCGAGCCCCTAAGCGTTGAGCTGGGGCCAGGACTTATCGAATCAATTTTTGACGGCATCCAGAGACCTCTTGACGTTGTAAGGAGTGCTTCAGGTGACCATATAGCCAGAGGTGTACAAGTAGAAAAGCTTAATAAAACAAAAAAGTGGCATTTTGATGCTACTGTTAAAAAAGGCGATATTGTAAAGTCAGGGGATATCATAGGTACTGTACAGGAGACTTCTATAGTACTTCACAAGATAATGGTTCCGTTTGGTGTAGAAGGAACTATAGAAGAAATTAACTCAGGCGAATTTACTATTTTAGAGACAATAGCAAAGGTAAAAGCAAAAGATGGAATAAAGGAAGTACAGATGCTTCAGAAATGGCCGGTTAGAAAGGGAAGACCTTATAAAGAAAAGCTTTCTCCTTCAAACCCTATGATTACAGGCCAGAGAATCATAGATACCTTCTTCCCGGTGGCAAAAGGTGGTACAGCTTGTATCCCTGGGCCTTTTGGAAGCGGTAAGACAGTTGTACAGCACCAGCTTGCGAAATGGGCTGATGCTGAGATAGTTGTATATATTGGCTGCGGTGAGCGTGGAAACGAAATGACTGACGTTCTTATGGAGTTCCCAGAACTTAAGGATCCGAAGACCGGAGAGCCATTGATGAAACGTACAGTGCTTATTGCAAACACATCAGATATGCCGGTTGCAGCCCGTGAAGCAAGCATATATACCGGTATTACAATAGGTGAATACTTTAGAGACATGGGTTATTCCGTAGCGCTTATGGCAGACTCAACCTCGCGCTGGGCGGAAGCGCTCCGTGAAATGTCCGGACGTCTTGAGGAAATGCCTGGTGAAGAAGGCTATCCTGCATATCTTGGTTCAAGAGCTGCTGAATTCTATGAAAGAGCCGGCAAGGTTGTATGCTCAGGAACTGAAAATAGAGAAGGTGCTCTTACTGCAGTTGGTGCGGTATCCCCTCCAGGTGGAGACCTCTCAGAGCCTGTAACACAGGCAACTTTGAGAATAGTAAAGGTTTTCTGGGGCTTGGATGCATCTCTGGCTTATAGAAGACATTTCCCTGCAATAAACTGGCTTCAAAGCTATTCTTTATACCTGGACAGATTGGGTGATTGGTTTACTGAGCAAGTATCACCTGAATGGCATGCCCTGAGGACAGAAGCCTTGAAATTGCTTCAGGAAGAAGCAGAATTAAATGAAATCGTTAGACTGGTTGGCTTTGATGCCCTTTCATTAAAGGACAGATTTACACTGGAAGTAACAAAAACAATAAGAGAAGACTATCTGCATCAAAATGCCTTCCATGAAATTGATACTTATACTTCAATCCAGAAGCAGTTTAGAATGATGAAAGCAATCCTGCTGTTCTTCCATGAAGGACAAAGAGCATTGAGTGAAGGTGCGCTCTTCAAAGAACTTTCCAATCTGCCGGTTAGGGAGAAAATAGCTAAGGCTAAGCTGATATTGGAGAACAATCTTAGCGAATTTGATGCTCTGGAAGCGGACATTAGAAAACAGGTGGCTTCCACCCTTTCGAATGGAGGAATATAAGATATGCTGAAGGAATACAAAACCATTAGAGAAGTTGCAGGTCCACTTATGCTGGTTGACCAAGTGGAGGGTGTAAAGTTCGATGAACTGGTTGAGATAGAAATGAAAAACGGTGAGCAGCGCCGCGGAAAAGTTCTTGAGGTTTCCGGAGACAAAGCGCTGGTACAGCTCTTTGAAGGCTCAACAGGATTGAACATCAATGAGAGTAAGGTTCGATTCACTGGACATAGTCTGGAACTGCCGGTTTCCACTGATATGTTGGGAAGAGTATTTGATGGTTTGGGAAGACCAAAGGATGGAGGACCTAAAATCATACCTGAATCAAGGAATGATATAAGTGGTAATCCTATAAACCCGGCTGCCAGAGACTATCCTTCTGAATTCATACAGACTGGTATATCTGCAATTGACGGACTTAACACACTTGTCAGGGGACAGAAGCTGCCTATTTTCTCAGGCTCCGGTCTGCCCCACGCAAGACTTGCTGCACAGATAGCGAGGCAGGCTAAGGTACTTGGTACAGAAAGCAAATTCGCTGTTGTATTTGCTGCTATAGGTATAACCTTTGAAGATGCAGATTACTTCATAGCTGACTTCAAAAGAACAGGTGCTATAGACAGAGCAGTTCTATTTATGAATCTCGCAAACGACCCTGCTATTGAGCGTATAGCCACACCTCGTATGGCACTCACAGCTGCAGAGTATCTGGCATATGAGAAGGATATGCAAGTGCTCGTAATAATGACAGATATAACAAATTACTGTGATGCTCTTCGTGAAGTATCGGCTGCACGAAAGGAAGTTCCCGGAAGAAGGGGTTATCCCGGATATTTGTATACCGACTTGGCTACTATATACGAAAGAGCAGGAAGAATTAGGGACAAAAAAGGATCAATAACACAGATTCCGATACTTTCAATGCCTGAAGATGACAAGACTCATCCAATACCTGACCTTACAGGCTATATAACAGAAGGTCAGATCATACTCAGCAGAGAGCTTTACAGAAAAGGTATCATGCCGCCTATAGACGTGCTTCCATCATTGTCGCGTCTTAAGGACAAAGGTATAGGCAAAAATAAGACAAGAGAAGATCATGCTGATACGATGAACCAGCTTTTCGCATCCTATGCAAGAGGTAAGGAAGCGAAAGAACTTGCGGTAATACTCGGTGAAGGTGCCCTTAGTGATACAGACAAACTTTTTGCTAAGTTTGCAGACGAGTTTGAGAAAAGATATGTATCACAGGGAGATAATGAGGATAGGAGCATAGAACAAACACTTACACTTGGCTGGGAGCTTCTTTCCATACTTCCGAGAGCAGAACTTAAGAGAATCAAAGATGAGTATATTGATAAATACCTGCCCAAAGGGGATGCATAGCATATGGCTAAACTTAATGTAAATCCTACGCGTATGGAGCTGACCGGCCTTAAGGGCAGACTAAAAACTGCTCAAAGAGGTCACAAGCTTCTGAAAGATAAGCAGGATGAGCTAATGAAAAAGTTCATAGATTATGTAAAGAAAAACATGGAACTGAGAGAAGCTGTAGAAAAGGAACTTACAGTTGCTTTCAAAAACTTTCTTATTGCCAGAGCGGTAATGTCTTCCGAAGTGTTGGAAGAAGCTATAATGTATCCTACTCAGAAGATAAACCTTGAGATGAGCGTAAAGAATATAATGAGTGTAAACTCTCCTGTGTTCAATCTTGTGAGGGAGGATAACAAGGAAGCTTCCAGCATATATCCCTACGGCTTTGCAACAACCTCAGGAGAGCTGGATGGCGCAATACATTCACTGCAAGAGGTCTTTGACAAGCTGATTGAGTTGGCTCAGGTGGAGAAGACCTGTCAGCTTATGGCTGATGAGATAGAGAAGACAAGACGTAGAGTTAATGCCCTGGAATATATAATGATTCCACAGCTCATTGAAACAGTAAAATACATTACCATGAAGCTTGACGAGAATGAGAGAGGCAGCAGAGTAAGGCTCATGAAGGTCAAGGATATGATGGAAAAGCAAAAAGCTAATGCTTAAGGAAAATCCGCAGGAAGCCCTGCGGACTTTTTTTAGCTATTGGACTCTACAAAAGTTGTGCAGCCTGTTCCTTCTGTTGAGTGAGCAACACCATCACCCAGTGGATTTACCTCTATTACATTGGCGCTGCAGAAATGACTATCATTATAGTAGCAAGTGTCTACATTACATTTTATGCTGTGATTGTGAGCATGCATTTTATTGTTTGTAAGATTGTTGCTAGTTATATTGTTATGCATAAATACACCTCCTTAAAATAATGGTACGAGGTGTGAGGTGCGAGGTGCGAGGATTAAAGAAGGGCTTCGAAGCAATTCTGAAACCACGAACCGCGAACCGCGAACCGCGAACCAACGTCAGTATATTAATTGCTGACGATTCTATTTTTTGCAAAATAGCATTATTAATACTGCTAAATTTGTGTTAAATAGTGGAGAGGAAAATAATTACTAAAAAAAAATAATTATGGAATAGAGGAATATTTAGTTTTATATAGAAATATATATAATAAAATATATACAAAATTGAAAGGGGAAAAGATTATGTGGAAATGTAGTGTGTGCGGGTATATACATTTTGGAGATGAAGCTCCGGAAAAATGTCCGAAATGCGGTTCTCCAAAGGAAAAGTTTGTAGAGCTTACAGAAGAACAGGCCGCTTTGATTGCAAAGTCAGGAAGAACCAATGACTTACATATGATTTTCTGCCATCTTATGGACAAAGTCATCAAGGTATGTGATGAAGGCATTGAGCTGAACCTGGATCCGGGCTGCGTTGCAACCTTCAAGAAAGGCAAGGAGCAGTGCGAGATATTGAAAAACATATCAAAAGCAGAAATAGCAACTCATATAATGAAAAATAAGTGGTAAAACCAATAAAAAGTAAAAAGTCCGGTGCAACCGGACTTTTTACTTTTTTGTTCAGATTTTGTTTACATCGCTGCGCGCATGACTATTATGATACAAACCGTGCATTTCTTAACCAGTAATTACAATAGACAAGGCTATGGAATCAATGGGTCAGATAAATATGTAAACTTTAGACAATTTATTCACAAACGTTTACGAAATGCAGAGAATATTAAGTATGTGCTATATGATTTAGCATAAATAATATACTAAAGTTGGTAAAATACCCAATTATAGATATAAAATTATTGATAATAAGTTATCAAAGATTATAATATTTTGAATATTGACATTGTTAAGCCATTAAAGTACAATAAATTTAAAGAACATAGTAAACGTTTGCAATAATAATTATTCAGTATCTGAACATTTCTATTCAGCAGCACAATCTTCTATTGATATGTAGTAGGCGGTGATCCATGCCCAAGGTTTTCAACATCTTTACAAATCACAAAAGAGAAAAATCCAATTGACAGAGTAGTTTGAACTAAAAAAGAAGATAGGTAAAATGAAACTTCATGCATATATGTGACATGTCTTATTTTGCTACGCTATTAAATGAACATTACTACCAATACAATGACTAACAGGAGTTGCCAGGGACAAGGAAATTTTATATGGTATGAACTCATATTCCACCTCTGCATGCAGTGGGGTATGGGCTTATATAAATAGAATACATAAAAAAAGGGGGAAAGTTAATGAAAAAACTATTGGCAACGACATTAGTATTGGTAATGTGCGTGTCCCTGTTTTCCGGATGTGCTCCGGCAGCTCCCGCAGCTTCAGCACCAGCAGAAGCACCCAAACCAGCAGAAAAAATAATAATAGGTGTAACAATGTCTGACTTCAATGACAAGTGGCTATCCTACATGCTGGACGCAATGCAGGCATATTCAAAGAATGTTATAGACGTAGAAGTAATATATGTTGACGGCAAAGCTGATGTCAACAAGCAGCTTGGGCAGGTAGAAACTTTCATAGCTCAAGGTTGCAAAGCAATAGTAGTTAATCCTGTTAATACAGACGCAACAGAGCCAATGACCAAAGCCGCAAAGGAAGCAGGAATTCCTCTCATAAGCGTCAACAGATTGTTCAAGAACCAGTCGGAAGCTACTTCCTATGTCGGTTCCGAATCAATCAAGGCGGGTATCATAGAAATGGAATACCTGGCAGAGAAAATGGGTGGCAAGGGGAATGTTGCTATACTCGTTGGTGACCCTGGAAATGAAGCAGCAGTAAAGAGGACAGAAGGCTTCAAAGAAGTTATAAAGAAATACCCCGATATCAAGATAGTAGCAGAACAGATAGGTATGTGGCAGAGAGACAAGGGTATGACTATAATGGAAAACTGGCTTCAGTCTGACCTGAAGATTGATGCAGTTGCTTCCAATAACGACGAAATGGCTATAGGAGCATTAAAGGCAATAGAAGCCGCCGGCAAGCTTGGAACAATTCTTGTTGGTGGAATTGACGCTACTCCTGACGCTCTTGAATACATGAAGGCCGGCAAGCTTAATGTAACAGTATTCCAGGATGCATCAGGCCAGGGTGAAGGTGCAATAAAGACAGCTATTGCAGCAGCAAAGGGTGAAAAGGTTGAACCTATCGTTTGGATTCCTTTTGAGCTTGTTAAACCAGAAGAAGTTGACAAGTTTATTGCTAAGTGGAAATAAAGATAAATAGAGTTCGATAATTAAAACTATGAAGGATACCGGCCTAAGGCTGGTATCCTTTACAAAAAATGAGGTAGAGGCTATGGAAAAAGAATATATTTTGGAAATGGCGAATATATCAAAAGCGTTCCCGGGGGTTCAAGCTTTAGATGATGTGCAGTTCAAGGTGGAAAAAGGTTCTGTACATGCATTGATGGGCGAAAACGGCGCGGGCAAGTCAACCCTTATGAAAATTCTTATAGGTATCTACCATCCTGACAATGGCAGCATCAAGTTCAAGGGAAACATCATTGAGCTTCAGAATACCCATGATGCTTTAACCAGAGGCATTTCAATGATACATCAGGAATTAACCTCTGTACCTTATATGACAGTGGCAGAAAATATTTTTTTAGGCAGGGAGCCCAGCTACGGGAAAACCGGTCTGGTAAAGAAACGCCAGATGTGCAAGGATACCCTTGAATTGCTGCAGAAGCTGGATATAAAGATAAATCCCAAGGCTAAAATGTGCAAGCTAAGTATTGCCAATATGCAGATGGTGGAAATAGCAAAAGCGATTTCATATAACTCGGATTTGATAATAATGGACGAACCTACTTCCGCTATCACTGAAAAGGAAGTAGAGCATCTGTTTAAAATAATCAAAACTCTAAAGGAAAAGGGTGTTTCGGTAATCTATATAACTCACAAAATGGATGAAGTGTTTAGGATTGCAGATGATATTTCTGTTTTTAGAGACGGCAAATATATAGGAACAGAAGCATCCAGGAATATGACGAAGGATAAGCTTATAGAAATGATGGTGGGCAGGGAGCTTAAGAATATATTTGATAAACAGGAGACTGAAATAAATGAAGTGGTTTTATCTGTTAAAAAGCTTACCAGAGAAGGCGAGTTCAGAGATATCAGCTTTGAACTTCACAAGGGCGAGATTTTAGGAATTGCAGGGCTTATGGGTGCAGGCAGGACAGAGGTGATGGAATGCCTCTTCGGAGTTAGAAGAGCAACCTCGGGAGAAGTCCACATAAATGGCAAAGCAGTAAAGATTAAATCGCCCAGAGATGCAATCAGCCATAAGATGGCGCTGCTTACTGAGGATAGAAAGAAAAACGGCTTATTCCTCGTATTGCCTGTTAGAAGCAATATAATAGTTTCAAGCATTGATGAATATTTGAAGGGCATTTTGCTAAAGAAGAAAGAAATCAATACAGTATGTGATAGCGAAAAAGGCCGATTGGATATAAAGACACCGAGCATGGATCAAAAAATTAAGTTTTTGAGTGGAGGAAATCAGCAGAAGGTTCTCATTTCAAGGTGGCTGTTGACCCATCCCGACATATTGATTCTGGATGAGCCGACCAGAGGAATTGATGTAGGGGCCAAGTCAGAGATTCATAAGCTGATGTCAAACCTGGCGGCTCAGGGAAAAGCAATAATAATGATTTCTTCAGAACTTCCTGAAATCTTGGGGATGAGCGATAGGATACTTGTCATGCACGAAGGTAATCAGGTTGGGATATTGAATAGAGAGGAAGCCACCCAGGAAAAGATTCTCGAATATGCAACCGGTCTGGTGGGCTGATATGAAATCGAAAATCAATGTATATCGGGAGGAAATTTAAATGGATGATAAAAACATAGTTCCGGCTAAAAAACAAAGTCTAGTGAAGGGCAATGAAGGAACAAAGGCATTTATAAGTGATTTTATCCGAAAGTATGGTATTTTTCTTATCTTCATCGGGATGTTAATCTTAATGTCAGTATTGTCGCCTTCCTTTTTTAAGGTTAGAAACCTATTAAATATTGTAAGGCAGATGTCCATTATTGCTATTGTGGCTATGGGTGTCACAATGGTTATTATCACTACCGGGATAGACCTGGCATCTGGCTCGGTAATAGCGCTGGTCTCGGTTATGACAGCTAAATTCGCCCATCCAAATACATATCCGCTCATTGTACCATTACTGATAGGCTTGGCTGTTGGTGCAGGTACCGGTCTTGTGAGCGGAACAATTGTAGCAAAGGGGAAAATACCCCCATTTATTGCAACCCTGGGTATGATGACTGCTGCCAGAGGAGTTGCACTGCTATTGAGCGACGGCAAGCCCATTGGGGATTTTACCAAGGAGTTCGAGTTCATTGGCGGAGGCCACATCCTGGGGATACCGGTGCCAATAATAATATTATTTTTAGTAGCGGTAATATCTCATATACTTTTGAATAATACAAAGTTTGGGAGCTATGTATATGCAATAGGCGGAAATGAAAACTCAGCAGTTGTATCCGGTGTCAATGTCGATAAATATAAAATGCTTATATACTCATATGCAGGACTGTTGTCTGCAGTTGCCGGTATAATTCTGACCTCAAGAATCAGCTCGGGACAGCCGGGTGCGGGACAGGGTTTTGAGCTTGATGCTATTGCATCTGCGGTAATAGGGGGAACCAGTTTATCAGGAGGTATCGGGACCATTCCCGGTACGATCATTGGTGCTCTTATAATCGGTGTCCTGAATAACGGACTTGACCTTTTGAATGTGTCTGCATATTGGCAGCAGATAGTAAAGGGAGCGATTATAGTAGGAGCTGTATTGCTTGATGAAAGAAAGAACAGATCAAAATAAAGCTCTAGTAGGATTGAGATATCAATTCGAAAGGGCACCTTATTACCAAATTATGTAAACGTTTACATTGAATTATAAAATTTAAATGATTAAAAGGAGAGTTTTTATGAGCAAGAAGATTAAGATTGGTATCATCGGTGCAGGAAGAATAGGAAAACTTCATGCCGAAAACATTTCATACTTTATTCCGGAAGTAGAGATAAAATCAATAGCGGATATTTTTGCAGACCAAATCAAAGATTGGGCTTATGGACTGGGAATAAAAAATGTGGTAAAGGACTATCATGAAATTTTAAGTGATCCAGAAATCAGCGCTGTACTTATATGTTCCTCTACCAATACTCATGCTCAAATTTCCATTGAAGCAGCTGAGGCTGGGAAGCACATATTCTGTGAAAAGCCGGTAGATTTAAGCATAGACAAAATAAAAAGGGCAATTGAAGCTGTAGAAAAAGCAGGTGTAAAATTTCAGGTAGGCTTCAACAGGAGATTCGATCATAACTTCAAGAAGGTCAGGGATCTTGTGCTGGAAGGTAAAGTAGGAGAGCCCCATATAATCAGAATCACATCAAGAGACCCTGCTCCTCCACCAATTGAGTACGTAAAGGTATCAGGTGGGATATTCCTTGATATGACTATACATGATTTTGATATGGCAAGATATCTTTCAGGCAGCGAGGTCGAAGAGGTTTATGTTCAGGCAGCAGCGCTGGTAGATCCGGCTATCGGAAAAGCGGGAGATGTTGATACAGCAGTAGTTGTTTTAAAGTTCGAGAATGGTGCCATAGGAGTAATTGATAACAGCAGAAAAGCTGCTTACGGCTATGACCAAAGAGTGGAAGTGTTCGGCTCGAAAGGAAGCGCGGCGGCATCCAATGATACCCCTACCAATACAATTCTGAGTACTGAAGAAGGAGTGCAAGGAGATAAGCCACTGTATTTCTTCCTGGAAAGATACAAGGAGTCCTTTATAGCTGAAATGAGAGATTTCTTTAGTGCTATATTAAATGACAAAGATACTCCTGTTACGGCTATAGATGGCTTGAAGCCGGTAATCATAGGCCTTGCAGCAAAGAAATCCCTTGCTGAAGGCAGACCTGTTAAAACCAGCGAGATAACGGCTTAAGGAACAAGTGTAATAAGTGTTAGGAGGATTGGAATATGAAGGTATGCTTTAATCAAGCTACAACTATGAAAAACTCTACGTTAGAGAAGGATTTGGAGCTGTGCGAAAAGCATGGCTATGAACTGATAGAAATCAGGCTGGATAAATTAAGGGATTACCTGAAGACACATAGCATAGAAGAGCTGGCCGCATTCTTTGAAAAGAGCAGAATAAAGCCCTATGCGTTCAATGCTCTCGAGTTCATAACCTTCAGGGATGAAGCGGGCTATAGGCAGATAAAGGAAGACTTGGTATTTCTCTGCCAGGTGGGAGAAAAGATAAAATGCAAGAAGATTGTTGTAGTGCCAACCTTTGATGTAGGGCAATACACTAAGACTCAGATAAAGGACGAATCTGTAAGGTCTCTTAAGGAGCTTGCCGACATTGCTTCAAAGTACAGTGTAAAACTTGCTTATGAATTTGTTGGCTATCCAAGCTGTTCTGTAAATACATTAAGTCAGACCTATGAGATAGTAAAAGCCGTAGACAGGGAAGATGTCGGATTGGTATTGGACTGCTTCCACTTCCATGCGATGAACTCAAGAATTGAGGACTTGGAAAAGGTAGACTCCAAAAAAATATTCATATTCCATATAGATGACTCTGAGGATTTACCCGTAGGAGCGCTGAGAGACAACAATAGACTGTGGCCGGGGGAAGGCGCTATAGACCTAAACTCTATTCTTAAAACTCTAAAGTCCATAGGCTATAGTGAAATGGTCTCGGTGGAGCTATTCCGACCGGAATATTGGGATTGGGACATAGAACGAACCATTAAGGTCGGCAAGGAGAAGACTGAAGAGGCAGTTGGCAGGTATTTTGAAATAGAGTAATAAATGCACTGTAAGGGAGTAATGTATAGATGAGAATCAGACAGGATAAGCACTTTGACTTCGGCTATAACAGCATTACTGAGATGAAGGGCAAACACAGTGATGTGCTTATGGATTTCGGAATCCTTCGGCTTGCAAAGGGCCAGATTGAAACTGATTTCGAAGAAAAAGAAAGAGCATACTTGCTTATTAGAGGAGAGGTAGTATTTGAATGGCAGGGGAATAAAGAGAGAGCTTTAAGAAAATCCTGCTTTGATGAAAGTCCATGGTGCCTTCATGTACCTGCAGGGATAGTGGTTAAAATCACCGGATTGGGTGAGGATTCTGAGCTTGCAGTACAAAAGACTGATAATGAAAGAGCTTTTGCTGCTAAATTCTATATGTCTTCAGATTGTAGAAGTGAGGAACGGGGCAAGGGGACAATGAAGGAAACCTCCACCAGGACAGTAAGGACTATTTTTGATTACAGCAATGCGGATTATTCAAACCTTGTACTCGGAGAAGTGATAGACCATCCGGGAAGATGGTCAAGTTACCCGCCTCATCACCATCCGCAGCCGGAGATATATTACTATAAATTCTATCCGGAGAATGGTTTCGGATATGCCGAGGTGGGAGAAGAAGTACTCAAGGTACAAAATAATGACACGGTAAAAATCGGGGAAGGCATGACTCACCCCCAGGCAACAGCTCCGGGATATGCCATGTACTATCTTTGGGTAATAAGGCATTTGGACCGCAACCCATACATTGAACCGGTATTTTTAGAGGAGCATTTATGGGTGACTAAGCCGGATGCAAGGATTTGGCCGGATAAGTAGGGTACTGCTAATCTGAAGCATTTTATGAGTAAAGAGGGGAAAAAGATGAAAACGATTAGATTGACCATGGCGCAAGCTTTATTGAAGTTCCTCGACAATCAATATGTGGAGGTAGACGGGAAAGAAAATAAATTTGTAAAAGGTGTTTTCGGGATATTCGGTCATGGCTGTGTTACGGGGCTTGGTCAGGCTTTGGAACAGGGAGGCCATGAGCTGGTGTATTATCAGGGCCATAATGAGCAGGGCATGGTGCATGTTGCAACAGCATATGCAAAGCAGAAGAACAGGAAAGAGATATTCGCCTGCACATCATCCATTGGTCCTGGCGCACTAAATATGGTGACAGCAGCTGCCACAGCCACCGTCAACAGAATACCGGTACTGCTGCTTCCCGGTGATACTTTTGCCTGCAGGCAGCCGGATCCCGTGCTTCAGCAGGTGGAGCAGCCAACAAGCCATACTATAACCGCAAATGATGCATTTAGAGCAGTCAGCAAATACTGGGATAGAATTGAAAGGCCTGAGCAGTTAATGACTGCTGCTATCAATGCTATGAGAGTGCTTACAGATCCTGCCGAAACAGGTGCTGTTACCCTTTGCATGCCTCAAGATGTGGAAGCGGAGGCTTATGATTACCCGGTAGAATTCTTTAATAAGAGAGTGCATCACATTGAAAGAAGACTTATAACAATTGGAGAGCTAAAACGAGCTGTTGATTTGATAAGAAAAAAGAGAAGGCCGATTATTATATGCGGCGGTGGAGTAGCGTATTCAGAGGCTCATGAAGAGCTCGAGAGATTTGCAGAAGCTTTCAACATACCTTTTGGAGAAACTCAGGCAGGTAAGGGCTTGATATCTTGGAACCACAGGCTCAACCTGGGAGGAATAGGCGTTACAGGGGGTCTTGCTGCAAATATAATGGCAAAGGATGCAGATTTAGTAATTGGTATAGGAACCAGGTTCTCGGATTTTACGACTGCATCAAAATCGGCTTTTAAGAATCCGAATGTTGAGTTTATGGCAATAAACGTAAGCAGCTTTGATGCAATGAAGCTGGATGCTTTGACCGTGGTAGCGGATGCCAAGGAAGCCTTGAAAGCCATTAGAGAGGCATTGGAGGCAATAGAATACAAGACTGGTTATGAGAACGAAAAGATAGCTGAAGTAAAAGATGAATGGGATAAGGAAGTTGACAGGCTTTATTCTGTTGAGCTGGAGGTTGGACTTTCACAGACCCGTGTTCTTGGAGAACTGAACAAGCTCTTGGATGAGGATGCGATTGTAGTGGGATCTTCAGGAAGCCTTCCGGGATGCCTTCAGCGCTTGTGGCGTTCAACCAAGCCTAAGACCTATAATATGGAATACGGATTTTCCTGTATGGGTTACGAAGTAGCAGGATCCTTGGGTGTAAAGCTGGCTGAGCCTGATAGGGAAGTGTATTCAATGGTTGGTGATGGCAGTTACCTGATGCTGCACTCTGAGCTTTTCACCAGTATACAGGAAGGTCGCAAGATAAATGTGCTGTTATTTGACAACTATGGATTCCAATGCATTAAGAATCTTCAGATCTCACAGGGAACTGACCAATTTGGAAATGAGTTCCGCTATCGCGATAAGGAGACAGGGCGGTTGACAGGGGATATTGTACCTGTGGACTTTGCTGCCAACGCAAGGAGCTACGGAGCCAAAACATATACGGCAACAAACATAAATGAGCTGCGGTATGCATTGGAAGAAGTAAAAAAATCTGCAGTTTCAACCCTTATAGATATAAAAGTTCTGCCCGGAACAATGTCAGGGGGTTACGAATCCTGGTGGCGCGTTGGTGTAGCTGAGGTATCAACCAGCGAAAAAGTTAAAGCCGCGTATGAAGAAATGGAAAAGCAAATAGAGATAGCAAGAAAATATTAAAGTATATGGGGGAATTGATATGCTTGATAAAAATAAGGTTATGCTGGGTATTGCCCCAATAGCATGGACTAATGACGATATACCGGAGTTGGGGGGAGAGAATACCTTTGAGCAGTGTATTAGTGAAATGGCTCTTTCTGGCTTTACAGGCAGTGAGATAGGCAATAAATATCCAAGAGATACTAAAGTTCTAAAAAAGGCTTTGGAACTAAGAGGAATACGTATTTGCAATGCGTGGTTCAGTGCTTTTCTTACAACAAAGCCCCAGGATGAAACTGTAGCTGAATTCATTAAGCATAGGGACTTTCTGTATGAGATGGGCGCAGGAGTCATAGGAGTTGCGGAGCAGGGACACAGCATTCAGGGGAAGACTGATTTGCCCGTTTTCGACAATAAGCCTGCATTTACTGATGAAGAATGGAAACGTCTTGCAGGAGGACTAGAAGTATTTGGACGTTTAGCTGCGGAAAAAGGGATGATAGTTGCGTATCATCACCATATGGGTACGGGTGTGCAGACTCTTGAAGAAATTGATCGTCTGATGTCCACAACAGATCCTAACCTCGTGCACCTGCTCTTTGACTCGGGACATCTCGCCTTCTCGGGGGAGAATCCAGAGAAAGTGCTAAAGAAGTATATTAACAGAGTTAAACATGTACATTTGAAGGATATAAGAGAGGATGTACTGGATAAGGTTAAAAGGGAAAAGATGAGCTTCCTTCAGGGAGTCAGAGAAGGAGTTTTCACGGTTCCGGGGGATGGGATGATAGATTTCGTACCGTTGTTCAAGCTGCTGCAGGATAACAATTACAGTGGCTGGATGGTGGTAGAGGCTGAGCAGGACCCGGCAAAAGCCAATCCTTTTGAATATGCAGTGAAAGCAAGAAATTATATAAGAGAAAAAACGGGTCTTTAGATTTAATATTCAAAAACAAAGGATATTTGACAGAATCCAATTGGAGGAAAGTGTATGGATATTAAGAAAGAGTCCTTGAAGCTTCATCAGGAATGGAAGGGGAAAATAGAGGTTGCAAGCAGAGTTCCTGTCAATAATAAGCAGGATCTGTCCCTTGCATATACTCCCGGTGTTGCTGAGGCATGTCTGGAGATACAAAAGGATGTAAATCTCTCCTACGAGCTTACAAGGAGATGGAATCTTGTAGCTGTTGTTACAGATGGTACTGCGGTTCTTGGACTTGGGGACATTGGAGCAGAAGCGGGTATGCCGGTTATGGAGGGTAAATGTGTACTCTTCAAGACCTTTGGAGATGTGGATGCGTTTCCCCTTTGCATTAGGTCGAAGGACACTGATGAAATTGTCAATACAGTAAAGCTTCTTGCGGGAAGCTTCGGAGGGGTAAACCTCGAAGATATATCTGCGCCCAGATGCTTTGAAATTGAAAGAAGACTTAAGGCGGAATGCGACATTCCAATTTTCCACGATGACCAGCATGGGACAGCAGTTGTAGTACTTGCTGCAATGCTTAATGCTCTAAAGGTCGTTGGTAAGGATATTAGTAAAATAGAAGTGGTGGTAAATGGCTCGGGTGCCGCAGGCATAGCTGTTACCAAGCTTCTTATGAGCATGGGTCTTAAAAAGGTAACACTGTGTGACACAAAGGGAGCAATATATGAAGGCAGAGAAAATCTTAACGCTGAGAAGGAGCTTATGGCGAGGATATCCAACCTTGAGAAGAAAAAGGGAACACTAAGGGATGTCTTGACCGGTGCTGATGTATTTATAGGAGTATCGGCCGCCGGAGTATTAACCCAGGACATGGTTGCGTCCATGGCTAAGGACCCTATCATATTTGCCATGGCAAATCCTTTACCTGAGATTATGCCGGATTTGGCGAAGCAAGCAGGGGCCAAGGTTATAGGTACCGGACGTTCAGATTTTCCAAACCAGATTAATAATGTGCTTGCTTTCCCGGGAATTTTCAGGGGTGCACTTGATGTAAGAGCCAAGGATATAAATGACCATATGAAGATTGCTGCAGCCAAGGCACTGGCATCTCTTGTAAGTAATGAAGAACTGACACAGGATTATATACTCCCGCTGCCTTTTGATCCAAGAGTTGGCAAGGCAGTAGCAGAGGCGGTTGCGAAAGCTGCCAGGGAAATCGGGATGGCAAGAATCTAAGGGGGCTTACAAGTGAGAATTTCATTAGGCTTTTTTATCTGAGGCTTTCTCAGCCCTTGGAAGCAAGGCAAAAGTCATAGTAATGCCATATGGAGGCTCAACACTTCCTGCAATTGTCTAAAAAGCTCTGACAGCTGGGAGAAGAAAAAAGTATTTTATGGAGGTATGAATATGATAAAGGTTGGAGTAGCCGGATACGGCGTAATCGGGCAGAGGCTTGCCGACGGGGTGGCAAGTCAAGGAGATATGAAGCTTGTAGGTGTCGCTGATGTCGCACCTACACTTGCTGTCCGTGCATTAAAGGAAAAAGGAATGCCCTACAACTTGTACCTGGCGGTACAGGATAACAAGAGTCAATTTGATGAGCTTAACATACCGGTTTCGGGAACTTTGGAGGAACTGGTGCAGGAAGTGGATATAATGCTTGATGCCACCAGCGCCGGAGTCGGTGCAATGAATAAGGAGCTTTATGCCAGGTACAACAAGAAGGCAATCTTCCAAGGCGGTGAAAAGAACAGTGTAGCTGACGTATTCTTCCATGGATATGCCAATTATGAGAAAGGACTCGGCGCACAGTTTTTAAAGCTTACATCCTGCAATACCACAGGGCTGATTAGGTCGGTGGATTGTCTTGACAGACTATATGGTATAGATAAAGTAGCAATTACAATAATCAGGCGTGTAGCAGATCCGGGTGACTACCATAGGGGGCTCACTAACGCTCTTCAGATTGATAAGGCTCCAAGCCATCAAGCATTGGATCTTATGACAATAATGCCCCATGTGGATGCAACCGGAATACTTGTACACACACCTGTAACCCATGGACACATTATAACAGTATTGGCAACCGGCAAGAAGAAAATCACCAAGGAAATGGCTCTTGAAGCCTTTAAGACCCATGACAGGATAAGAGTAGTGAGGATTGCTGACGGATTCCTCGGGAACGCTTCGTTGTTCAGATATGCAAGAGACCTTGGAAATCCAAGGGGGGACATGTATGAAATAGCAATGTGGGAAGAGTCCATAGTAGAATCCGGGAATGATATCATGTATGCAATCAATATCCCGCAGGAAGCCGTAACAATCCCTGAGACAATAGACGGTATAAGGGCTGCGCTTGAAATGCAGACAGAAAGACTGGAAGCTGTAGCAGAAACCAATAAATATTTGGGGTTAGGAAAATGGAAATAAAATATGGGAAAATAAGAACCATTGATGAATTTGACTATAAGGGAAGGACAGTGCTTCTGAGGGTGGATGTCAATTCACCCATTGATCCTTCAACAAAAAGGATAGTCAACGAGAATAGAATAAAAGCAAGTATACCTACTATAAGGGATATACTGCAAAAAGGTGCAAAGCTGGCTATAATTGCCCACCAAGGAGATACCTTGGATTATCAGAATCTTGTACCTATGAACGAACATGCAGAAAAGCTTTCAGCATATTTGGGCGTACAAGTGAAATACATAGATGATGTCGCGGGTCCGGCAGCTCAGGAGGCTGTTAAGAATCTTAAAGAGGGGGAGGCTATCCTTCTCGGAAACCTCAGGTATCTTTCCGAGGAGATTTCTACCTTTGAAAATGTTGTAAAGCTTAAGCCTGAGGAAATGCTGGAAACTTATCTCGTGCGCAATCTAGCACCCCTCGCGGACTATTACGTAAATGATGCCTTTGCTGCAGCCCACAGGAATGCTCCATCAATGGTAGCTTTTCAGGAGCTTCTTCCCACAGCAGGGGGCAGGCAGCTGATTGAGGAATACAGTGCACTAACCAGGGTGATGAAAACGCCGGCGAAGCCATCAATATTTGTACTTGGAGGGGCTAAAATATCTGATGCTTTCGGTATGATGAAGCAGGTTTTGGAAAACGGCACTACAGATAAGATACTATCCTGCGGCATAACCGGAGAAATTATGCTTCTGGCAATGGGAAAAGCGCTGGGCAGCAGGAAGATGGGATTTCTAAAGGATAGGGAATTGCTTCTATATGTTGAGCCTGCAAGGGAGTATTTGAGGGATTACCCCGGCAAGATAGAAGTCCCTGTAGACCTGGCTTATGAATTGGACGGTGAAAGGCATGAGCTATCTGTGTTTGAACTGCCACAGGAAGAGCTGTATATGGATATTGGTTCAGGGACAATAGAGAGGTATAAAAGAGTAATTGCTGAGGCTGGCACAATTTTTGTAAATGGCCCTGCCGGAGTGTATGAGAACAAATTGTTTGAAAACGGCACAAGAGAAATCTGGAATGCCATAGCTGATTCAAAGGGTTACTCAGTAATAGGCGGAGGGGACACAGTCAGCGCAGCGTCGAGGTTTATAAATCTTGAAAAAATAAGCTATGTCTGTACTGCCGGTGGAGCAATGGTAAGATTCCTATCTGGGAAAAAGCTTCCTTTGATTGAGGCGATGGAGAAGGCATATGACAGGGCTAAAAGTTTGTAAATTAAGTATATATTTGCTATAATTTAGTAGAAAAAGTCTTAGAACGGAGAAAAACTATGCAAGTAACAATTAAGGATATAGCAAAAAAAATTGGTATTTCATATGCTACAGTTTCAAGAGCGTTGAATGATAGAGCTGGGGTGAATGCTGAGACAAGAGAAATAGTGCTGGAAGAGGCAAGAAAGATGGGCTATCAGCCCAATGCAATAGCAAGGGGTTTGGTTATGAAGTATACACATACCATTGCACTTGTCATTCCTGATATAACTAATCCTTTCTTTCCGGAAATTGTAAGAAGTGTAGAGGATGTAGCCAGTGAGCATGGATACAATACTTTTTTATGCAATACAAACTGGGATGTGGAAAAGGAGCAGTCTTACTTGAAATTACTGCAGGAGAAGAGAGTAGACGGCATAATACTAAAACCTGCATCTGACTCTGCGGAGAATAATTTTGGGAACATCACCGTCCCCTTGGTACTTCTCGATAGAACCTCACAGAATGACAGCTTCAGCTGCATTGAGGTAGATGATGAACGGGGAGGATTTCTGGCAACCAAGCATCTCATAGAATCAGGCTACAAAAGGATTGCCTTCATAGGAGGGAAACCTGATTCATACACGAATTCTAAAAGAATAGAAGGCTATAAGCAAGCACTCAGCAGATATAAGTATGAAATAGATGAAACACTTATTGTAAATGGAAGCTTTAAGACCAAAAGCGGTTATGAGATCATGAATAAGCTCATTAAGTCCGGTAATATTCCGGATGCAGTTTTTTCGGGCAATGACGTGATAGCGCTCGGAGTAATGCAAAGTGCTGAAGAAAACGGGCTGATTGTGCCCGGCGATCTTGGAATAGTAGGATACGATGATATAGATTATGCTAAGCTTCCGCAGATACAGCTGACAACAATTGCTCAGCCAAAGTGTCAGATAGGCAAGTGCGCTGTAGAATTGCTGTTAAAGGAGATCAATGACAGTGAAAACAAGGAATCGAAAATAATCATATTAGAACCTGAGTTAATAGTAAGAAGCACAACAAGAGAAGAGCATAAATGGTAGAGGTCCAATCCTTTCATTAAGGAGGCTGATCAGATGAAAAAGATAAGAATGGGCATCGTAGGCTTGGGACGATTGGGATTGAAGCATGCCGAGGATCTGGCTTTCAAGATACCAAACGCAGAACTCATTGCAGTCTGCAGCATTAAGAAGGAAGAAATTGATTATGTACAAAGCAGCTGGAATATAAAATATGGCTACACTGATTATTATGAAATGATTAGGAATGCTGAACTGGATGCAGTTGCTATAGTATCGCCGTCTCCGGTGCACTGTGCACAGATTGAAGCAGCTCTTGAAGCAGGATTGCATGTGTTTAGCGAAAAACCCCTTGGTGTTACAGTTGAAGAATGCAAGCTTGCAGAGCGGGCGGTGGAGAAGCATCCTGACAAGGTATTCATGCTGGGCTTTATGAGAAGGTATGATCCATCCTATGCTTACGCAAAGCAGAAGTTAAACGAGGGTGCAATTGGAAAACCATTTTTGCTCAGAGCCACAAGCGCGGATCCGGAGAAAGCAGTAGTCGGAGCTATTAAATTCGCAGCAACAAGCGGAGGAATGTTCCTCGATATGATGATACATGACATTGATCTTGCAAGGTGGTTTTTAGACTCAGAAGCAAGGAGCGTATATGCTGTTGGCGGTTGTTATGTCCACAAGGAATTCGGTCAGTTCGGAGATAGCGATAATGCCTGTGCCCTAATGCAATTCAAGAACGATACCATGGCTATGTTCTACTCCGGGAGGACTGCTCCTCACGGCTACCATGTGGAAACGGAAATCGTTGGTACGAAAGGTACCCTTAGAGTAGGTGCTACCCCTCAAAAGAATCTGGTTACCATATTCAACGAGCATGGAGCAGTTCAGGAATGCGTCTCAGGTTTTCCGGAAAGATTTGAACAGGCCTATCTGTTGGAAAAGCAGGAATTCATAAATTGCATTTTAGAGAATCGGAGACCTGAGGTTACAGTATATGACGGGACAAAATCCACAGAAATAGCATATAAGGCCACTGAATCCTTCAGGGAGAATAAGCTGGTAGTAATAGATTAGTGCAAGGATCCAGGAAAGTATGATATTTTTCATATCTTTTCTGGATTTTTTATTAGTGATATTTTTTGCAGTATTAAAAAAATTTTGTAGAATTTATAGAAAATAAATTTTATTTAATGTAAAATAAAATTGGAGGATGGAAAACAAAAGATGGCGGGCTTAAAATTTATGGGGGTGTTTAATCTAAATGGGAATTAAATTTGCTAGTAGAATGGACAACATCAAGGGATCCGCTATTCGTGAACTACTAAAGCTTACTGAAGAGCCAGACATAATATCATTTGCAGGAGGACTTCCGGCGCCTGAGCTTTTTCCTATCGAGGAAATGGAACAGGTATGCTGCAGAGTATTGCGGGAAGACGGAAAGGCTGCAATGCAATATAGCTCAACAGATGGTTATCTGCCGCTCAGGGCAAAGATAGCTAAAAGGGCAGTAAAGCTTGGAATAAATGTAGAAGCTGAAGATATACTTATGACAAGCGGTTCACAGCAGGGTCTTGAGTTCTCTGGCAAAATATTCATTAATGAGGGTGACGTGGTAATATGTGAAAGCCCGAGCTATTTGGGCGCATTGAGTGCTTTCAAAGCTTATCAGCCTAAATTCGTTGAAATACCAATGGACGAAGACGGGATGATAATAGAAGATTTGGAGAAAGCTTTGGCAGCGAACAACAATGTAAAATTCATATACACTATTCCTGATTTCCAGAACCCTACAGGCAGGACTTTAAGCCTTGAAAGAAGAAAACGTCTAATGGAGCTTGCTACCAAGTATGAGATACCTGTTATAGAAGATAATCCATACGGTGAGCTCAGATTTGAAGGCGAGATAATGCCATCGCTAAAGTGCTTCGATCCAAAGAATCTTGTAATTCATCTGGGAACTTTCTCAAAGATTTTCGCGCCGGGCTTGAGACTTGGATGGGTCATAGCTGAGCCGGAAATACTTCATAAATATAACCTGGTCAAGCAGGGTGCCGACTTGCAGTGTAGCACCATTGCTCAGAGGGAAGTTGACAAGTTTCTTGAAATGTATGATATCGAAGCGCATATAGAAAAAATTAAAAAAGTATACAAAACTAGAAGAGACTTAATGCTTGAGGTCATGAGGGCAGAATTCCCAAAGGGTACAACATACACTACCCCGAGCGGAGGACTTTTTGCATGGGCTACATTCCCGAAGGAAATTGATGCTGCAGAGCTGCTCAAGAAAGCTTTGGAGCAGAAAGTAGCATTTGTACCTGGTGAACCCTTCTATCCAAATGGCGGTAATGCAAATCACTGTAGATTGAACTATTCGAATATGCCAGATGATAAGATAGTAGAAGGAATGAAAAGACTTGCTAAAGTATTGAAAGCGTTTTAGATCAAAAAATCTCCGAGAAATCGGAGATTTTTATTTTGAGTTTAATATGTAACTAATTTGGTAAAAATATATGTAGTATATGGTAAAAAGCTAAGCATAATAGTATAATATGCTTAATCTCAAAAAAAACAAATAGGTTTTTTGGAAAATGCAACTACTTCCAAATTAACCTGATAAGGAGGCAAAATTATGGAAAAATGGATTTGTACAGCATGCGGTTATGTTTATGACCCAGAGGCAGGAGATCCAGACAGCGGAGTTGCTCCCGGCACTCCTTTTGAAGAGATACCAGAGGATTGGGTATGTCCTTTATGCGGAGTTGGAAAGGATATGTTCGAGAAGGCATAATGAAGTTCTGGAAGCGGCAGGTTATTCTGCCGGAAAGTACCTGGAGATGATTTAAAGTCTATACATATTCGTAGCTTACATGAGAGAAATTGAGCAAATATCAGTTTCTCTCATGTAAATAACAATAATAAAAGAAAAGTGGATTGCTAAAACTAGTGATACATGATAATATATATTCTGTCGGTGATGAGCCGAACATATACACCCGATTTGTGTAATGGTAGCACAACTGATTCTGGATCAGTTTGTTGAGGTTCAAATCCTTAATCGGGTGCCATATTGATATCTATGCTGTAGAGATTACTTTCTACAGTTTTTTATTTTTTTTGCAAAATAGAGTTAATAATAAAAAACTACCGACTATCCGGTAGTTTTTTACTTTCAAAAGTTATCCTTTAAGATCTATATTTCCGCCTATATGTGGAGTGACAGACATCTCTAAAGTTTTTGCACTTGTTTCCTGCAAGCTTTTCATAATGTAAGCCACACTCTCTGCATCCTGTTTCAGCGCTGTTCGCATGTTTGCTATACCCAGAGCTTGTCTTACACTTTGAAGGCCTGACATATCCATGGATACATTCATATGCATACCTCCTTTGCCAAATTATAACATATTTATTTATTTTTGTACATAATAATACATGAAGTAATGAGCAACGATAAATAAGAAATATAAATTAAGGAGTACTTTTTATGAAGGGTGAAATTGTGAATAGATATAGACTTATTGAGCTTTTTGTAAAAATTATATTATGGATTCTAGTGATTGCAATATTTATATTGAAGCAAATGGATGTATTTGAGTCTCTCCCTGACTATTTAGAAACATTGGTACTTGCATTAGACTTGTCTGCAGCAGTGATACTCTCCTGGTTCATGCCATCGTCAATCTCAGAGAGAAAGTTCAACAAGGGGCTAAAGCTCATAGATAAGGACAATGATAAGGCGGTTCTATATTTGGAAGATTACCTTGATTCAAAAACACTATCAGATATTGATAGACGGCATGTTTTGAGAATCCTTGGAGTTGCTAAACATAAAAAAGGAGATGATGAAGGAGCAATCCGCTGCCTTAATCAGGCACTTGAAGGTCAGGATAGGGATAATGACCTGAAGGTAGAGATATTGGGTTCCATGGGTATTATATACTCCGAATCAGGTGAGTATCAAAAAGCAGTGGAGCATTTTGACAGAAGTTTTGATATAATATTTGCATTGTCAAAAGCCCACATTGATAAAACAATATTAATGCAGGTTATAAACGCTTATATAAAGGCAGGACAGAAGGAAAAGGCAGTATTGATATATGACAGGCTGCTGATGATAAGAGGGTTTAAACGCGATGCAAGAGTTGAAGAGCTGCTGGGTATCTAAAGGAGGAGTCAAGGTGAGAATGTATCTTGTTATCATGGAAACGATAGCTCCAAAGCGTGAAATAGAAGTGTTGCACAGAAACAGCGATGGTGCAGAGGCATTGGAGAAGTTGGTTTCCTTTTCGGATAAATTGGAAGAATCAATAGTTGCAGGGAAATGCAGGGTGATGATGATTACTTATAAGGAATGAAAATGAACCTGGCGAGTTTCGTCAGGTTCATTTTTTTACTGATGGAACCACACTGGATTACCACCACCAAAATGGGCTTAAGAACAAGCCTCCTAATAGTAAGAATAGGAAGGAAGCACCGAGCAATCCAAAAAATCCGAAATTTCCATATCCCAAGTAGTTGCCAGTCATGTCGTATAATCTGCTGCCCCTGTAATACCCTAAGGGTGTACCGTCCATTGTACGGACGTATCCGTCGCCTACATAAGCTAAAGGTGATCCGTATCCGTCATAAAGCATATACCCATCTGTATAACCCATGATATTATAGTTTGTGTCGTAAATAGTGTTATTATCAACATAACCACGGAGCCTTCTACGAGAATCATATACATGTTCCAAAATCTCACCCCCTTTTTTCAGTATTGCTATACATAAATTGAAACGTTTTATTTCTCAGTTACTATATATGTAGAGTGGACATATTATGTTATCAAAGTTTTGTAGAAGCTTAATAAATTAATTATTTGGCTTTATGAAAAATGACGTTCAGAGGGACTATGGAATAATGCTGCAAGCAATATAGCACAAATAATCTTCAGGTTAAAAATATAGAATCAAAGCTTAAGATGATTAATTTATTTGAGTAGTTGAAAGTAAATAAAAATAAGCCAGTAATCCGTTTGGATTACTGGCTTTTAACATCTGCCTAATGTGAGGCAAGTAAGCTGGGTACTTTTGTATTGATTGTCACTTGGTCGCTCTTATATACTATATTGCCTGCTGCATCAAATCCATGTACATAGTAGACATAATTCTCACCTGATTGCAAGTCTCTGTCATTGAACATGTCAGAAGAGGTTCTTGCAATTTCCATATCGTTGCGATAGACAGCATATCCGGCTATATCCGAATCAATTACTGCACTTCCCCAGTCAAGCCTGGCAGTTGTATAGCCTACTTCAGATGCTTTTAAAATACCATAGGCAAAATCCGCTATAGTCTTGCCATCTTGGTTTATTACAAGCTCCATTTTTTTATTTATATCCTTGGTGGTATTGAATTTGAAGTTATCCAGAATGTCAATTGTAATTGTTGTTCTTTCCTTAACATCCTTCAGCTTGAGTATATCACCAGTTATCTCAACAGAAGCTGGATTGTCAGTCTTTATTGAGTATTGTGCTTTGTCAAGGTACATGCTCGCATTATCATTAAATACAGCTTTCAACTTCAGTGGTGCCATTTCATTGTTTTTGAGGACTTTAACCGGTATCTCAACCTGGAATTCTCTGACTTCATGGCTAGTCATAAATCTGGTGTCTGAGATATATGCATCAATTATATTTATAGCAATATTTAAGTCGGAACCGATACGTTTTACGACTTCGTTATTTAGACTTGGATCAGAATCAATAGCTACTAGTAAATCTTCGATGCTATGTTTGAGATAATATGCTGCTTTTGTTGTATCAGTATCATCTTTAAAGCTGACCTTGATAGCACTTAGAAGTTTTTTGTATTTTTCAGCCGCGGGAGTGTCCATACCACCATATTTGATATATATATCATCAATTTTTCGCACTAACTCATTAAGCACCATTTTTATTGATTGCTCAGGGTCTCCGTTTGTGACTATTGAGGGACTGCTGAAGGCTCCTAGCTTTAATGGACCTTCATAACCTCCGCTGAATAATGACTCAAACTCAAAAATTGCAATCCCGCTTGTATTTGCAGCTCTTATTGCAGCAATCTGCCTTAAAAACACCTTGGTATCAACTTTATTGAATGCAGCAATTCCGGACGTAAGCTGTGAATGACCTCTTGCAAAAGCCCGTGAATTGTTAATATCATCAACCACAGGGGCTTCATAAAGGTAGTAGGACATTGGTATTAAATTATTGATGTAATCTTTCTGTATCCACGCTCTAGGATCTTGGTAAATGTCAACTATCGTCTTATCGTAGTCGGGCCATACATCTGAAGATATAGTGAGGTTAGGTTTTATCGATTTTACTTCTGAAAATAATCTATATGCATAGGAACTGACTATATATGCTCTGAAACCGCACCAATTCTGCCATAGTGCATCACTGGGCTTTAAAACTATAGGATCGGTACCGGTATAATCAGTAAAAAGTTGTCTGGTATAGGTATCATAGCCAAAATCGTTTGAGTAATCACCCGAATGGGAATATCGCATGTAATCAAACTGAATGCCATCAAGGTTATAATTACTGATAAGCCCCTTATATAAGCCGGATAAAAAGTCACGGACTTCAGGCAGAGCCGGATTCATAAAGTAGTATTTGGTTACACCGTTTTCAAGGTAATAATTATCACCTTTTCTGCTCATTGCCATCCATTCAGGTTTTTTCGCAGCTATAGACTGATCCACCAAGAAGTTCTCAACCCATGCATGCAATTCAATACCTCTTGCATGTGCCTCTTTTAAGTATACGCCAAGCACATCTAACCCATTAAACATAGGGTTATGCTGCATAATCTCATTGTTTGTCGGATATATAGCATATCCGTTCCAGTAGGTTTCAAGGTATATGGTGTTTATATTTAGAGCCTTCAACATATCAAGGCGCTTTTGTATTTGAACAATACTGGTATCTCTGGGTCTTAGCCATACTGCCCTGTTTTCTACCTTTACAGATTCAAAGGTCATATAATATGCAGTATCTGCGTCTTTCTGCATATCCCTGACCGCCTTTATCAAGCCGTCATATTGTCCTTGGGCAAGCTGTGCTTGAATTTTCTTCAGTTTAGATTCAGTCAGATTTATCATGCTCTGCACGTTATCATATGAAATATCCAAGTATTGCTTCTTAGCAAGCTCCAGGCTGGCCTGTGCTGAATTTATATTATATAGAGCCATATTCATATACGAATCAGGAGTGAAAATCATCGTTACTTCCTTTTTGTCATTATTGAATACGACTGTTGCACCCAGAAGTGCATATTTCTGAAGCCAATTCAGCTTATCTCCATGTCCCGAAAGTACATACCCGCCCTTTGGGATTTCTGAATCATTGCCGCCCGTACTTATTATCTGCCCTTCGTTGCTTACCACAACCTCATAACCGTAAGGATTCGTGCCAGTATGACTGCCGTAACTGCTGTCATAGATTATCAGCTGATTGGGACCTCTAAAACCATCATAGGGCTTACCCTCTGCTATATTCCAAGCTGCGGGGTTATCCGCTATTGTTTGTGGATTGCAGGCAGCATATTTGTTCTTACTTGCGTTATATAGCATATTGTCCGTAGTTACAACTACTTTATCAGTTACTTTTGCTTTCTCATGCAATTGTTTATAATATGGACTTCCTGAATGTATGGATATAACTACTCCATCTGACGGTATCGGAGAGTTATTATCAAGTGTTATACCTTTCTCATTCCTTATATCAATAATCTTACCTATTGTATTGCTTACAACAGTCAATTCCATCCCCCAGGCATTCGTTTTTGTTGAAGCCCCAAAAGAAGGATTATATAATGTTATCTTATTGGAATCTCGACCGGAATTAATTTTATCTATAGGAACGATAACGCCATCCAACTCAAAATACATCTCAGGTAAAGTCGGGATTTCTATGTTTAAAAGTGTGAACCCCTTGCCAATATCAAGGTTTTTAAGGAATTCTCCATTAGTTCCGGTATACGATACAACATAGCCATTCGAAGGAATATATGTACCCTTGGCACCATTGGTATTTTCCTCAGCAACTATATTGTTTACAACAATATACTCATGAGTGCTTTCTGCAAACGGTTCAGTGAACTCTCCATAATTTCTGGTATAAACTATAATGCTTTCATTTTCTCGGATTTTATCAATCAAGTTGATTGAATATGTGGAGCCATTTTCAAAGACAATTGCCGGAGTGCTTATTTTACTTTCATCAGCGGCGTAAACATTAATGCGTATAAGAGTAATTGCAGCAAAACAGATGCATAATAAAGTACTTTTAAAATATCTCATTTTATAAACTCCTTTACAATTTTCAACTTTGTACATGTCAAATCGATTATATCAGAGAATATATACCGGGTAAAAGGTTTAGGTGTTTTAATCTTCCTAAATACCATAATTCTGATATAATTATATTTATAAGGAAGTATCCTTGATATTGAACGGGTTTTAAATGCGAGTGAGAGGGGATTCATTATGATATTCTACTTTACTGGAACAGGAAACTCATTACAGGCTGCTAAAAGCATTGCAGAATACAATGGCGAAGAGCTGGTATCTATTGCTGCTGTTTTGAACAGCAAAGATGAGTGTTATGAATATACCTTGAAGGAAGATGAAAGGATTGGCTTTGTATATCCTGTGTATGCATGGGCACCTCCTAAAATAGTATTTCAGCTTATTGAGAGGCTTAAGTTTGATAATTATCGCAATAACTATACTTTCTCTGTAGCAACCTGCGGGGATAATATAGGAAAAACCATGGAAGTTCTTGATGCAGCATTGAAGAAGAACAATATGAATTTAGACAGCGGATTTTCAATAGTAATGCCTAATAATTATATTATTATGGGAGATGTGGATTCAAAAGAAGTGGAAGGGAAAAAGCTTGCAGCAGCAGAAGAAACCTTGAAAAATATAAACAAGGTGGTAAATGAAAGAAAACGGGGAGTCTTTGATGTTAAAAAGGGCTTCATGCCAGGTTTGCTGACTTCAGTTGTAAACCCACTGTTCAATAAGAATGCAATAGAAAAGAAGTTCTATGCGGATGAAAGATGCACAGGCTGTGGTATCTGTGAAAGAGTATGCAACTGCAAGAATATCAAGGTTCAAGGAAAGCCGCAATGGGGAGAACGGTGCACACAATGCCTGGCATGCATTCACTATTGCCCGGTTAAAGCCATTCAATATGGAAAGGGTACAGAAAAGAAGGGCAGGTACACAAATCCCAATGTGAGCATAGGTAAAGGATGATAGTTTTGGACTTCTTAACATAAGGTCTAAATTATAAAAATTAAAATTAGAAAAAGAGATATGGGGGATTTACAAATGAAAAAGAATTTAATCATCGTAACTTCTTTGACATTATCTTACATAGCTGCTGTTCTTTCCGGTCTAAAGGATAATAAAGCGCTCTTATTATTTGCAATAGTTAGTGCCATACTTTTGTGGCTGGGTTTTTTCATTTTCTCAAAAGATAATTTACTTAAGCAAAACAGACTAAAAAATAAAGTTCAGCAAAAAAATGCAAATATTATTTTGGAAGATCATGAACTGAAGAATTCTTTAAAGCGGATTCTAGAGAATGCTTTGAATTTGAATTATGCATTAGAGAATATCAGAAATGGGTCTATAGAAAGTGGAAAGGCGGCAGAAGACATTGCCACTAACACACAAGACATAGTCGAGCAAAATAATAAACAACTAGACATTGTAAACCAGGTAACTGAGAATTCGAACAGTATTGCAGAAATGATTTCCAGCGCGTCTGGATTTGCCAATAGTGCCAACCAGGAAGCACAGAACGCAACCAAAATTTCTATTAATGCAGGAAGTGAAGTTAAAAAAGTAGTTGAGACCATGGAGCAAATTCAAATGACTACAGAACAGACGACCTTAAAGATTAATACACTTTCTGAAAAATCACAGCAGATAGATGAAATAGTCTCTGCTATCACAAATATTGCCAGCCAGACAAACCTGCTTGCCTTAAATGCGGCTATTGAAGCGGCCCGGGCTGGTGAACACGGCAAAGGCTTTGCGGTAGTGGCGGATGAAGTCCGTAAATTGGCAGAACAGTCCAATAGTGCAGCTTCAAAAGTTGGTGAAATAATTCGAGAAATTCAAAGTGACATAGATTCCTCATCAAAATCCTTTTATCAGGTTACAAATTATGTAACTGAAGGGGTTAATGTTTCTAAATCCGCGGGGGAGCTGATCGAGAAAATAATAGAAACCTTTGAGCAAACCGCCAGACAGACTCAAGAGATACAGGCGCTTTTGGAGCATACAGTTCTAAACAGCCAGACAGTATTGAACAATACACAAAAGAACCAGACAATGGCAAGCGAAACTGCAAATACCACTCAATCAATAGCAGCAGCGGCAGAAGAACAGAATGCTTCTATCGAAGAAATCAATAGTAGTATTGAAGTAATAACTCAGGTAGCTGAGGAAATAAAACAATATATTGCAGCAGTAGTAATGAATAAGATTATGTATAATAAAGCACTTGAGCTTAAAGAGAGAATAGGAAAAAGCAAAGGTTTCGCCGGTTCAATTTCTGATATGCAAAAATTAGCAGAGGAATTTGGTGTAGATGAAGTTGACTATTCAGATACCAAGGGGGTTATATGTAATTCAAACATTCAATCTGCAATAGGACTGAATTTATATGATGTTATGATGAGACAAAACAATTTTGACCTTAAAAAACATATATTCGATGATAAAAACCCATATTCAGTTAGTCCGCTGATAAAAAGCGAACAATCTGAAAAATTATTTAAATATCTCGAAATTCCCGATTTTGATAAACAAATTATCTATCAAGTCGGATTGTCTTATGATTCTTTAATTAAATTATTGAATTAATATATTGTAGACCAAATTGCATAAACAAAAACAAGTAAGCCTGTAATCACTGTGATTACAGGCTTTTACAATAAATTACACCTGATATTAAGACACAATTCCAGATTGCATATTGCATTTGGGAAGTATATAATATAAACTGGAGTAAGATTTTTGATAATTATCCAATTTAAGGGAGAAAGCTCCAGACTCAAAATATAAAGCAAGGAGGGGTCTCTATGGATTTGTTACTATTAGCGCCTATCGGGTCGATTATCGCATTGAGCTTTGCGGGGTACCTGGCTTTCACTGTTATGAAGTACAGTGAGGGCAGCGAGCAGATGAAGAGTATTGCGTCTGCAATCCGTATCGGAGCCAATGCCTACCTGAAAAGACAGTATGCGGGTGTTGCAATCTTCTTTGGTATTATGTTTGTCATTCTGGCAGTTTTAGTAGCTTTTGGTTACCTTACGATATTTGTTCCCTTCGCATTTCTGACAGGAGGTTTCTTTTCAGGGTTATCCGGTTTCATCGGTATGAAAATTGCTACAAATGCGAATGCCAGAACGGCTAATGCTGCAAAGACAAGTCTGAACAGCGGGTTAAGGGTTGCCTTTTCAAGCGGTTCTGTTATGGGCTTAGTGGTAGTTGGACTTGGTCTTTTAGATTTAAGCTTCTGGTTTTATTTTCTTAACTGGTTCTATAGGGATTTAGGGGATATGGCTTTGAAAATACAAAATATAACCAGCGCCATGCTCACCTTCGGAATGGGTGCCAGTTCGATGGCTCTATTTGCACGTGTAGGCGGCGGGATATTCACGAAGGCTGCTGACGTAGGTGCAGACCTTGTGGGCAAAGTGGAAGCGGGGATCCCGGAAGATGATCCGAGGAATCCGGCTGTTATTGCAGATAACGTAGGCGACAATGTCGGAGACGTTGCAGGTATGGGTGCAGACCTCTACGAATCCTATGTTGGATCGATCGTGTCTACCAGTGCCCTTGCAGTAGCAGCAGGATTGGGTGTTAAAGGCGTGACGATACCCATGATTATGGCAGCCATTGGAGTTATTGCCTCGATAATCGGCACATACTTTGTACGTTCGGGGGAGAAAGCAGAGCAGAAAGTACTTTTGGGAGCATTAAGAAGAGGTGTTTATGTAAGTAGTGCTATCATAGCCATAGCCGCTTATTTCCTTGTAAAGGCAGTATTGGGTATAGAATATGTCGGCATTTACTGGGCAATTATCAGCGGTTTGGTTGCTGGGATCCTGATAGGATTCTTTACCGAATACTTCACTTCAGACACGTATAAACCGACACAGAGGCTAGCTTCAACTTCTTTGACAGGGCCAGCCACCGTTATTATAGGCGGTATTTCTCTGGGAATGTTTTCTACTATAGTTCCTGTAGTCATTGTAGGAATTTCCGTTATGGTAAGCTATTTCCTGGCCGGAGGAGCTCAAAGCTTCAATCTTGGGCTTTATGGTGTAGGGATATCTGCGGTGGGTATGCTGAGTACACTGGGTATAACGTTGGCTACTGACGCTTATGGACCTGTAGCAGACAATGCCGGAGGGATAGCCGAAATGTCCCACCAGGACCCGGAAGTAAGAAATCGTACCGATGCTTTGGATGCACTTGGAAATACGACTGCAGCAACAGGAAAAGGCTTTGCCATAGGATCTGCTGCATTGACGGCTTTGGCTCTGATTGCGGCATATAAAGATGAGATTGAACTGATTGCTAAGAAAGAAAACATTGATTTTGTGTTTAACTTATCAATCATCAATCCGCCTGTGTTGGTTGGTCTGTTTGTAGGCGGCATGCTGCCCTTCCTCTTCGCATCTCTGACAATGGATGCTGTGGGTAGAACAGCACAGAAGATTGTTATAGAGGTAAGAAGGCAGTTTAAGGAAATCACGGGATTGATGGAGGGAACTGCTCAAGCCGACTATGCAGCTTGTGTGGATATTTGTACAAGAGCAGCACAACGGGAAATGATAGCCCCTGCACTGATAGCAATCATAGCACCCATAACTGTAGGATTATTGCTAGGCGTAAACGGGGTTGCCGGCATGCTGGCAGGTGCAACGGTCACAGGCTTCATACTTGCAGTCATGATGGCAAATTCAGGTGGCGCCTGGGATAACGCCAAAAAGCATATTGAAGCGGGCAATTACGGCGGAAAGGGCTCCGACTGTCATAAAGCCGCAGTTGTCGGAGACACTGTAGGAGACCCTTTCAAGGATACTTCGGGACCGTCCATAAATATACTCATAAAGCTCCTTTCGATGGTATCCATAGTATTTGCTGCATTCATACTGCATAATAATATATTTAGATTTTAAGAAGAACTTTCCGGTTCCCACATATGATTCATTTTGCAGACAAAGGGGATAACCAAACAAAAACCGTGTATATCTGTTGATTATACACGGTTTTTTATGTTTTCAAAGACAAAAAATGAGTTTCATAGGATAAAACAAAAGCCCAACAAACCGTTAAGGTTGTTGAGCTATATATTACTTAGATGGTCTGGGTGACAGGAATTGAACCTGCGCCCTCTTGAACCCCATTCAAGCGCGCTACCAAGCTGCGCCACACCCAGACATATGATATCATTTCTGATACCTATAAAATATATCATAAAAGCACTCGGATTTCAATACCATATTTTGTTGCATATATGAGTATCCCAGAATTTTCAATATATATACATCCTTAAGAACTATTTCAATAGGTAGCTAGCACTATTTTAATAAATTGTTTATTTTTTGCAGGATTATATGAACTAGTGGAGAAATATATAACTAATTATGTTAATATAAATAGCTTTAATCGGTTTTGTTTACCAGACAAGGAGTCTCGAATATAATGAGAGCAAAAAAAAGTAAAATGTCATCAGTTTATATATTTCCTGTATTGTTTTTTATTATTTGCTTATCATATTTAATTAGATTTATGTTTTTCAATATTGAGACTGATATAGTAAAATATGACTCTATAGAGAATTCAATACATACTAAGGCATTATTCGTCAGGAATGAGACTACTACAACGCTTCCTGCTGGTGTAGACATAAGCTATAAGGTCAATGAAGGCGAAAAAGTTTCCTTAGGTAAGAAGATATTGGAGATAATTAAAAATAATCAGGCAGATGAGAATATTGCAATTAAGATAAAACAATTGGATGACAGGTTAAATGAAATAAAGCAATCGGATATCAACAACAACTTTTTCTCCGAAGACAAGGAGAAAATTGAGAGCCAGATAAATGAAAAAGTTGCTGAACTTAAGAATTTAGCCAAATCTGGTGATTTTGAAAAGCTTGATACTGTGAAAAATGATTTGACTGCAAACCTGTATAAAAAATCCTTGATTTATGGGAATGGAAGCTTCTTTGGAAAGAACGTTGAGCAGCTTCAAAAGGAAAAGGCCACTTTAGAAGGTATATACAAGAACAATACCGATGTTATCTATGCCCAGGCAGCCGGCGTTGTAAGCTACAGTCTGGATGGCTATGAGCAGATATTGAGTCCGGCAAATATCAAGGACTTCAAACTAAGCAATATCAGGGAAATAGTAAATTCGCTAAACAGCAAAAAAAGTAATACAGGTAAAGGTACTGTTGTAGGAGTCAAGGTAGTAGACAATTTTGAATGGTACACCTGCAGCATGATAGGCACAGATATAGCAAAGGACTTGAAGGCAGGCAAAAGAATCAAACTCAGGTTCGCTGAATTCGTAAATGTTGAGGTAAGTGGCGAGGTGTATGAAATATCACCGCCGGAGGGTGACACCTGCTTGTTGATAATAAAGATAAGTGAGCATGTCAATGATTTTTACAAGAAAAGAATCGCTGACATGGATATTATAAAGGATTATAATGAAGGCTTCACGGTCCCTTCCAAGGCTATAGTGGTAAAGGAAAATATCAAGGGAGTATATGTACTGAGAAGCGGGATGGTCAAATTTGTGCCTGTTGCAGTTATGACTGAAGGTGAAGACCGGTGCCTTGTGAAAAATCTCAGTAAGGAAGAATCGAGCTATAAAGCGAGCTATGAGCCTTTGAGGATATTTGATGAAGTAATTACTACTACCAAAAGGGTTAAGGAGAATCAGGTTTTAACCGATAAAATATAGGAGGGGTTTTACTTTGCAGGAAATTAGAGACAATATAAGCAGCATATCCCGGGATATTAGGGATATTTGCATAAGAACAGGCAAAGACCCTGACAGTGTAACAATAGTAGCCGTGACCAAGACTATAGACACAGATAGGATCAATTATGCCATAGGGTGTGGAATACAAAATATTGGCGAGAATAAAGTGCAAGAGGTAATAGCTAAGTTTGATAATATTGATAAAAATGTAAATTGGCACCTTATAGGGCATTTACAAACCAATAAGGTAAAATATATAATAGACAAGGTAGCACTTATTCATTCTCTTGACAGCATCAGCCTTGCAGAAGGAATTAGCAGGAGAGCAGAAAAGGCCGGACTTGTAAAAGATGTACTTGTACAGGTTAATGTGGCAGAAGAAGAAACAAAGTTCGGTATTGAGTATGGTGAAATTGACAGCTTTATAAAGCAGCTGTCGCAGCTTGGAGGCATCAGAGTAAAGGGGCTTATGACCATTGCCCCTCACTATGAAGATACAGAGTTTGTCAGGCCGGTATTCAGACAGCTTAAAGAAAAGTTTGATATGTTGGCAAAAGTCGATACTCCCAATGTGGAGATGAAATATTTATCCATGGGAATGACTAACGACTATAAGCTGGCAATTGAAGAGGGCTCCAATATGGTAAGGATTGGGACAGGAATTTTCGGAGCAAGGAATTATAATAATAAGTAAGGGGGTATATTGATGGCGTCCAATATTTTAAACAAAGTACTTTATTTCATGGGAATAGGAGAAGCCGCTGAAGATGAGCATGAAGAGGTAGAATCAATTACTAAGCCTCAGATAGAAGCAGTTACTACAAGTATACATAAGAAGAGTAATGTAGTGAACATACATTCCGCGACTTCACCAATGAAGGTAGTGCTGGTGGAACCCACCTCCTATGACGAGGTTCAATCCATCTGTGATGACCTTAAGAGCAAAAAGCCGATAATTATCAATTTCGAGGACATGGATAAGGAAGTTGCCAAAAGAATGGTAGACTTTATAAGCGGTGCTGTATATGCGCTGGATGGTACTATACAAAAGGTTTCAAACGGCATAGTGCTGGCTGCCCCATCTAATGTAGATGTGCTGGGGAATATAAAGAATTCAATGGGTGATGAGGATTTTGACCTGGAAGGTATTTTTAGCTGGCTTAAGTAATTTTAAAGAATGAGAGTGGTTAGATGAAAATTGTTTTGGCGACAACAGTATCATACTTTTTTGAATTTCTTAATTTGATGATACTAATAAGAGTATTTTTATCATGGTTCAATTATAATCCTAACAATAAGCTTATAGTATTGGTATACCAATTGACTGATCCTGTGCTTGAACCATTCAGAAAACTTACCAGCAAGCTGGGATTAAGTTCAGGCAATATTGACTTTTCACCGATTATATCGTTATTATTTCTTTACTATATAGTGAAGCCTCTGCTCCTTACACTCATATACACATTCTTGTAAGAGGTAGCTTTGTGAGGGATAATAGGCTGATATTGGACAGGTATAAGGAATATGAGGACCGGGTACTGGTAAACGAGCTTCTGGAATATGCAAAGACTTGCACAGCAGGGTATAGCTCCAGGCATACGGATTTTCTGGACCCCAGACAACAGAAAATAGCTGAAGACATACTGGGAATGCAGAAGGGCATAAGCTTCGGCTTTTTTGGCGGTATTGAAGACAGTGAAAGGGCTGTCTGTGTAATTTATGATGAGAATTACCAGATAGAAGAAGAGGACATTCCAGTTGTGATACTATCCATAACCTGGAGTAAAAGCAGCAAAAGGTTAGCTCACAGGGACTTTTTGGGAAGCATTTTAGGATGCGGAATAAAAAGGGAAAAGGTTGGAGATATTATTTTAGATGAAGACAGGGCATATGTAGCTTGTATGGCTGATATTTCCAGATACCTGCTGTATAACCTAAACAAAGTAGGCAATACAGCTGTAAGTGTGACGGAAACAAACGAGGCACAGAAAAAAGAAGAAGAGGTAAAGCTTATAACATCTACTGTTGCATCTCTTAGGCTGGATAGCCTGATAACCACCGGCTACGGCGTTTCCAGGGCAAAAGCTGTGGAAATAGTGAAAAGCGGCAAGGTAAAGGTTAACTGGGAGGATGCATCAAGTTCTTCTAAGGAAATGAAGCAGGGGGATGTAATATCGCTAAGGGGAAAAGGCCGGATTGTGCTTGAAGAAGTATCTGGCACCACTAAGAAGGATAGAATCAGAGTCGTGATTAAGAAATACCTGTGATGGAGGTCGAGAGAATATGATAACCCCAATGGATATACGCAACAAGGAATTCAAAAAAGGCTTCAAAGGATATAAGGAAGACGAAGTTGATGAATTTCTGGATAAGGTTATAGCGGATTATGAGAGGATATACAGAGAAAACGGTGAGCTTAAGGACAGGATATCCATTGATAATGAACGTATTGAAAGCTATAATAGTATGGAAAAATCCTTGCAGAACACTCTTTTGATTGCACAGACAACTGCTGAGGATATAGTAGCAAATTCAAGAAAAAAGTCAGATATGATTATTAAAGAAGCAGAAGAGCAGGCCCGAAGGATTGTAGAAGACGCTAACAGCAGTGTTATAAAGATTAATAGGGACTATGAAGAATTGAAGAAGGAAGTTCAGGTTTTTAAGACAAGGTTCAAGACACTTTTGCAGTCTGAGCTTGAAGCGCTTAATGCAACCTTGAAGGATATATAAAGGTATTTGAGGGCTCTTTCGCAAAGCTGTGAAAGAGTTTTGTCATGGGTAGGAGGACAACAAGATGGAGCTCAGGTATATTGCCAGAGAGAATAACGATAGAAAAGTGGTAAAAGTGAAGGATGTTTCCATTGGAGATGGGGATTTTGCTATTATTGCAGGCCCTTGCTCTGTTGAAAACTTGGAAATGCTTATAGAGACCTCCAGCTGGATTAAGGAAAACGGTGCGGTGATTCTGAGAGGCGGAGCTTTCAAACCGAGGACCTCGCCCTATGCCTTTCAGGGGCTAAAGGAGGAAGGCCTTGGGTACCTAAAGCAGGCTTCTGCTAGAACAGGTCTGCCTGTTGTATCAGAACTTATGGATCCAAGGGATATAGAACTTTTATATAGCTATATAGATATGTTTCAAATAGGCTCAAGAAATATGCAGAACTTCGCACTTTTAAAGGAAGTGGGCAAATCCGACAAGCCTGTGCTTCTGAAAAGAGGAATGGCAGCGACTATAGAAGATTTCCTTATGGCGGCGGAATACATAGCCTCGGAAGGAAATGACAATATCGTGCTTTGTGAAAGGGGTATAAGGACCTTTGAGGATTATACAAGAAATACTCTTGATATTGCTGCGGTGCCTATTTTGAAGAGCTTATGCAAGCTTCCGGTTATAGTTGATCCAAGTCATGCTACTGGGAGAAGGGATTTGATACTCCCCATGTCCTTGGCATCTATGGCTGCCGGAGCTGATGGAGTTATGATCGAAGTGCATCCGTGTCCGGAAAATGCACTTTCAGATGGGGAACAATCTTTAGGGCTTTCAGAGTTCAAGGAAATATCTGGGAAACTTAGAGAGACCAAGGAGTGCTTCTTAGACATTCGTAAGAAATGAATATTTATAAACAAATATAGATAATATAAAGTCATGAAGTATTTCAATTATGGAATATTTCATGACTTGTTTTTTTGAAATGTTTTTCGCGAAACATATTACTTCAGGAGGGATATATGGGTATTGATAATACTGAAGTTAAGGAACTGGAAAGTAGGGTAGAGAAAATCGCACTTCTACTGGAAAAGGCCAAAATAGGAGATTATGTCAATATCATGACTAAGCCCAAAACTCTTCTCCTGAATAATTTCATCGGAGGCTTGGCTAGGGGGTTTGGAACAGCAATTGGTTTTACAGTTCTTGGAGCAGTTGTGCTCTACCTCATGAGGCAGGCAGTGCTCTTAAATCTCCCTTTCATTGGGGGATTTATAGCAGAGGTAGTAAAGATAGTACAGGATCATTTATGAAGAGAATATAGAGGAGGCCATAGATATGGATGAGAAGGACTTAAAGCATTATGAAGAGCTTCTTAAGATAGAGAAGGAAGAAAGGGAGGATTTTATAAAGGATGATGGGATGGGCTATGGAATTTCTATAAGGGATTTGACCAGTGAGCTTTCATCTTATGATAACCACCCCGGAGACTTGGGAACTGAAACCTATGAAGCTGAGAAAAACTTATCCTTCAGGACGAGGGAAAAATTCCTTTTAAGCGAGGTTCAAGTAGCTCTAAACAAGATAGAAGATGGCACTTTCGGTATATGCGAGGTATGCCATAGCGAAATCAACAAGGATAGGCTGGAGGTAAGGCCATACACTCGTTTGTGCATTCATTGTGAAAATGATATGGAACAGAAGATAGACGATGAGGAGAAGGGCAGACCTATAGAGGAACAAGTACTTTTCCCACCCTTTGGAAGGTCTTTCACAGACAACTCCGTTGAGGATAAAGTAGAATATGATGGTGAAGATGCTTGGGAGGAAGTAAACGAATACAACGTGAGAATGTCGGATAATGAATATGGTGAGGAGGATGAGGCCGAGGGATATGTTGAAGAGGTGGAGCAAATAAGCAATACGCAGTATAAGAAGCAATTGGAATAGTATTCATATTTATGATATAATCTTAAATGCAGAATTTAATTGTATTTAAGGGGGAATGGCATTGTATCCTATTTTCATTGCAGCTGCTGTTATTGCTCTGGACCAGATTATAAAGAATGTGCTGGTGAAAGCGTTGGCAAATGGACCGATTACGGTAATAAATGGCTTCTTTCACTTTATTTATGTAGAAAACTATGGGATAGCCTTTGGGATGTTCAAAAATAAAACCGTGTTTTTCATAATTACCCAATGCATTATATCAGTAGTGATCGCATTTGTTATTTACAAGTTTCATAATAAAAGTGTCCCTATGACAATATGCATGTCCTTAATTCTTGGAGGCGCAATAGGTAATCTTATTGATAGAATAAGACTTGGTTATGTTGTAGACTATTTTTCATTTACCATATTCCCTCCGGTTTTTAACCTTGCGGATTCGGCAATAGTGGTAGGGGCTATACTTCTCAGTCTGATTCTTGTTTTTGACAAGAGTATAAATATATAGATACGGGGTACGAGGTTCGAGGTGCGGGGATTTTTGGCCTGGGGACGTGGCACGAGAAAGGTAGGGGCGATTCATGAATCGCCCGTACAAGAGGTGATATTTGTGGAGGTTAGTAAATTTAATATTGAGTTGGAGGAAGCAGGGAAAAGGCTGGATTCCTTCCTTTCAGAAAAAATAGAAGGCTATTCCCGGACATACATGCAGAAGCTCATAGATGAAGGGCACTGCAAGGTCAACGGAAAGAGTGCAAAATCCAACTTTAAACTTCGTAATGGAGACCAAGTGGAGGCTGTCATTCCAGACCCTGTGAACTTGGAGGTAGAGCCTGAGAATATTGCGCTGGACATAGTGCATGAAGATAATGACATAATAATTATAAACAAACCTCAGGGCATGGTGGTGCATCCCGCCCATGGGAATTACTCAGGCACAGTGGTAAATGCACTTCTAAAACACTGCGGAAGTTTGTCAGACTGTAACAGTCTTACCGGAATAAACGGGGTAATGCGGCCTGGTATCGTACATAGAATTGATAAGGATACTTCAGGTATAATTGTGATAGCAAAGACCAATGTGGCGCATCTTTCATTATCAGATCAGCTAAAGGAGCATAGCATCACCAGAAAGTACATTGCCCTCCTTGAAGGAAGATTGAAAAATGATAGTGGAAGAGTGGAAACACTTATTGGCAGGAACACAAAGGATAGAAAGCAGATGGCAGTGGTCAGCATAAACGGTAAAAAAGCTATTACACACTTTAAGGTGCTGGAGAGGTTTGAAAACCATACCTTGATAGAAGCGAGCCTGGAGACAGGCAGAACACATCAGATAAGAGTACATATGGCATATTTGGGGCATCCCGTTGTAGGAGACACTGTATATGGTTTCAAGAAGCAGAGGTTTGACACAAAAGGTCAGCTGCTGCATGCAAAGCTGCTTGGATTTATACATCCTGCAAGAAATGAGTATGTTGAATTTGAAGCTCCTCTTCCTGACTACTTTGAGAAAATCCTGAGGACTTTAAGGAGTAAAAGCCTATAGACAAATTATTAGTGCTATGATAAAATCTATTAAAACGAACCTTTAAACTTGTCCAGTGAGGCATGGAAGGGCTCATAGCAAAACGCCTTTAATCTGCCTCACAGCAGATTTTTTTTGTTTTTAAGATTAACCATGGAGGACGTAAAAATGAAGGTTAAAACCGAAATAATGGATGAAAAAGCATTGGATAGGGCACTTACAAGAATAGCTCATGAAATAATAGAAAGAAACAAGGGCGTTGAAGACTTGGTTCTGCTTGGAATCAAGACAAGAGGAATCACCCTTGCCAAAAGACTCTGTGAGAAAATAAAAGGTATTGAGGGCAATGAACTGTCTGTCGGTTCACTTGATATCACCAGTTATAGGGATGATATCAAGGATTTGCAGGATGCCCCTGGGGGCAGCACCACGGATATCAGCTTTAATATTACCGGAAAAAAGGTAATACTTGTCGATGATGTGCTGTATACAGGAAGGACAGTGAGGGCTGCAATGGATGCCATTGTGGATATCGGAAGACCCTTGAGCATACAGCTGGCAGTGCTTGTTGACAGAGGGCACAGAGAGCTGCCTATAAGAGCAGACTATGTTGGGAAGAATGTTCCCACATCAAGAAGTGAAATAGTTATTGTAAATGTAATGGAGTCGGATGATAAGGATGTAGTATTGCTAGGAGAATATGAGTAGTTTTCTATTGCTACTCTTTTTTCTTGCAGAAGAGGAGATGATTATATGAGATTGCTTATAAAGAACTGCAGTATAGTAGATCCTGCCTATGACTATCAAGGGAGCAACGATATTTATATTGAAGATGGAATCATCAAAAGGATAGAGGCGCTTATAGACCTGGAAGCAGATAAGGTAATAGATGCAAGTGGATATTCTGTGCTGCCGGGTTTCGTAGACATGCATACTCATTTGAGAGAACCGGGCTTTGAGTATAAGGAGACAGTATACTCAGGCACAAGGGCCGCTGCAAGAGGAGGGTACACTACAGTCTGCTGCATGCCTAATACCAAACCTGTAATAGATGATGAAGCTTCCCTTTCCAGACTGCTGGATATTATAAAAAAGGATGCGGTTGTGAATGTGCATCCGATTGCAGCAATATCAAAGGGACAGAAAAGTACAGAGCATACAGATATGAAAAGGCTGAAAGAAATGGGAGCAGCTGCATTTTCTGATGATGGCAAGCCGGTGATGACGGCAGCATTTATGAGGGAAGCACTTATTGCCGCTAATGCAAATGGCTGGCTTTTAATTGACCACTGCGAGGAGCTGAGTCTTGCAGAGGGTGGAGCTGTAAACTTCGGCAGGAAGTCTGAGCAGCTGGGTATCAAGGGCATACACCCTTTGTCCGAGGAGCTGAATGTTATGAGGGACATAATGCTTGCGGGCGAGACCGGTTCCCGGATACATATAGCCCATATAAGTACTGAAGGGTCAGTGAAAATAATAAGGGAAGCAAAGGATAGGGGTGTCAAGGTTACCTGCGAGGTGACACCGCATCATATAGGACTTGATGAAGATATCATAATGCCGGGTTTCACTGATTCCAAGGTGAATCCGCCACTTAGGAGGTCAAGGGATATTAAGGCGCTGAAAGAGGCTTTGAAGGATGGCACTATCGATGCAATTGCAACTGATCATGCTCCACATCATAAGGATGAAAAGGGAGAGGACTTTTACAGCTCGGCGTTTGGGATATCAGGGATAGAGACTGCTTTTTCGGTTTGTTATACCGAGCTTGTAGAAGCAGGAATTTTATCATTAAAGGAGCTGGCTGGCAAGATGAGCAGCAACCCTGCAAATATCTTAAGGCTGGAGACTGGAAAAATAAGAGACGGTATGGCTGCAGACTTGGTAATAGTTGATATAGCAAGGAGAATCACAATTGATAGGGAGAGCTTTTTATCCAAGGGGAAAAACACGCCCTTCCACGGAAGGAAATATTCAGGAGATGTTATGTACACAATAGTCGGAGGCAATATTGCTTACGAAAATGTATTATAGGAGGGATTTGCTTGTTCACAGATAAACTGATTGAAAAGGTCATAAAATGTCAAAATCACACAGTTGTGGGTCTGGACCCAAGGCTTGACTATGTTCCAAAGCATATTTTAAACGAGGTTAATGCCGGGGTGTCAGCTGGTAGAAGCGACTTGGTGGCTGCTGAAGCATTTTTCAGGTTCAACAAAGAGATAATAGATAGTGTCTACGACATAGTACCCGCAGTAAAACCGCAAATAGCGTTTTATGAGCAGTATGGCACGGCTGGATTCGAATGTTATATGAAAACCTGTGAATATGCAAAAACAAAAGGTTTGCTGGTGGTGGGAGATGTAAAAAGAGGCGATATAGGCTCCACCGCTGAAGCCTATTCGGATTTTTATCTGGGCAATAATGAGTGGTCGGTGGAAACCGATTGCATAACTATAAACCCTTACTTGGGTACAGACTCAATTATGCCCTTTGTAAAGGATTGTGAGAAAAACGGAAAGGGTATCTATGTACTTGTTAAAACCTCCAATAAGTCTTCTGCAGATATACAGGACCTAGAAGCAGAAGGTAAGAAGATTTATGAGCATGTGGCAGATCTGGTAGTAAGGCTTGGGGAAAGCCTTATAGGAAAATACGGCTACAGCTCAATTGGGGCTGTCGTTGGAGCGACCTTCAAAAGTGATGGCATGAGGCTTAGGGAAATAATGAAGAAGGTATACTTTCTGGTGCCCGGCTATGGAGCACAGGGGGGTACTGCAGAGGACGTGGCGGTTTGTTTTAATGAGGATGGACTTGGAGCCATCGTAAATTCCTCAAGAGGGATTATAGCAGCCTATAAGAACGAAGCGTATAAGGGAAGATTCAGTGAAAGAGAATTCGGATTGGCGGCCAGAGAGGCTGCAATTGCCATGAGGAATGATATAAATAAAGAGCTTGTGAAAGCCGGGAAAATAGCATGGTAGGAGTTGAAAAGACTGTGCAGCACATATGCAAAGTAGTAGAGAACGTAGAGCTGTGTCAGAATATATTTGAAATAGTGGTTGAGTGCCCGGAAATAGCGCAGGAGGCTAAGCCGGGGCAATTCCTGCATATAAAGACAAATAGGGGTATGGACCCACTTTTAAGAAGGCCTGTAAGTATAAGCAGGGTAATCAAAGACAAGGGCTATATATCCTTGGTATATCAAATCCTTGGAAGAGGTACAAAAGAAATGGCAGCCTTTAAACCAAGCGCAGAAATTGATATAATGGGGCCTTTCGGTAATGGCTTCCCTGTTTTCACTGGTAAAAAGTGCGCCGTTGTTGGAGGTGGAATGGGGGTGGCTCCTTTATTGGAACTGGCTTACAGCCTTGATGATTGTGATGCTTATTTAGGGTTCAAATGCAGTACATTTAAGCTAGCCGAATACAAATCAGCATGCAAGGAGCTTCATATCGCAACTGAGGATGGAAGTATGGGAAGCAAGGGTTACGTAACAGATATTCTTAAGGCTATAGATAAATACGAAGTAGTTTATACCTGTGGACCAAAGGCAATGATGAAAAAGGTGAAGGAGCTCTGTGAGAGTAAATCTGTACAGTGCTTTGTATCCATAGAGGAAAGGATGGGCTGTGGAATTGGAGCGTGCCTCGTCTGTGCATGTAAAATAAAAGAAGGGGATTCATGGCACTATAAGAAGGTATGTACTGACGGGCCTGTATTTGATGCATCGGAGGTGGATTTTAATGACTGATATGCGAGTGGATATTGCAGGCATCAAATTAAAGAATCCAGTGATCACAGCATCAGGAACCTTTGGCTTTGGCAGGGAGTATGCAAAGTTTTATGATCTCAGCAAGCTTGGAGGAATTGTTGTAAAGGGGCTTACCCTAGAACCTCGAGAGGGGAATAAACCCCCAAGGATAGCAGAAACTCCAGCAGGCATGCTTAATAGCGTAGGCCTACAGAATCCCGGGGTGGAATACTTCCTTGACAAGGAGCTTCCCTTCCTGCGTCAGTATGATGTGGCAGTTATTGCAAATATAGCTGGAAACACTGTGGCAGAATACTGCAGAATGACCGAACGCCTGGGAAACCGTGTAGATGGAATAGAGCTGAATATCTCCTGTCCCAATGTGAAGGAAGGTGGGGCTGCCTTTGGAACCAAGTGCGATTCTGTGTATAATATTACCAGAAAGGTAAAGGAATGCAGCAAGGTTCCGCTAATAGTAAAGCTGTCCCCCAATGTCACCGACATAAAGGAAATCGCAGCGGCTGCCCAGGAGGGCGGAGCTGACGCGGTATCACTAATTAATACATTGCTGGGCATGGCAATAGATATAAATACCAGAAAGCCTGTGCTGGCAAATGTTGTAGGCGGACTTTCCGGACCTGCGGTGAAGCCGGTGGCTGTCAGAATGGTATGGCAGGTATCCCAAGCTGTCAAAATACCTATAATTGGAATGGGAGGTATAAGCAGCTGGCAGGATGCCGTAGAATTCATTCTAGCAGGCGCTGATGCCATATCCATAGGGACTGCAAACTTTGTGAACCCCTATGCACCGCTTGAAATATGCGATGGGCTTGAACAATATCTTGTTAAAAATAAATTTAACAGCATACATGAGTTAAAAGGGAATATAATTTAAGTTAATGGAGGAGATAATAAATGCTTAACAAAAAAAAGATGAATGAAATACTTGAAAAATCAGGTGTACTGCAGTCAGGACATTTCCTGCTCACTTCCGGAAAGCACAGCAATAAATACATGCAGTGTGCAAAGATATTCCAGCATCCTGACATGAGTGCAGAAATATCCAAGGATTTGGCAGAAAAATATGAAGAGTATGATATTGATATAGTAATCGGTCCTGCAGTGGGGGGCATAATACTGGCATATGAAGTGGCAAGGCAGCTTGAAGTAAGGGCACTTTTTGCTGAGAGGGAAAATGGAGCTATGACCTTGAGAAGAGGTTTTGAAATAAATCCTGGTGCAAGAGTGCTGGTGGTAGAGGATGTAATCACAACCGGAGGTTCGGTGAAGGAAGTAATTAATGTAGTTCGTGCAGTAGGAGGAGAAGTGGTAGGTGTAGCAAGTGTAGTCGACAGAAGTGGAGGTAAAGCTCTTTTTGATGTGCCCTTTAAGAGTGCAGTGAAAATAGATATAGATACCTTCGACCCAGAAGAATGTCCGATGTGTAAATCCGGATCAGTTGCGGTAAAACCTGGAAGCAGAAATTTAAAATAAAACGTAAAATTTATCAATTTGTGAATTATTGTTCATAAAATTTTAAAAAAATTTTAAAATATAATTTTAACAATAAAACCCTACACACCCTGAAATATCAATGGATATGAGGATTAACCAGTATGAAAAGTTCGAAATTTTGCTAATATTTAATTAAATATTTTACAATGATTATTGAATTATATGAAAAATCTATGTATTATATAATAAATACAACAAAAAGGAGGTATAATTAATGTCAGAAAAAAGAGAGAACTGGGGAAGTAAACTTGGTCTTATCTTAGCTATGGCCGGTAATGCTGTTGGTCTTGGAAACTTCTGGAGGTATCCATACACAGCGGCTAAAAACGGTGGCGGTTCATTCATGATTCCATATTTCGGTGCACTTATTCTTATGGGTATTCCTTTGATGTTTGTTGAGTGGAGTCTTGGAAGGTACGGCGGCAAGTATGGTCATGGAAGCTTAGGTCCGATGGTATACCTACAGGCTAGAGAAGGCATAAAGCCAAAAACAGCTGCAATACTAGGTGGCTTTGCGGGTGCTATAGCACTTGGTGTTACAGTGCTGGTTAACAGTTATTACAACCATATAATTGGGTGGACACTTGGTTATGCATTTATGTCACTGTCAGGTGGCTACATGGATCCAGCAGTTAGCACAGGTGAATTCTTTGTTAACTATATTCAGTCGCCAGTATTGGTATTCACATTCTGGATAGTGGCTCTTGGAATATTGTATTTTGGAGTAGCAGGTGGTATCCAAAAGGGTATCGAGGTTATTGCAAAGTTCATGATGCCGCTAATTTATGTATTTGGTGCTATACTTATAGTAAGAACCTTGACACTTGGTACACCAGTTAATCCAGACTGGTCTCCTATCAAAGGACTTGACTTTATCTGGTCTCCAAGATGGGCTGACTTGAACTGGAACTCAGCACTTGCAGCAGCAGGACAGATATTCTTCACACTGTCACTTGGTATGGGCATCATTTGTAACTACGCTTCATACTTGAAGCCGGACGATGATATAGTAGTATCAAGTATTGCTACAATAGGTCTTAATGAAGCTGCCGAAGTTATCATGGGCGGCACAATAGCTATCCCGATAGCTTATACATACCTTGGAGAAGCAGGGTTACAGGCAAGTATAGGTTTATCCTTCATATCACTGCCGAACATCTTCAGAGCAATGGGAGGCGGACAGTTGATGGGCGCTTTCTGGTTCTTACTTCTTGCATTTGCCGGTATAACTTCTGCAGTTGCTATGTATAACTACATAGTATCATTGTTGGAAGAAAGCTTTGGAATGGCAAAGAAGAAAGCTTCTTTACTTGTATTCTTCCTCTATATAGTAGTTGGTCTTCCAGTAGCCTTGGAACCAATCCTTACAAAGACTGCAGACCTCGCATACTTCTCAGAATTAGATAACTGGGTAGGTACTTACCTACTTGTTGTACTTGGAGGACTTGAGGCTATAGTTGTTGGATGGTTGAATGGCAAGAATGCATTGGGAGAAATCAATAATGGCAGCTATTGGAAGCTTCCTGATTGGTTCTACAAAGGTTTCATACAGTTCTTGACACCAGTATCAATCATAATACTTCTTTTTGGGTCAACAGTAAAGAATTTCCAAGCTGGTTACTTTAAATTAGTACCAGACTTCGTTGCCGCAACTCCAGTTCTTATTCCTTGGGTTCAGGGAGCAAGACTTGTAATGGTTGTGGTATTGATATTCGGATTTGTTCAGGCATACAAGACTATTAAGGACAAATACGCAGTAGAATTAGAAAGCGGTCAAGTATCTATAAGAAAGTAAGGAGGGAATTTATATGTCAGGTGGAGCATTGGTTTTTATGGTTTTGGCTTGGGGCATTATAATTGCAACAATTGCAGTTTCCCTCAGCGCATTACTAAAACATAGCAAGAATTAAAAATAACCCCCACTCCAAAGGTGGGGGTTTTTTTGGAGGTAACACATGGAAAAGGACTTGATTGCAGTTCTAGAGGAATTAAGCAAAAAAACAAATAAAACATATTCCGGTAGAAAGAAAGAAAAGTTTGAAAAAAGTATTACAGCAATTATAAATGAATATAATACACTTGAGATTCCCGAAGCTATGGATGAGATTTATGAAAGCCTTAAGAACAAAGGCAGAGAGCTTATGAAGGAATCCAATATTAAGCAAGAAAAAAAGGTAGAGTACTACCTGAGATATTGCGGAGCAGCTACTTATGATTTTAAGGGCAACTTACAACCACTGAATACTATATTGAAGTCATTCCTGCTGACCTGTATGTTATTTTTTGTATTGGCACCTCAGTATTTTTCCTTCGTAATGCCCATTTTATTTGCTATTCCAATTTACATGGGATTGAAGGGTATGAAGAAAAGAGTATTGAACGGTCTTTACATGGGAATGGCAGTAGTTCCTATGGCTATACTGGTTGCAGTTGTGTGGATAAGGAATGCAGTTTTAACTCTGACTACAGGCACCTTCGACACCTTTGTAGCTCAGCTTGCGCAATCTTATGGTTTCTCTATAGAGTTTACCCAGAACTTGGCAATAGCTTGTATTGGACTAAGCGTAGTAATGCTTGCAAGCTCCATAGTTTTACTCCGCAGTGCTATTAAGTATAGAAAAATGTTCATATAGAAGAAGCTGTTGGCCTAAGCCAACAGCTTTACTTTTTCATATTGTTAATCTTATCTTCATCAGGAGTAATATATATAGTGAAGTTATTTTCATAAATCACCATGCCGGGTTTTGCACCACTCGGCTTTTTTACATTCTTTCTTCGTGTGTAGTCTACCGGCACTTTAGAGGACATCTTGCCCTTGCTGTAAAAAGCGGCAAGGTTGGCAGCTTCCTCAAGGGTAGCATCATCCACATCTTTACCCTCGGTTTTTATTATTACATGTGAGCCTGGTATATCCTTTGTATGAAGCCATACATCCTGGTTAACTGCGAATTTAAGGGTGAGGTAGTCGTTTTGGACATTGTTCTTTCCCACATATATCTCGAAGCCTGTTGAGGATATGAAGCGCATAGGACTGGAGGCTTTGACCTTTTTGTTCTTTCCCGCTTTCTTTGCTTTTACATAGCCTTGCTCAGCCAGCTCATTTCTGATTTCTTCGATTTCCAGCTCCTCAGTGCATTTGTCCAGGTTATCAAGCTGGGTCTCCAAGTACATTATCTCCTGTTTGTTTTCTTCTATCTGAACATTTATATTATTAATTGCATTTTTTGATTTGTTATAGTGTTTGTAGTATCTCTGAGCGTTAGCTGAAGGTGTAAGCTGGACATCCATTGGGATCTCTATATATTCACTCTCAGGAGAGTAGTAGTTCTGGAGCCGTGCTTTTTCCTGGCCCTTTTGCAGATCATATATATTGGACATTATAAGGTCACCATATATTTTATACTTTTCTGAATCAGCAGCCTCCTGAAGCTCCCCACTCAGTATCTCTAGCTTCTTATGGCAGCGATCCAGCCTGTTGGTTATGATTTTATGAATATCGCCGGACTTCTGCTTCATTCTGTCCTTTAGATCTTTTTCGTGATAGAATCTTTCAACTGTCTCACTAATGCTTGCGAACCCCTGCCTGTCATAGCCCTTGTGTATATAGAGCTCAAAGCATGAAAAATCAGCAGCCTTGCCTTCCTTGTATACTATATTGGGTCTGAAGGAAGCGTTAAGAACAGCTTGCTGAAATTCCGCAAAAGCTGCGTAGAGTCTATTTAAAAGATCATTATCGCACTGTTTCAAGTCAATATCAGAGTCAATCCCTGCTATCAAGCATATATCCCTTGCTATTGCAGGGCTTATACCATTATATGCGTTTATTAGGTATTTTTCTGCTTTTATGCTGACCGGAACTTTTTTAATTCCCTCCAGAAAGCCTGATTTTTGGACATCTAGAGGGCTCATTTTTTCACCTGAAGGGGGATACTCGTATTCCCTGCCCGGAAGAACCTCTCTTACACTGCTTATCTCAAAGCTGACTCTTTTAATGCTGTCTATAATCCTTTTTGTGGGCTTGTCGATGAAAATGATATTGCTGTGCCTGCCCATTATTTCTGCGATAAGTGTTTTGTGTGTGCTGTAACCCAACTCATCAAAAGAATCTATATCTATTTCTATTATTCTTTCAAACTCCGGCTGCCTGACAGCGATTATCCGACCCCCTATGAGATGCTTTCTAAGAAGCATACAGAAGGAAGGGGCTACGGTTGGATTGGATTTGTTCTCCTCTGTAAGGTGCACCTTGGGATAGGTAGAGCTGGCGCTTAATAACAGCTTCTGAGTGTCTTTATAGCTCCGTACAGATATCAACAGCTCATCTTTTTCCGGCTGATACACTTTATCAATCTTCCCATTTACCAGCCTGTCATTTAATTCATGGACAATAGAGTTAACTACTGAACCGTCAAAAGGCATTTCATGCACCTCCTTTGTGTGAAAACCTTTATATATTATAGCACTCAATAAGCTTTTTTACTATATTCACACAAATATCATGACTGCAGTAAATAGAAGGAGCCGATAATCCATGCATAGTATAGCAAATGAGAGATATATCAAGTAAATTAAAAAAATGCGAGTAATATATGTTTAATTATGAAATTATATGATATAATACAGTATAAATCAGGGAAGGCATAATGATGCAGGAGGTATTATGGTAAACTTTTATAAATATCATGGTCTTGGTAATGACTTTGTATTAGTAGATAACAGAAGTAATTCCATAAAAGCAACTGCTGAATTAGCCGAGAAAATGTGTCAGAGATTCTTCGGAATAGGTGCTGATGGCTTGATATTGGCAGAAAACAGCAGCTGTGCTGACATAAGAATGATTATTTACAACTCTGATGGCAGTAGGGCAGGAATGTGCGGAAATGGCTTAAGATGCTTCGCCAAATTTGCATACGAAAAGCTAGGTATAAAAAAGGATCAGATGATTGTGGAAACAGACTCGGGAATACTTACAGCAGGTATAATAACAAAGGACCGAACCGTTGATGCTATTAAGGTAAATATGGGAAGGCCTATTTTTGAGAATGGGAGAATACCCTGTACAATAGAAAAGGACCCTATAGTGGGACATGAGGTGAACATAGGGAGAAGGGAATATAAAATAACAAGCCTTCTTATGGGAGTGCCGCATACCGTGGTATTTACTGATGAATTAGAGGATGAAGCTGTTATAATGAATGGAAAAGCAATAGAAAGCAGTGAATTTTTTCCTAAAAAAACAAATGTGAACTTTGTCAGGATAATAAACGATAGGGAGATTACTCTTAGAACCTGGGAAAGAGGGGCAGGCTACACTTACGCCTGCGGAACCGGGGCATGTGCAAGCGTAGTAGCCGGAGTAATAAACGGACTGCTGCATAACAGTGTGCTTGTGCATCTGCGCGGCGGAGACTTGAATATCAGCTGGCCGGATAAGGGTGACGTTTTTATGGAGGGGCCGGCTGTGGAGGTTTTTGAGGGAGTATATAAACTGTAAAAAAATTAACAGAAGACGGAAGGATGATAGATTTGATAAAGAGCATGACGGGCTTTGGAAGAGGAGAATTTAGCCAGGGTGCGAGTACATTTTCCGTAGATGTGAGGTCTGTCAATCATAGGTACAGTGACGTATCTGTCAGAATGCCAAGGGCTATGTCAGTACTTGAAGAGAAGGTAAGGGAGTATGTTACCGAAAAGATAAGCAGGGGTAAGGTTGATGTATACATAAACTATAACACCTTCGGACAGAATTCACAGGTGAAGCTGGACACGGACCTGGCAAAGGCATATGTTGATTCTCTTAACACTCTCAAGGAGATGTTCGGGATCAGGGATGACATAAGTTTGTCCCTGCTTACAAGATTTCCTGACATTATGGCTCTTGAGACTGTTGAGATGGATATGGATGAGCTGTGGCTTATACTAAAGCCAGCTTTGGAAATGGCCTTCAATGCACTGGTAGAAATGAGGCAGCGCGAAGGAGAAAGACTTAAGAACGATCTTCTTGAAAAGCTTGTGTATGTAAAAGGCTTTGTAGCCAACATCAAGGAAAAATCATACAGTATAGTTGATGAATACAAGAACAAGCTATATGATAGAATAAAAGAACTTACAAAGGATATACCAATTGATGAAAACAGGCTTCTGACAGAAGTGGCAGTTTTTGCTGATAAATCAGGCATTGACGAAGAAATAGTAAGGCTTGAGAGCCATATGGAAGAACTGCGAAAAGCATTGAATTTCAAAGGATCTGTTGGAAAGAAGCTGGACTTTATCATTCAGGAAATGAACAGGGAAGTAAATACAATAGGCTCGAAAATTACGGATTTAGGAATATTAAATAACGTAATAAACATCAAAACAGAAATCGAAAAGATAAGGGAACAAGTGCAAAATATAGAATAACTGGAGGTTTAACATGGGAATAAAACTAATAAACATCGGATTTGGTAATATCGTATCAGCCAATAGACTGGTTGCAATAGTCAGCCCTGAGTCAGCTCCAATAAAGAGAATAATACAGGAAGCAAGAGACAGGGGCATGCTTATTGATGCTACATATGGCAGAAGGACGAGAGCTGTAATAATAACAGACAGTGATCATATAATTCTTTCTGCTGTACAGCCTGAAACGGTGGCACATAGGCTGATAGACCGTGAAGCAGAAGAAACAGATGAGGTCGTTACAGAGGAATAATCAAGGCGGAGGGGAATATGAAGAGCAAGGGTCTGCTTATTGTTATATCAGGACCTTCAGGTGCAGGCAAGGGCACTATCTGCAGGGAACTTCTTCGCATCAGCAATGCAAAACTGGAGCTTTCTGTTTCGGCTACGACCAGAAAGCCTCGGGAAGGTGAAATTGAAGGGGTCAACTACTTTTTCAAGGATAAAGCTGAGTTTAGCAGAATGGCTGAGGATGGGGAGTTTATCGAATATGCCAAGGTTCATGACAACTATTATGGAACTCCTAAGAAATATGTCATGGATAAGCTTGAAGAAGGAAAAAGTGTAATACTTGAGATAGATGTTCAGGGTGGAATGAAAGTAAGGCATGTCTTTGAAGAAGCTGTATTTGTTTTCATTATGCCTCCTTCCTTTGAAGAACTGAGAAAGAGGATTGAAGGTCGTGGCACAGAAACTGAACAGGACATTTGCAAAAGGATGAAAAATGCATTTGATGAAGTAAAATATGCCTATAATTACGATTATGTGGTAGTGAATGATGACTTAAAGGATGCAGCAGCAAAACTTGACTGCATACTCACAGCAGAAAAATGTAGAATAAAAAGGTGTAAGACTGATTTTGATAATTTCAGGGAGGGGTAAAATGATATATCCTACTTTATCATCATTATTAGAAAAGGTGGACAGCAAGTACACTCTTGTGGTTGCTGTCGCAAAGCGAGCAAGACAACTGGTAGATGGACAGCCAAGGCTTACAAAAGTTGATTCAAATAAGCCGGTTACAATAGCAATAAATGAAATCAACGACAGTAAGATTATCTATGAAAGAAACAATCCGGAAAGACAAGATTAGTGTACTGGAATATAGGTGAGTAAAATGCTTAAAGGAAAGAAGATAGTCCTGGGGGTATCAGGAGGCATAGCTTCATATAAGGCTTGCGAGCTAGTAAGCAGGCTCAAGAAGCTGGACGCCGAGGTACACGTTATAATGACGGACTCAGCTTCCAAATTTGTCACACCGCTTACCTTCCAGTCACTTTCATTGAATCAGGTGTCTATAGACATGTTTGAAGCGCCAAAGTATTGGGAGATAGAGCATATATCTCTGGCAAAGCTGGCTGATGTATTTGTGATTGCCCCTGCGACTGCCAACATCATTGGCAAACTGGCATGCGGGATTGCAGATGATATGCTGTCGATTACTGCTATTGCAACTAAAGCACAGATAATACTCGCTCCCGCTATGAACACCAACATGTATGACAATCCCGTGGTTCAAAGGAATATTAAGCTTCTGAAGGAACTGGGATATGGTTTTGTTGAACCTGAAGAAGGACGCCTGGCCTGCGGTGATGTTGGAAAAGGTAAAATGGCTGACCCTGCTGTAATTGAAAGGGCTATTATAGATGCATTAAGCTTAAAGCAGGATTTGGCTGGCAAAAGCATATTAGTAACAGCTGGTCCAACACGCGAGGCTATAGATCCTGTAAGGTTCATATCAAATCACTCCACAGGAAAAATGGGCTATGCAATTGCCGAGAGGGCTTCAAAGAGAGGCGCCAAGGTTTATCTGGTCTCAGGACCGACCAATCTTGAGACACCCTGTGGTGTGACAAGATTTGATGTAGTATCCGCAAAGGAAATGCACAGCAAGGTAATGGAGCTTTTCCCTGAATGCGATATTGCAGTCAAGGCTGCTGCTGTTGCTGATTATGCCCCAGAGGCTGCATACAGTCAGAAGCTTAAGAAGTCAGATGATGAGCTTGAATTAAAACTTACAAAAAACCCTGACATACTTTATGAATTGGGGAAAATCAAAGGTGACAAGATAATTGTGGGTTTTGCCATGGAGACAGAGAAGCTTATTGAGAATGCGGCTTCCAAGGTCAGAAAGAAAAATCTGGATTTCATTGTAGCCAACGACTTGAATGAAACAGGGGCAGGATTTGCTGCTGATACCAATGTAGTAACGCTTATTGACAGGGACGGAAATATAGAGAGTATTCCGCTCAAGAAAAAACATGAGGTTGCGGATATAATTCTTGATAGAATAAGAGATATAAAGCGTACGTAACTGTACGCTTTTATACTATGCCATTGGGGGAAAAACATTGGATAAAAAATTATTTGCAGAGGTCATTGTAGCGAATAAATGTAAAGAGACGGACAGAACCTACAGCTACCTGATTCCGAAAGAGATGGAAGATAAGGTTATGGTCGGCAGTAGGGTCATTGTGCCCTTTGGCATGGGGAATAAGCAGCTGGAGGGGTATGTACTGGCCATCAAGGACAGTATAGACTTTAATATTTCCAGGATAAAGCCTTTGGTCAGGGCTTTGGATGATGAACCTGTGATGTCTCCACAGCTTGTAGAACTGGCGAAATGGATGAAGAATAAGTATATGAGCTATTACATTGACGCTATTCACGCGATTGTGCCTTCGCCTGTAAGGACAAAAAGCAGCTATACTATAGAGCTTGCAGACAGCGATGATATAAATGACAAGATTGCCAGACTGAATTCCAACAGTATTATTGAGATACTTGAGTTTCTTGAATTAAACGATGGTAGTGCCAAGCTGGAGGATATAAAGGAATATTTCAGCGGCCTTAAAATAGACTATTATATGAAAAAGCTTCTAGAGGCAGGGATAGTACGGAAGCTGCAGCAAGTAGGAAATAAGATAGGAAAGAAAACCGAAAAGCTTCTGTATCTCACAGAGGGTGTAAGTTTTGATATAAAGAAGAATGCAAGCAAGCAGAAGGAGATATTTGAGCTGCTTGGGAATAATCCGGGTATATCCATGTCTAAGCTTAAGGAGACTTGCGGAGACTGTGATTCAGCAGTTAAAGCCATGGAGAAGAAGGGCTGTATCAGGATAGAGGAAAGGGAAGAGTACAGGAAGGTCAATTCAAAGGTTTACAGCGAGAAAAGGCATGAGCTTTCAGCGGCTCAACTGGATGTGATGACCAACATCAGGAGTCTCTTTTCCCAAGGTAAGGATGTGGTGCTTCACGGCGTAACAGGCAGTGGAAAGACTGAAATATATTTGGAGCTTATCGAAGAATGCATGGAACAGGGTAAGGACTCAATAATGCTGGTGCCTGAAATATCTTTGACGCCGCAAATGGTCTCAAGATTTAAGAATCGCTTTGGAGATAATATAGCTGTAATGCACAGCAGCCTCTCGGAGGGTGAAAAATACGACGAGTGGAGAAAGATAAAAGCCGGTATTGTAAAAGTGGCTATAGGAGCTCGTTCAGCGGTATTTGCGCCCTTTAAAGCATTGGGAGTTATAATCATTGATGAAGAGCATGAAAATACATATAAATCAGAAATAAAGCCCAAGTACCTGACCCGGGAAGTAGCAGAGAAAAGGTGCCAGCTGGAAGGTGCACGAGTGCTTATGGGTTCTGCGACTCCCTCTATTGAGACTTATTACAGGGCTAAGGTGGGAGAGCTTGGCCTGGTGGAGCTGCCTGAAAGGGTGAATGGAAGTCCCATGCCTGAGGTAGAGGTAGTAGATATGAGGGAAGAGCTTAAGTCTGGCAACAAGACAATATTCAGCAGCAGTTTGACTGAGGCGATTCTAGATAACCTGAAAAGTGGAGATCAGATTATTTTGTTCCTCAACAGGAGGGGTCACTCCACTTTTGTGTCCTGCAGGCAGTGCGGTATAGTGATGAAATGCCCACGGTGCAGCATCTCGCTTACATATCATATGAAAAGTGAAAAGTTAGTATGTCATTACTGCGGATATGAGAGGGATAATCCAACTGTATGTCCCAAGTGCAATAGTGATAAGATAAAATACTTCGGTGTGGGTACCCAGAAGCTGGAAAAGGAGTTCAAGAAAAAGTTCTCTGTCAAGGATGTACTGAGAATGGATGCTGATACTACCTCAAGAAAGAACTCACATCAAGAGATTCTGGATAAATACAGGAGACGGGAAGCTAATGTGCTTCTTGGAACACAGATGATATCAAAGGGGCTTGATTTTCCTGACGTTACGCTGGTAGGTGTTATTACAGCTGATACCAGCCTCAACCTGCCGGACTTCAGGTCTGGCGAGCGCACCTTCCAGATGATTGCGCAGGTGGCAGGACGCTCAGGAAGGGCGAGCAAGAAAGGCCGCGTAATTGTTCAGACTTACAGTCCTGAGCATTATAGCATAGAATATGCCAGGTACCATGACTACAAAGGCTTTTATGAACAGGAGATAATGCTGAGGAGGGAGATGCTATACCCGCCCTTTTCAACCATAGCCAATATCTTAATAAGCGGAACGGTAGAGAATGAGGTAATTAAATATGCCAATGAAATTAGCCGGTTCTTGGATGAGAGGATAAAGCATCAGGACGATGTGGAAAAGCTGGGGCCGACAGCGGCAACAATATCACGTATAAAAAACCGATATAGATGGCAAATAGTAATTAAGAGCAAGAGTGAAGACACAATTAGAGCGATACTTGAGGATTTATCAGAAAACTGCGGTGAAGGACAGACCAATGCGAGCATAAGTATGGATTTGAATCCTCAAAATATGTTATAGTAGAATAAAACTGGTGCGTGGTGCGTGGTACAAGGTGCGAGGAATTGAGTAACGCTTCGAAGAAATGGCATAAGGCTACTCCCCGAACCCCGAACCTCGAACCCCGAACCTGATAATTTACAGGAGGAAATTATGGCTGTTAGAACGATAAGAAAAGATGGGGATGAAGTTTTAAGGAAAGTGTCAAGAAAGGTAGAGGTTATTGATGACAGGATATTGACACTTCTTGATGATATGAAAGACACAATGTACAAGGCTGAGGGCGTTGGACTTGCCGCTCCTCAGGTCGGTGTATTGAGGCGGGTTGTTGTAATAGATATTCGGGAAGGGCTTATTGAGCTAATAAATCCGGTCATTGTATATGAAAGCGGAGAACAGATTGAAGAAGAAGGCTGTCTCAGTATTCCTGGAATCAGGGGAGAAGTGAAAAGGCCTGCCAAGGTAATTGTCAGAGCAATGAACCGGAAAGGTGAAACCTTTGAGATGACAGGCACTGAGCTTTTGGCTATCGCCTTCTGTCACGAAATTGACCATCTTAATGGTATGCTTTTTACAGATAAAGCGATTACTAAGACTATCCAAAAGGAAGAGTAAAGGAAAAAAAGGGAGGACAGCAGATGAGAATTGTATTTATGGGGACTCCTGATTTTGCAGTTCCGTGCCTTAGCATATTGCTTGCACAGAAGCATGATATTGTGGCTGTTGTAACTCAGCCTGACCGAGCAAAGGGAAGGGGCAACAAGCTTGCACCTCCTCCGGTGAAGGTGCTGGCTGAGGAAGTCGGAATACCTGTGTATCAGCCAGAGAAGATAAAGACCAAGGAATTCACAGAAATACTCAGGAATTTAAAGCCTGATATTATTATAGTAGTTGCTTTTGGGCAGATATTATCTCAGGAGATTTTAGATATACCTCCCCTTGGCTGTATCAATGTTCATGCCTCACTGCTGCCAAAGTACAGGGGGGCAGCACCTATAAACTGGTGCATTATAAACGGAGAGACAGTTACGGGAGTTACTACCATGTACATGGATAAGGGGCTGGACACTGGGGATATGATTATAAAGAAAGAGACTGCTATAGGTGAAAATGAGACTGCAGGCGAGCTGCATGACAGACTTATGGAGCTTGGAGCTGCGGTTTTGTCAGATACAATGACAATTCTGTCAGAAGGAAGGATTTCGAGAATTCCCCAGAATAACGAGGAAGCTACTTATGCGCCGATAATGACTAAAGCTCTTGGAAGGATTGATTGGTCCAAGGATGCGAAAACTATCAAAAATCTGATACGGGGGACTTATCCATGGCCGGCTGCCTTTTCCCAATATGGCGGTAAAGTATTTAAGATTATTGGCGCAGAAGCTTTTGATTGCGGTGAGAAACATGACAAATGGGGCAGTATAGTTAATTTGGAAAGTGGCTGCATAGTCGTGAATTGTGGTATAGGAAGCCTTAAAATAACAGAATTACAGTTTGAGAACGAAAAGCGTATGAGCGTTGAAGCATATCTGCGAGGGCATGATATAGAGACGGGCACAATACTACAATAAAGTTATTTAGGAGGAAATACAAATGTTTTACGATTCTACTTTTATATTATTAATACCTGCAATGATATTTGCTGCATATGCGCAGTCAAAGGTAAAATCCACCTTCAACAAATACCTTAAGGTAAGAAATAGCTACGGACATACCGGATTTGATGTAGCCAGAAGGCTTTTGGATGCCAATGGACTTCAGGATGTACCGGTAGAGCTTGTGGGAGGAAGACTGTCTGATCACTATGATCCCAGGAAAAGGGTATTAAGATTGTCACAGGATGTGTATAACAGCAATTCCCTTGCTTCTGTCGGGGTAGCAGCCCATGAGTGCGGCCATGCTATACAGCATCTGGAGGGATATGCACCGCTGATTGTCAGAAATGCTATAGCACCAGTAGCTTCCATTGGTTCTCAGGCTTCTTGGCTTTTCATAATCGGGGGATTCATTTTCAACTGGATAGACCTTATAAACATTGGAATACTGCTCTTTTCTGCTGCTGTGGCTTTTCAGGTTATAACACTTCCAGTAGAATTCAATGCCAGCAGTAGGGCAATCGCTCTTTTGGAAGGCAATGGACTGGTTCCATCCAATGAAATTGGACCGGCAAGAGAAGTTCTAAGAGCTGCAGCCCTTACTTATGTTGCAGCAACCTTCGCAGCTATCATGCAGCTTATAAGGCTTTTTGTTTTAAGAGGCAGAAGAGATTAGAACTATAATATTTAAAGCTACAGGTAGGTATATTACTATCTGTAGCTTTTTATGAATCGGAGCGTGACGTATGAAAAAAATTGACATAGCGAGAGATGCGGCTGTTTCAGTTGTTTATAAGGTCCTCAGGGAGGGGGCTTATTCAAATATTGCTATAAAGCAGGAATTGGATAAGAGTGGTCTTCTGAAGCTTGACAAAGCTCTGGTGACTGAGATAGTAAATGGGACATTGAGAAACCTTACGCGAATAGACTGGGTGAAATCGCAGTTTGTGAAGAAGAATAAGATTGAGCCATGGATTGAGGATATTATTAGATGTGGAATATATCAGCTGCTGTTCCTTGATAGAGTGCCGGACTCCGCAGTGTGCAATGAAAGTGCTGAGCTTGCCAGAAAACGTGGGAATGAGGGCACTGTAAAGTTTGTAAATGGCGTTTTGAGGAATATAAGCAGGAATAAGGAGAAGCTGGAGTATCCCGATAGGGAAAAGGAAAGTATAAAATACCTGTCAGTGTTTTACTCCCACCCTGAGTGGATGGTTAAAAAATGGGTGAAGGATTTTGGTGTGAATTTCACTGAGGACCTCTTAAAGTCCAATAATGAAATACCCCCCTTCACGATACGCTGCAACAGGCTTAAGATAAACAAACAAGAGCTTTTGACGATGCTTTCTGAAGAGAATATTGACTGTCAAGAAGGCAGCTATAATTCTGAAGCGATACACATCAGAGGAACCTCTTCTATTGAAGGCAAGGATTCCTTCAAGAAAGGCTATTATCAGGTTCAGGATGAAAGCTCGATGCTAGTAGCTCATATTATTGATCCTAAAGCCGGTGAAAGGATACTAGACATGTGCAGCGCGCCTGGAGGCAAGACAACTCATATTGCTGAGCTTATGGGGAATCAGGGGGAAATAGTGGCAAGAGATGTTCATCCTCATAAACTCAAGCTGATAGAGGAAAGCTGCAGCAGGCTTGGTATTGGCATTGTGAGGACGGAGCTTTATAATGCAATGCTGCTGGATGAGGAATCTTTGGAGAAATTTGACAGAGTGCTTTTGGATGCACCTTGCAGCGGTCTGGGAGTAATGAGAAGGAAGCCGGACCTTAGGTGGAAAAAGAAGCAGGATGATTTCAGGGAATTAGCTAAGCTGCAGAGGGAAATGCTAGAAATGGCTTCAAAATATGTAAAGCCTGAAGGAATACTCATCTACAGCACTTGTACCATAAATAAGACTGAAAACTTAGAGGTTGTGAAAGAATTCTTGTCTCGCAGCCAACAATTTCAGCTGGAAAGTATAATAGGACAAATACCGGAAAACTTAGTATGTGAAAGCGCGTATACGGGTTATCTGGAGCTTTTTCCAAATACCCACGGCACTGATGGATTCTTTATTGCCAAAATGAGAAAGAGGTAGTGATTATATGGAGAACAAAAGAAATATCAAGGACTTGAGTTATGATGAGCTTGAGAGCTATGTTGAAGATAACAAATTGCCAAAGTTCAGGGCAGGACAGATTTTTGAGTGGGTTTACAAGGATACTGCCTCCTTTGGTGATATGACCAATCTATCCAAGAGTATTATTGAGCTTCTTGAAAGGGATTTTTATATAGGAAGGGCACGGATAGAGGCAATGCAGCACTCTAAGATAGATAATACAAGAAAGTACCTGCTTTGCTTGGAGGATGGAAATGCAGTGGAGTGTGTGCTTATGGAGTACAGCTACGGTAAAACCATATGCATATCCACACAGATTGGCTGCAGGATGTCCTGTGAGTTCTGCGCTTCGACTGTAGGAGGCCTGGTAAGGTCAATGAGCAGCGGAGAAATGCTGGAGGAGGTAATGGCTGTTTCCAGGGATATAGGCGAGAGGATTGGAAATATCGTGCTAATGGGTACTGGAGAGCCTTTTGACAACTATGAACAGGTTATGAAGTTTATTAAGATGATAAACCACAGCAAAGGACTGAATGTAGGACAGAGGCACATTACACTGTCAACCTCGGGCATAGTCCCCAAAATACTCGATTTTGCGGATCAAAACCTGCAATGCACTCTTGCAATATCACTGCATGCAGCCGATGAAGAAAAAAGAAGTAAAATAATGCCTGTGAACAATAAATATAACATTGAAAAGCTCATGGAAGCCTGCAGATATTATATCAAAGTAACAAATAAGAGAGTGACTTTCGAATATGCCTTGATAAAAGACGTCAATGACAGTTCTAAAGATGCTCATGATTTGGGGACACTGCTAAAAGGAATGCTTTGCCATGTCAATCTTATTCCTGTAAACAAGGTGGAAGGAAAAGAGTTTGTAAAAGCGTCTAAAGAAAAGATAAATGCCTTTAAGAATGCTCTAGAGGGCTTCGGAGTTGAGACGACCATAAGACGTGAGCTTGGCAGCGAAATAGATGCAGCCTGCGGTCAGCTCAGACAGAAGTATGTGCGGGAGCATTAGATATGAGATATGAATAAGGTAGGGGCGAACACTGTTCGCCCGTACATGCTTCGAAGAATTTTCTTAAATCGCGTAACGCGAAACCCGAAACGCGAAACAAATATAAAATTTCTTAGAGGGTTTTTTCATATTATGTCGAAATATTTTGCAGAATGATATGCTTTTGAAGTATATATTTAGAGGTGATTTGATGAGGTCAGTCGGCAAGACAGACATAGGTCTGGTTAGAAAGATAAATGAGGACAGCTTTTTGTGTGAGAAGCTTCAAGGTATCGAAAATTCATATTTGCATATTGTTGCTGATGGCATGGGCGGCCATAATGCCGGAGAAGTTGCCAGTTCCATGGCGGTGCAGGAAATAGCCGCTTTTATAAAAAATAGTATTGAAACGCTTAAGCTTGGCGATAGAGAAATCCAAGACTTGATAAGGAATGCAATATTGCATGCCAATGATAAGGTCTACAAGACTTCAATAGTTAGAAGCAACTGCCTGGGTATGGGTACTACACTGTCAATGGTGCTTGCGAAAGACCGCAGACTCTATATTGGACATGTAGGAGACAGCAGGGTGTATCTTATTAGAGAGAAGGTTATATCAAGGCTTACGGAGGACCATTCACTAGTTGCGGAGCTTATTAAAGCGGGCACTATAAAGCCTGAGGAAGCGAACAATCACCCACAGAAGAATGTCATTACAAGGGCACTGGGAACGGAATACACCCTGGAGCCTGATATAAGCCAGTGCGACATGCAGGATGGGGATTTTATTTTAATTTGTACTGATGGGTTGTCAAATGCGGTGCATGAAGAGGAAATGGTTAATGCAATAGCGAACGCCTCTGATTTGAATGAAGCCTGCGAGCTTCTAGTCAGCAAAGCTAAGGAAAGCGGCGGTTTTGACAATATTACAGCAGTGGTTATCCAGATGTGTAAAGGAGGTGACTATTATGGTAGGTAGAGTATTGGGAGATAGATATGAAGTAATGGAAAAAATCGGTGGCGGCGGAATGGCATTGGTATATAAGGCCAAATGCAGGCTGTTGAATAGATTTGTGGCGATAAAAGTACTGAGGTCAGAGTTTACAGAGGATGAGGAGTTCGTTAAGAAATTCAGAAGAGAGGCTCAATCAGCAGCCAGTCTTTCTCATCCGAACATAGTAGGAATATATGATGTAGGAACTGAAAACAGCAACTACTATATAGTCATGGAGTACATCAAAGGGCAGACCCTTAAAGAGCTTATCAAGAGCAAGGGAACTCTAGGCGTTGAATATGCTACAAATATTGCAATTCAGATATGCTATGCATTGGACCATGCTCATAAAAATCATATAGTGCATAGGGATATAAAATCTCACAATATATTAATAAGAGAAGATAACTCGGTAAAAGTGACGGATTTTGGTATTGCCAGAGCTGTGTCTTCAAGTACAATAACAAATACCGGCAATGTAATCGGCTCTGTGCACTATTTTGCACCTGAACAGGCAAGGGGCGGCTATACCGATGAAAAGTCAGATATATATTCCCTTGGAGTTGTAATGTATGAAATGCTTACCGGGAGATTGCCCTTTGAAGGTGATTCTCCTATTGCTGTCGCATTGAAGCATATACAGGAGGAGCCTTTGCCTCCTTCGAAAATCAACTCAAGAATACCAAGAGCCATAGAGGCTATAATATTAAAGTGTATGGAAAAAGAAGTTTCCAGGAGGTACAATAGTGCTTCAGAAATTATTAATGATCTGAGACAATCTCTGGTTATGCCCAATGGGGATTTTGTGAAGAAAAACAAGTTTACTGATGAGAATACCAGGGTGCTTGAACCTATAAAGATTATAGACATGGATGTTGCATCTGAGACACAGGAAGAAGCAAGCAGCAGGGCAGAAGTTAAAGAGGGAAAGCTGGTTATTGATGATTATTCTGTAGATGCAATACCCACAATCCAGGGAGGCAGTGAAAACCCTGTCAAAAAGAAAAAGAGAAATATAGGATTTCTAATAGCGGCTATTGTCGGTGGACTGCTGCTAGCCTTGCTGGTAGGCGGAGGAGTACTGTTTGTAAATAGTCTCTTTGCCGTAAAGGAAGTGGAAGTGCCTGATCTTATTGGCATAAATGAGAATGAAGCAAAGGAGAAGCTTGGAGCTTCAACCCTTATACTTGAAGTAACTGAGCGGGTATTCAACAAGGAGATCGCTGAAGGCAAAATAATCAGTCAGAATCCTAAACCCAACGAAAAGAACAAAATAACCAACCCTGTAAGGGTCGTTGTGAGTAAAGGTCCCAGAAAGGTTGTCGTACCCAATTTAGTAGGCGAAAGCTATGATAAAGTTAAAATGATACTGGAAGGGGAAGGTCTTGCAGAAGGCAAATTTGAACAGGAATACGACGAATACCCCAACGGGTTTGTTATAAGACAGAGTATAGCAGCAGGCATCAGCGTGGAAGAGGGCACAACAATAGAATATGCAATAAGCATAGGACCTGAGAAATTTGTAATGCCAACTTACGTTGGACTAGGAATTGAAGAGGTTAAGACTGATCTTATTGTTAAAGATCTTATTTTAGGAAATATTACTCCTGGAAGCAGCAGTGAATATCCTGCAGACGCGGTATTGGAACAGAGTATAAAGCCCGGCAGCGATGTTACTAGAAAAAGTGTTGTGGATTTTGTAGTGAACAGCCTAAAGCAGGAGACGAGCGGAACTAATACAAAGCTTATATTTCCTCTGCCGCAGAATCTTGAAAGCATGAAGGTTACTGTTTATAAGGTGCAGAACGAAATAAGCAGCAGAATATATGAGAGTATTCACAAATCCTCCGAAAAACAGCTGGAGATTCCGATAAGTGGAGAGGGTGAAGTCACTTTTGAGATTTATATTAATGACAGCCTGTATAAAAGTAAGGCTCACAGCTTCTAAAGAATACGATTGAAAGTAGGGAAAACATGCAGAAGGGTGTTATAATAAAAGGCATCGGAGGCTTCTACTATGTAGATACAGTCGATGGAATATATGAGTGCCGTGCCAGAGGTAGATTCAGAAATGAGAAAATAACACCACTAATAGGAGACCATGTTGAGATTGAGGGTGACCCTAACAGTCTTCAAGGCTATATACTTGGTATTTCTGAGAGGAAAAATCAGCTAATAAGACCTACAGTTGCCAATATTGATCAGGTGATTATTGTATTTGCAGCTAAAAAGCCGGATATCAACATGACGCTTATGCAGAAGTTTCTCGTATACTCAGAATATAAGAAGCTGAATCTTGTGGTATGCATTAATAAAATTGACATGGATGAAGAAAAGAACTATCTGGAAGTAGTAAAAATGCTGGAAAGCGTTCCATATAAGGTAATCACAACAAGTGTTAAAACAGGTACAGGAATAGAGCAGCTGGAAGAAATGCTTAAGGATAAGATTTCGGTTTTTGCAGGCCCATCCGGAGCTGGTAAGTCATCACTCTTAAACAGTATACAACCAGGGCTGGCGCTTAAGACCGGTGATTTGAGCAAGAAGATTGACAGGGGCACACATACCACCAGACATGCGGAGCTTATTAAGCTTGAAAAGGGAGGTATGGTAGCAGATACTCCGGGCTTCACTTCTTTCGAAATAGGTGAATTGGAGCTTTCTAAGCTGGAAGGCTGCTTCCCCGAATTTGAGGATTTCAAGAATTGCTATTTTCTTAACTGCGTACATGATAAAGAGCCTCGATGCGGGGTAAAGGATGCAGTAGAGGAAGGCAGAATAAATAAAATTAGATATGATTTCTATATATCGCTATTAAATGAATTGAAGAAGATCAGGAGGTATTAAATGATTAAGCTAGCACCATCCATTCTGGCAGCAGACTTTGCGAACCTGGAGAGAGATGTTGGGATAGTTGAGGAAGCAGGGGCTGATTGGCTTCATGTGGATGTTATGGACGGGCATTTTGTTCCGAATATTACTATTGGCCCGGCTGTGGTTAAAAGCCTAAGGACTAAGAGCCGCCTTATATTTGATGTACATTTGATGATAGAGAACCCTGAGCTTTATATCAAGGATTTTGCAGCCAGTGGTGCTGATATCATAACGGTGCATGCAGAAGCAACCAATCATCTTCATAGACTGATACAAATGATAAAGGGTGAGGGTAAAAAAGCAGGAGTTGCATTTAATCCAGCCACACCTATCAATGCTTTGGAGTACGTGCTTGACGATTTGGATATGGTTTTAATTATGAGCGTAAATCCCGGCTTTGGAGGGCAAAAATTCATAAATTCTTCTTACGAGAAGATTTCAAGAGTAAGAAATCTCATAGATAGCAAAGGACTTAAGGTTGATTTGCAGGTTGATGGAGGAGTAGGTCAGGACAATGTTGGCAGGGTTGTGGAGAGCGGAGCGAATGTAATAGTCGCGGGGTCAGCAGTTTTCAATTCCAAGGATATACCTGCAGCGATAAAAATGATGAAGGAAGCAGGCAGTAGATAAACATGAAGACTGTTATCATAAGCAGTGGTGAAATATACGATTACAACTTCTGTCATGATATTGTGCAGTCTGCGGATCGTATTATCTGCGCAGATGGCGGTACAAGGCATGCAATAAATATGAAGCTTACTCCTGACGTAATAATGGGAGATATGGATTCCTCCGCAGCCCAGTATATTGAATATTATAAAAAAAAGGGAGTAGAGGTTATACAGTTCCCACAGGACAAGGATAAGACAGATACCCATTTATGTGTAGAATTTGCTCTTACTTTCTCAACAGAAATAGTTCTTTTGGGAGCGACCGGGAGTAGGATTGACCATATGATAGCGAATATTTCCCTCTTAAAGCTTGGCATCGAAAGAAACATCCCAATCAGCATGATGGATAATAAAAACCATATAAACATGATAAGGGATTCGATTTCCTTAGAGGGCAAAAAAGGAGACTTTTTCTCTCTTATACCTTTTACTGAAAAAGTAGAGGGTATATGCACAAGAGGAGCCCATTATGAGTTGAAGGATGCGGAAATGGAGCTGGGTGATCCATATGGAGTGAGCAACTACTTCGAAGACAATACAGTGGAGGTAAGCATAAAGAAGGGGTATTTATTAGTCATCAAGTCTGAAGATTAGATTAGTTACCAGTTATCTTTCCGTGAATGATAAGAAAATAGCGTCAGCGCTACGCCTGAGTCATTCTGAGTTTACGAAGAATCTTATACCTGTGAGGATGACCCATCAAGAGCTCTCAAGTATTCCACAAGGGTCGAAGATCCTTCACTTTGTTCAGGATGACATATAAGCAAAAATATATATATTTCTGTGTCAATTATGACTCTACATTAGTATTATATAGTGTAGGGTTTTATTCGTTTTTGGGCTGATTAATGTATGTTTTGCGAAAGCAAAGCTAGGGGGATTAATGATGAGATATACTTATAAGAGATATGCTGGCTGCTTATGTATCATTCTTTCTGTTTTCCTGATTTCCAGGTTCATACCTATGTTCCTATGGTATTTTGTAGTTGTGGCAGCTATCGCAATGATTGGATACCTGCTGTACAACTGTTTCTTTATATAGCATATAGGGGGGAGGTTGCTTTATGAGTTTTTTGAGAAAGAAAAGACTGATTGGATTTTTAGCTTTCTGCATAGGCTTGGGAATACTCTTTGCTGTTATGGTCCCAACAATTGGATGGGTGATGTTTTCGGCAATATGCCTAATATGCATTGGAGCGTTTCTCATTAGATGGTAATACAAAAAAGATAAAAAGCGCGTTTCCGCGCCTTTAATTACACCGCTCTCTGTACTTTACCTGATCTTAAGCACCTAGTGCATACATGCAATTTCTGTGGAGTGCCGTTTACAATAGCTCTCACAGTCCTGATGTTCGGCAGCCAGATTCTACGAGTATGTCTGTTAGAGTGACTTACCTTGTTTCCAGTAATCATACCTTTTTCGCAAACTTCGCAATGCCTTGCCATGAAATACACCTCCTTCGGAAATGAGCCTCAAATTACACATGACAAATTTAACCTTAGTATAATTCGTTCTGTCATTTATTTTCAAGCATTTTTATAGTATTTTTAATTTCATAAAAACAATAATATTTTAACATAATGTTATATAAATGGCAACCATACATTTTGTGAAAACCATTTTATATTTTAAATTCAAAGTATGAATCATATTCGGACAAGTCCTTTAGTACTTTACTTTACTACCTAATTTATAGTATTATTTACTATATTGAAAGCATCAATGTATATACATTGATTATACTGTGAAATCTTAATGAAAAGCACATGTTTTTTTTCGCAAAACGTATGGATATCTAATGTTTATTATATTATTTGTTGAACTATATAAACATATAATATAAAATATATAAAAGGCTTCAAATAATAAATTAAGGGAGCCTTTTATAAAATGCACTTACGGAAAGTGGTAAATTAATGAAATCTATACTTTCCTGTGCGTTATAAATAAAAAGCGGGAGGAGATCGCATGTCTGCCAAATACAGAACTCAGTATGGTGAGATCAATATATCGGAAGATGTTTTGGCTAGCATTTCGGGACTTGCAACTACTGAATGCTACGGATTGGTCGGAATGGCCAGTAAGAATGCAAAAGACGGTTTGGTTGAGCTTCTGAAAAGAGACAACCTTGCTAAGGGCGTGAAAGTTGCTGCAGAAGGTGAAGAAATAAGCATAGATTTATATATAGTTGTGGAATTTGGTACGAAAATATCAACTGTTGCAGATAACATAATCAGTAAGGTAAAATATACTGTGGAAAATCTGACTGGTCTTAAGGTAAAGAAAGTCAATATCAATGTACAGGGCGTCAGAGTATAGGTTATCATATCGCGCAGAATACTCTGCTTAATATGATAAACCGACCGCGGATGCACACGATTTTGTAAAGGTAATTGTCACGCAGGCGTGACCAAAATCGGCGCGCAAATTCGTCGGCTCGAATTTGAATAGGGAGGTTCAGATCTTGTCAACACAAAATATTGATGGTATGCAACTTAAGAATATGATAATATCCGGTGCAAACAATCTGGAAAATAATAAAGGACCTGTAAATGCCTTAAATGTATTTCCTGTACCTGATGGTGATACAGGTACGAATATGTCTCTTACAATGCAGTCTGCTGTAAGGGAAGTTAAAACAGCTAAGGACAATGAAGTCCACACGATAGCTGATGCTGTTTCCAACGGATCGTTGATGGGCGCGAGGGGAAATTCCGGAGTCATACTTTCACAGATTTGGAGAGGCTTTGCAAAGGCTTTAAAAAATCAAAGCAGTGTAGATTCAAAAGCTCTGGCAAACGCACTTATGGAAGGCTCCAACACTGCCTACAAAGCAATAATGAAACCCACTGAGGGTACTATACTCACAGTTATTCGAGAGACTGCGGAGCATGCTGTGAAGATTTCCGACAATTTCAAGGATACAGAATTATTTTTGGCTGAAATCATAAGCAAGGCAAACCAAGTACTGGACAAAACTCCTGAGTTGCTTCCTGTACTAAAGAATGCAGGGGTAGTTGATGCAGGAGGAAAAGGACTTATATATATTTTTGAAGGCATGTATCATGCATTGAAAACAGGCGAACTGCTTGAATTGAAGCAGATTGCTGAAATAGAACAGAAGGATTACGAAGCAATAAGGCCGGTATTTAAAGCAGAGGAAATAAATTTTGGATATTGCACTGAGTTCTTTATAAAAGGCAAAGATGTCAATCTGGAAGCGTATAGAGACGAGGTTGCACCTCTTGGAGATTCATTGGTAGTAGCAGGGGATGAAAATCTCTTAAAGGTGCACATACATACCAACAACCCAGGTAAGGTGTTGGAGCTGGCACTAGTCTACGGTGAGCTTTCAAAGATAAAGATTGATAATATGAGGGAGCAGCACAGAGAGCTGCTGTTTAAAGAAGAGGAATATAAAGCCTCAAGAGAAGTAATCAAGGAAGCTCCTGAAACTAAGGAAAAGTATGGGGCAGTAACCGTTGCAATGGGAGATGGGATTTCAGACATATTCAAGGACTTGGGAGCAAGTGAGATAATAGAGGGTGGACAAACCATGAACCCAAGTACTGAGGATATATTGAACAGTGTGAATAAAGTAAATGCAGAGACGGTATACATATTCCCTAACAATAGCAATATCATACTTGCTGCCAACCAAGCCAAGTCCCTGGCAGAGAAAAACGTTGTGGTTGCTCCTACAAAGACCATTCCACAGGGAATATCTGCACTTATGGCACTTGACTATGACAAGAGTATTGAGGAAAACACCAAGAAGATTGAAAAAGCCATATCAAGTGTTCGGTCTGGACTTGTAACCTACGCAGTAAGGAATTCCAACTATGATGGCATAAACATAGAAGAAGGCAATATACTTGGCATGGTCGAAGGAAAAATAAAAGGCGTAGGCAAAGACACTCTGGAAGTAAGTAAAAAAATACTAAAAGAAATGATTGATGAAGATTCATCATTGATATCGATATATTATGGCAATGATGTGGCTGAAGAGGAAGCGCAGAAACTGGCAGAAGAAATCGGTGAGTATTATAAGGACTGCGAAATAGAGCTGCACTTCGGCGGGCAGCCGCTGTACTACTATATACTCTCAGTAGAATAAAATTTCGAGGTTTACAAATGAGTTATTTGGACGTTTCCATAAAAAATATAAAGGGAATAGGACCAGTAAAGGCCAAGCTTTTCAATAAGCTTGGCCTAAACACTATAGAGGATTTGCTTGAATACTACCCAAGAGGATATAAGGATAAGAGCCAGACGACAAATATTAAGGATTTGCAGCCTGAGGAAAGCTATACAGTCAGAGTGAAAACTTCAGGGAAGGCTCAGGAAGGCAGGGCAAAGAGCGGGATTATAATTACAAAGCTTTCGGTATTTGATGACACAGGAAAGTTGAATGTGGTGTGGTTTAACAACAGGTACGTCAAAAATACCTTTAAAGAGGGCGACGAAGTCCTGCTTCACGGTAAAGTCAAACGTATAGGCAAGGACTTGGTCATGGAAACACCGGAATATGAGAGGGTGACGGTCGGGGGCAGTGTAAATCTGATGAGGATAGCTCCATACTATTCACTTACAGAAGGCCTGTCTCAGAAGGACATCAGGAAAGCATTATATTCTTCATTGCAGCAAATAAATGAAAAGCTTACAGATGTATTTCCCGAGGAGCTCCGGAAAAAGTATGGGATGGCTGAAATAAACTTCTGTATTAATAACATCCATTTCCCCGAAACTCTAGATAAGCTGGAGATGGCACGAAGAAGACTTATTTTTGAAGAGTTCTTTATGCTGCAGTCCGGCCTGATACATATAAAAAAGATTAGCAACGAGGGGAAGACAGGAATAAGCTTTGATAAAACAGATGAAATACAGCAGTTTATTTCAAAGCTGCCTTTCAAGCTTACTTCAGCGCAGCTGAGGGTATTTGAAGAAGTGAGCAAGGATATGGAAAGTTCAAATGTCATGAACAGGCTGGTACAGGGTGATGTAGGGTCAGGAAAGACAGCAGTTGCCGCTCTTGCGCTCTTCAAATGTGTAAGGAGCGGATATCAGGGTATAATGATGGTACCTACTGAAATCCTTGCTGAGCAGCACATGCTGACTCTTGCCCAGCTTTTCAAGGATACTGGCATAACCATCGGACTTCTTAAGGGAAGCATGAATGCAAAGGAAAAAGAAAGCGTGTTGACTGCTTTGCAGTTGGGAGATATAGACATAGTGGTAGGTACTCATGCGCTCATACAAAATAGTGTGAGTTTCAAAAAGCTTGGGCTTGTCATAACCGATGAACAGCACAGGTTCGGAGTAAGGCAAAGGGCGGTGCTTTCCACAAAGGGAGACAACCCTGATATGCTGGTAATGACGGCGACTCCAATACCAAGGACACTATCGCTTATTGTATATGGAGACCTTGATGTATCGATTATTGATGAAATGCCTCCGGGAAGAAAAAAGGTGGACACATTTTTCATAGATTCTGCCAAGAAGGAAAGGCTTATGAATTTTGTCAAAAAGGAGCTTGATTCTGGAAGGCAAGCATATTTCGTATGCCCCCTTGTAGAGGAATCTGAGAAGCTGGAGCTAAACTCAGCTGTGGAATACAGCGAGGAGATAAAAGAAAAGTTTTTTAAGAATTATAGAGTGGGTCTGCTTCATGGAAAAATGAAGGCTGATGAAAAGAATGAGGTAATGGGAAGCTTCAGGGAAAAGGAGACACAAATACTTGTTTCTACTACAGTAATAGAAGTAGGAGTGAATATCCCCAATGCAACCATAATGGTGATAGAGGATGCCGACCGATTCGGCATGGCGCAGCTGCATCAGTTGAGGGGCAGGGTAGGCAGAGGCGGGCACCAGTCTTACTGCATACTAATATCTGATACCAAAAGTGAGGCAGCACGGGAACGACTTAAGTACATGACGAAAACTGAAAATGGGTTTGAGGTAGCTGAAAAAGACCTTGAGTTTAGGGGAAGCGGTGAAATATTAGGGCAAAGACAGCATGGACTGCCTGGCTTTAAGCTGGCTGATATATTCCGTGATGTTGAACTTCTTAAGCTTTCTAGAAATGCGGTAGAATACATATATGAAAAGGATAAGCTTTCAGATGATGAATACAAGAGGATGAAAGCCATACTGGACAACAGGTTCCAGAAAATATTGGATGAGATAACCTTGAATTAGATTAATTGGTACGGGGTTCAAGGTGCGAGGTATTTGAAAACAGCCTTTGCATATGTTAGGATTTGTGTTACATTTTTTCCTTCGTTAACATAAATTACAGAGTTTAAAAAATCACAAATAGAGTAAATTAATAGTACATAAATCACATAAAATCCTTTTATTGCATCATGCATACAGGACTTAAATTGATTGGACCAATGTGGTTTATACTAAGCAAAAACAAACAGGAGGTGCTACATATGCAAAGAAATACTACATCAGGTTCATCAAACAGGAATCTGGTACCAGAGGCAAAAGCTGCTTTAAGGACTTTCAGGGATCAGATTGCAACTGAATTAGGAACAGATCTTACTGGCTATAATGGAGATAAAACATCCTGGGAGTGCGGCAAGGTTGGCGGAGAAATGGTAAGAAGAATGATTGAAACAGCAGAAAGAAGCATGTCAGGAAGAAGATAAGGCAATAAAAGGCGTTGGCCGACAAGGTCAACGCCCTTTTTTTAAAACTAATAAAAAATACTGGTGACAATACACATATTAGCCTAATGCTAAAGCGATTGACACCAGTATCGGGAGAGGAGAAATTGAAGGAAGAGCTCTATGGGGAAATATAGTTGAATGTGAGACAAAGTCTCAAACCCACAATTAACTAACATCCCTAAGATATATGGTGTTCAATATGATTTTTTTTATTCACACAAATCACACTAAAATTCTAATATTGTATTAGGCAGATATCCAGCCTAGCTGTTTTGATACTAGATTGGATATTGGAGCGGAGACATTGCTAAAAACTCCAAAATTCGATAAAATATAAATATATTTTTGTATAATAATAGTATTTATGTTAAAATGTAATTGGAAAAAAGGAGGTTAGTCCTTTGCGAGTTATTGCAGGAGAGTTTAGAGGAAGACGACTTGACCGCATAGAGGGAATGGATATAAGACCTACCTCGGATAAAGTCAAAGGATCCTTGTTTAATATACTTGGGGATACTGTAATTGACAGTGTTTTTCTGGATTTGTTCGGAGGCACCGGGGGCATAGGTATAGAAGCGTTGAGCCGCGGAGCAGGGCATGTGGTCTTTATAGATACTGACATAAAAAGCATAAAGGTGCTGAAGGGAAACCTGGAGCACTTAAATATAAATGATAACGTGGAAGTCTTCAATACGGACTATTCCACAGGAATAAGCAAGCTTTACATGCACAATAAGAAGTTTGACATAATATTCATTGATCCTCCGTATAGCGTCGGATTGGCGCAGAATGCTTTAGAGGAGATAGATAAGCATAATATACTTGCGCAAGCTGGTTCGATTATTGTAGAGCATGATTCAAGGGATGAGATGCCATCAAGCCTGGGCAAGCTAAATATGTACTGCAGTAAGAAATATGGGAATACAACACTATCGTTCTATGCAATTAATATGCAAACGCAGCAGAAGGAGGAGTAAGCTTGAAAATTGCAATTTGCCCTGGAAGCTTTGATCCTGCTACCAATGGGCATATTGATATAATCCAAAGATCAGCGAAGCTTTTTGACAAGGTTATAGTTGCAGTGTCGAATAATCCAAATAAAAAACCACTTTTTTCGGTGGAAGAAAGAGTGGAAATAATAAAAAAAACCTGCAGCTCCATTGAAAATCTTGAAATTGACAGTTTTTCAGGACTGTTGATAGAATATGCCAAGAGCAAGAATGCCAATGCAATTGTAAAGGGCTTAAGAGCTGTTTCGGATTTTGAATACGAACTTCAGATGGCTCTTATGAATAAAAAACTGAATCCGGAGATAGAAACAGTATTTATGATGACAAGCAGCAAATACTCATATTTAAGCTCCAGCCTGGTAAAGGAAGTGGCACGGCTTGGGGGCTGCATAAGAGGCTTGGTACCAGAAATGATAGAAGAAGAAATATACAAAAAGATTTAACCTATATTGAACGCACTTAGGGAATTACATCGGGTATAGTGCGAATTCAATGAAAATCAAGGAAACATTTACGCGAAACTTGAATTATTAATGTAAAATGTTTTTCGCGAAATATATGGGAGGTTGGTATTATGGAGGTTATGTTGCTACTTGACGCACTTGAGGATATTTTGGAAAAGGCGCCGAACCTGCCTTTGTCAAGTAAGACTATGATAAATAGGGAAGAATTGCTTGAAATTATCAGGGATATAAGAATTAAGCTGCCTGACGAGATAAAGCAGGCACAGTGGATTAAGGAAGAAAGACAGAAGATCCTTATTGAAGCAAAGAAAGAGGCAGAAGCCCTAAGACGGGAAAGCGAAGAAAAGATGTTAAAAATTAAGGACGAACGCCAAAAGGTTCTTGCAGAAGCTGAGAAAGAGGCGGAAATCCTTAGGAGAGAAGCAGACAGGAAGATTCAGGAGCTCATTGACGAAAGCGATATAATGAAAAAGGCAAGTGAACAAGCTAAGGAATTAATAATAGCTGCTCAAATTGATGCTAAAAAAATAAGGCTTGGCTCCAAAGCTTATGCAGATGAGCTGCTGGCAGAGCTTGAAAAGCATGCAGCAGGCGTTATAGAAACTATAAGAAGCAATAGAGACGAGCTTAAGAACCACAAGAGTTAAGCTGGAATATCGAACGAATTGATTTACCTGGAGAGGCTTTGATGTAAAAGCCTTTTTTTGTTTTTGATAATGAAAACCACCAGCATAAAGGCAAATATAAACAGCATGTTAATGGAAGATTCAATAAAAACATTAATCCAGCTAGAATTTGTGACAGTATCCCACATACCGGCATTAGCTGTCTCATACAGATTGAAAACCTGAAGATTAGAAAACCATGCAAAGAGAATAAATGAGTAAAGCGCAGCTATAATACCCTGTACTATTTTAAAAATAAAATAGATACCGAATTTTAAATCTGTTTCAGCAACTATGCTCATTACCTGAGCATTGACAGAGAGCCCTCCAAAACCTATCATAAAGCTTACCATGATAGTTTTATATATCAGTGGTACTTGTAGTGCCGAGCATGCCTTGGCCCCATTTGTGACCTCCATGAAGCCTATAAGGAAGCTGGATATAATATCAGGGGTAACAGTATCGAAAGGGATTGCCTTTGACAGCATAATAGAAAAGAAGCTTAAAAAGCCTGATATTTTCAACATGCTTGTTATTACAGAGAAGAAAATGATAAACCCGCCAATCATAAGTATAAGATTTACTCCGTTTTTTACTGCGTCTCCCATAAGCACCCCAATAGTACGTCCATCCTTCTGTCTGTAATTCAGCATATCTGCTATCGGATTAGATATACGGTCATTTCTATTGTTTGCCTTGTCTTTTCCATAATATCTCATTAGAAATCCTATTGTTACTGCTGATAAGTAGTGCGAAACTGCAAGAAAGAAGCCAAGGGCGGGGTTGTTCATAATGCCGGCAGCAACAGCACCGATTATGAAAAGTGGACCTGAGGTGCTGCATAGACTCAAAAGCCTTTGCCCCTCAATAGGTGTACAAAGCATTTCCTGACGAAGCTTGGCGGTAATCTTGGCACCAACAGGATATCCGGAGGACATGCTCATAAAAAAACCGAAGGAGCCTTCACCGGGAACCTTGAATACAGGTCGCATGAGCGGCTTGAAGGCGGAACCGAAAAAGCTCACTATCCCCAAGCCGATTAGTATTTCAACGCAGATAAAGAACGGGAGAAGAGCAGGGCAGACTACATTGAACCATAGCTTAAGGCCGTCAGATGCGGCAGAGAAAGCCTCGCTGGGATATGCGATTATGCAGACTACAATAAGGCAGAAAATAATGGAATATACAAAGGTGGAGATATTATTCCTGTTCATGACATACCTCTAAATATTAATATTATGGTCTATATATTTATATTTAGTGGAGTATGGGATTATGAATGGTAGGCGGCCTTTACCCCTTATAATAATACGGAGAAGTGAGATAATCCTCCGAGCCCTTTTTATAAGCGGGGGTTCTATATGCAAGATTGTAAATGTTAGTAGATAATATATCATAAGCGAACATTCTTGTGATCCGTTCATCTTGGCATTTGAAATCCGCCACCTTCGTAATAACCGGATAGGTGGATAGGTCTTTCATCTCTTTTATTAGACGAGTTCCATTTTCATTAAAAGCAAGCACTCTTATGTAAGAAGGACAATTCAGATCTTTAAAGAGTGCTATGTCATTCTTTTGCATATCAAGGAGCAGATGACAGAGAAGCCGCTGTATATATGTTCTGGTATAACGCTTTGTGCTGACTGCTTCGATTAATTCTTCACAGTTGGAGCTGGTCTGTGCATACTTCTTCAGCCTATATTCAATGCCCTCTCTGACATTAAGGTATTTCCTTAGCTCTGCTTCTTCAATCATCCTGAGTCTGTAAAGCAATAGATCGGAAAAGTCATTCAGGTACAGTGGGTGTCTGTTTGACGTAATATTGGCTTCAATTATATCTATTGAATTTTGGGGCACTGACAGTCTGACCTTTTCTGAGATGCCCTTCTCTTTTATTTCATTTCTGACTGCTGTAGCACTTGCAATATTACCAGTAATGCCTGTATCATTATGTTCGCTTGCAATGCGTTTTACAGCGACAGGTTCTATTCGGCTTCTCAAAGCCATCAGAGCTTTGATATACTCTATCCCCAATACATTATTGGGATTTCTCAATATATCATCGGTATTTGATTGTTCTTCGGCTCCCATATAAGAAGACAGGGCATTTGATATTGCTTTAGGATATGAGAGACCTTGATCCAGCTGAGCTTTGAGAAGCTTTTTAAAAGCGTCCGGTTCATTGTGGAGCAGCTTTGCCAACTCATGGAGTGCATCAGTATCCCCCAGCTCACTGCCAAAGCAGATATAATCAATAACTCCCATGGAGTTCAATATCTTTACTGCGCCTAAAGCAAATATTTCTGCAGGCTGACAGGCATACACCACGGGCAGCTCAATAACAAGGTCTGCTCCATTCATAACAGCCATCCGCGCTCTTGACCATTTGTCAAATATGGCAGGCTCTCCCCTTTGTACAAAGCTGCCGCTCATGATGCAGACGGCATAGTCTGCACCGCAGGCTTCCTTTGCAGCCTGAAGGTGGTATTTGTGACCATTATGGAAGGGATTGTATTCAGAGATTATTCCTACAGTTTTCATCATTAACACCTCGCAACCTCGGAATCCCGAAACCTCGGAACCCCGAAACCTCACATCCTATTTTACCATATTTTGCACAGTCATATGTATAATTAAGATTTCATTCGAGGGAATACTATACTTTGTTAATTATTTTGCAAAAAAAAGCAGGAAAAATGTTATTTATATAGAAAAGGTTACTGGACATATTATTTTTCGGGGAGGTACATATTAAATGAAAATTCTGGTTATTAATTGCGGCAGCTCATCGTTGAAGTATCAATTGATTGATATGAAAAACGAAGAAGTTATTGCAAAGGGTCTGGCAGAAAGGATAGGAATTGAGGGTTCGGTTCTAAAGCACCAACCTAAGGATTCTGACAAAATAACAATAGAAAGACCTATGCCAACACACAAAGAGGCTCTGCAGACACTTGTAGATGCTTTAACAGATAAGAACTATGGTGTTATAAAGGATATGGGAGAGGTAGCTGCAGTAGGACATAGAGTAGTTCATGCAGGAGAGAAGTTCGCTTATTCAGTAATGTTGGATGAAGATGTAATGGGTGCACTGAAAGAGTGTATAGAAATAGCTCCATTGCACAATCCACCGAATATCATAGGTATCGAAGCATGCAGGCATATAATGCCTAATGTTCCTATGGTGGGAGTATTTGATACAGCCTTCCATCAGACTATGCCAAAGGAAGCATACATATATGCTATACCTTATGAATTCTATGAAAAGTATAAAATTAGAAGATATGGCTTCCACGGAACATCCCACAAATATGTTTCGGAAAAAGCAGCAGAAATGCTTGGCAAACCTCTAGAGCAGCTGAAGCTTATAACCTGCCATCTGGGCAATGGTGCTAGCATTGCAGCAGTAAAGTATGGCAAATCTGTAGAGACCAGCATGGGTTTTACACCTCTTGAAGGTCTTGCAATGGGAACAAGGTCAGGAGATATTGACCCTGCAATAATAAAATATCTGTCAGAAAAAGAAAACATGAGCGTTGCAAAGGTTGATGATATGCTAAATAAGAAGTCCGGTGTATTGGGCATATCCGGTGTAAGCAGCGATTTCAGAGATGTGGAAGAAGCTGCGGATAATGGCAACGAAAAGGCGAAGCTGGCTCTTGATGTATACGTTCATAAGGTCAAGAAGTATATAGGTGCATATGCTGCAATAATGAATGGTGCAGATGCAATCATATTTACAGCTGGCCTGGGTGAAAATTCAGACTTTATAAGAAGTGCAGTATGCAAGGATATGAGTTTTCTTGGAATAGAACTTGATGAAGCGAAGAATAAAGTAAGAGGCAAGGAAGTAGACTTGTCAAAAGCCGGTTCAAAGGTAAAAGTACTTCTTGTACCGACAAATGAGGAGCTTATGATTGCAAGAGATACAAAAAAGATTATAAACAAATAAGAAAGGCTTATATTGAAGCATTTTAACGGTTAAGGAAGCCTTTCTTGAAACTCGTTTACGGAAAGTGGAACACTAATGAAATTTATACTTTCCTACTCGTTATAAAGGAAAATAAAGCAAAAAGCAGGGAAACCTGCTTTTTGCTTTTCTAAACTAAAGAAATTCGTATATAAATATAATAAGCCTATATTTTCGAAGAATATATTTTTTGAATTGATCAGAAAAAAATTTGCTGCTCTTGAAGGATTTCTTAAAAAGTTGGCGTATATTTATATATAAGTTTTCAATACCATTATAACTATCAATGTACTGAAATTTGGAACACACATGACAGGGATATTTCTGTTATGATGATTTGAAATTGTCAGTATGCTGCGTCATTTATTTTTCGTAAATGAAATTCGGCAGAAAGGCTTGTCCTTTTTGCTTTTTTTATTATACTGCCCGGTAAGACCTCAGCTTCGGTGCTTCCTGGGAAGTAATGCTAAATTACAAGGGATGGACATTTATTATTTCGGGAGGTGTTGTTTTTGCTGAGGTATATTTTAAAGAGGTTCATTATTTCACTTATTACTATTTGGGTATTGACGACAATTGTATTCTTCCTAATCAGAGTTTTACCTGGCGATCCCTTCACATCAGAAAAGACCACCCCACAGATCAAGGAAAGTATGATGAAATACTATGGGCTGGATAAACCAATATATGTGCAATATGCCAAGTACATAAAGAATCTGCTGCAGGGCGATATGGGCTACTCCCTGAAGTTCAAGAACAGGACTGTTAATCAGGTTATAATTAATGCATTTCCAAATTCTGCAGAGCTGGGTATAAGAGCATTAATGATTGCTATTCCAATAGGTATTCTACTTGGTATTATTTCTGCGCTAAACCATAACAAGGCTTGGGATTACGGGAGTATGATTGTTGCGGTTATTGGTGTATCGGTACCAAGCTTTATTATTGGAGGATTGCTGCAGTATGTTTTTGCAATAAAGCTCAATTGGCTTCCTGTTGCTCAATGGAAGGGATTCGAATACACAATACTTCCTTCCTTTGCATTGGCACTTAGTACGCTGGCGTTGATTGCACGGCTGATGAGGGCAAGCATGCTGGAGGTTACAGGACAGGATTATATATTAACTGCAGAAGCAAAGGGGCTTCCGGTATATAAGATTGTTTGGAAGCATCAGATAAGAAATGCAATACTGCCGGTTATTACTGTACTGGGACCTATTGCTGCAGCTCTAATCACTGGTACCTTTGTTATTGAACAAATCTTTGCAATACCGGGTCTGGGGAAGCACTACGTAAACGGCATTCAGAGCCTGGACTATACGCTTGTATTGGGGCTGACGATTTTCTATGGAGCTTTTGTCATAATACTAAACTTTATTGTTGATATAATATATGGGTTTGTTGACCCTAGAATAAGGGCTACAAGATAGGGGAGGGATGGCAGTGATTGAGATAAATAAGGAATTATTCACCCATATGGGTATCAACGAGGAATACAGTGAGACAATTAACAGACCAAGCATGACTTACTGGCAGGATGCATGGAGAAGACTTAAGAAAAACAAAATAGCAATGGCAGGGATTGTAATATTGACAGTTTTCACTTTAATGGCAGTAATCGGACCATATATGGTGAAGTTCACATATAATTCAACCAACCTGGAGCTTTTGAACCAGTCACCTGACAAAGTACACTGGTTTGGCACTGATTCCTTGGGAAGAGACTTATGGGCAAGAGTCTGGATGGGCGCAAGGGTATCCCTGTTCATAGGCCTTGCGGCAGCGGGTATAGAATCCTTAGTCGGTATAATTGTAGGCGGGGTATCCGGTTATTTGGGCGGCAAAGCTGATATGATTATCATGAGATTTGTAGACATAATGATTTCAATTCCAGAACTAATATTCATAATACTTATCATGGTAGTCGTTGGCTCAGGTATTATGCCCATAATCATAGCTTTTGCAATCACCGGCTGGCTGAGAATGGCAAGACTGGTGAGAGGGCAGGTGCTTCAACTTAAAGAGCAGGAATTTGTGCTTGCTGCCAAGACCTTGGGTGCAAGCTCTAAAAGATTGGTTTTTAGACATCTTATTCCAAACACACTTGGAGTTATAATAGTTACCTTGACTATGGCAGTACCTAATGCGATATTTTATGAAGCATTTTTAAGCTTTATAGGCATAGGTGTAAGGCCGCCGCTTGCAAGCTGGGGGCAGCTGGCAAATACAGGAGCTCAGGTATTTGAAATATATCCCTTTGAACTTTTTATACCTGCTGTTTTTATCAGTTTGACCATGCTTTCTCTTAACCTTCTTGGGGATGGTTTGAGAGACGCTTTGGATCCAAGGCTTAGAAAGTAGGGGGGTGCAGAGAATGGAAAATAATAAGATTTTGGAAGTCAAGGATTTGCACGTATCCTTTGACACATATGCAGGAGAAGTCCAAGCGGTACGCGGTGTTACCTTTGATTTGTACAAGGCTGAGGCAATTGCAATAGTAGGAGAATCCGGCTGCGGCAAAAGCGTAACTGCAAAATCGGTAATGAAGCTTATACCTATGCCGCCAGGAAGGTTCAAAAAAGGGAATATTATATTTAATGGGAAGGACATAACTAATTATACTAGAAGGCAGATGGAAGCAATAAGGGGCTCGGAAATAGGGATGATATTCCAGGATCCTATGACTTCTTTATCGCCGACTATGCTGGTGGGAAGACAAATTGCTGAGGGTGTTATGCAGCATCAGAAAGTATCGAAGAAACAGGCATTGGAAAAAGCTGTTGAAATGCTTAAGCTGGTTGGCATACCAAACCCAGAGAGCAGGATAAATCAATACCCCCATGAGTTCAGCGGAGGTATGCGGCAGAGAGCGATGATTGCAATAGCTCTAGCATGCAATCCAAAGCTATTGATAGCTGACGAGCCTACTACTGCACTTGATGTTACCATCCAAGCGCAGATACTGGATTTGATGAAAGAGCTTAAGAAAAAGATAGATACCTCCATAATCTTGATAACACATGACTTAGGCGTTGTTGCCGACATTGCCGAGAGGGTAATAGTCATGTATGCAGGAAAGGTTGTGGAAGCAGGAAATATAGATGACATATTCTATAACCCCAAGCACCCGTATACCTGGGGACTTTTAAAGTCAGTACCGAGGCTTGATTCGGGCAGCAAAGAGGAGCTTATACCTATAACAGGCACACCTCCTGATTTGTTTTCGCCGCCAAAAGGCTGCGGTTTTGCAGCCAGGTGCAAGTATGCAATGAAAGTATGCTATATGATGCAGCCTGAAATGACTGAATGCGGAATGGGACACAATGCAGCTTGCTGGCTGCAGCACCCTGATTCACCCAAAATAGAGAGACCAGAAGGTATAGGCAGGAGCTAATGTAATTATAATAAATACGCTACCCAATATGTTGAAACGGGTGCAGTACTATGAGAAGAGGGATTCCTATGGATTCAAAAGGATGTATTGAAAAAAATGAAAAAGGGCATCTGGTTTTTGACGGCTGCGATGCTGTTGAGCTGGCTAAGGAATATGGCACGCCCCTTTATGTTATAAGTGAAAGCGAAATACGAAAAAGGTGCAAAAGGATAAAAGAGCATTTTACGGATAAATATACTGATACGCAAGCATTGTACGCAAGTAAAGCCATGAGCAATCTGGCCATTTACAAGATTATAGGCGAAGAAGGAATGGGTATTGATGTGGTGTCTGGTGGAGAATTGTACACTGCTATAAAAGCCGGTTTTCCTGCAGAAAAAATTTATTTTCACGGTAACAACAAAACTCCTGATGAGATTAAGCTGGCTATTGACAATAATATTGGCTGTTTTGTTATAGACAATGATCATGAGATTGCCATTATTCAAGAGCTAGCTCATGAGAGCGGCAAGAAGATTAAGGCGCTGCTTCGCATTACGCCGGGAGTATCTGGACATACCCACGAATATATTTCTACAGGTCAGATAGATTCTAAATTCGGCTTTTCAATTAATGATGACGTAGCTTTGAATGCAGTAAAAGAGGTACTTAAGTGCCCCAATATTCATTTTGCAGGTATCCACTGCCATATCGGCTCTAATATTTACCGCGTTGATGCATACAGAGAAGCGGTTAAGGTTATGACAACTCTCGCACTGCAAATCAAGCAGGAGCTTGGTGTGGAGATTGAAGAGCTGAATATGGGAGGCGGCTTTGGAGTTTATGATCATGATCAGGACAAACCTGTTGATATAGTAGATTTCATTGAAGTGACGATGAAGACTATAGAAGAGCAATGCTCTATTAAGAACTTAAAGAGACCAAGGATTATCATAGAACCGGGACGGTGGATCGTTGGCGAATCAGGTATAACACTGTATACCATAGGCGCAATAAAAGATATAAAAGGAATAAGAAAATACGTAAGTGTAGATGGCGGAATGGCGGATAACCCGAGACATGCTCTCTATAAGGCTGTATACAAGGCATCAGTGGCCAACAAGGTAAATGAATCCTGCACTGATACAGTGACTATAGCTGGGAAATGCTGCGAGTCAGGGGATATTCTTATCAGGAATCTTAAGACTCCGATACTGGAAGCCGGTGATATTCTGGCTGTATACGGCACTGGGGCCTATAACTATTCCATGTCCAGCAATTATAACAGGCTGAGGAGACCGGCATTGGTCATGGTCAACAAAGGAAAGTCAAAAGTTATTGTAAGAAGAGAAACATATGAGGATCTGATAAAGTACGAAATGCTTTAATTAAACGCCTTTATGAGAACTGATTCTTTTGTAAAGGGAGGTTGTCAAAATGGAGCTTGCTATAAATAATAGCTTGGTGATTGACCCTAAAAACAAAGTTTATTCAAAGCTGAATATTGCAGTTAATAACGGAAAAGTAGCAGAAATCACGCAAAAAAGACTTTCTGCCGATGTCACTATTGATGCGGATGGTATGGTGACGGCTCCAGGCTTTATAGATGCTCACATGCATGAAGGAGACTATGATAATGTAAGAGACAGCTTTGATACTGGGATATTTGAATGTATGTTGAGAATGGGAGTGACAACAGCAATTGGCGGAAATTGCGGTTCAGGTCCGGAAGATCCCGGTGAATACTTGGATGCCGCAGACCGATTGGGGCTGCCAATCAATCTGGCTTTACTGGTTCCTCACAATACACTCAGGCAAAGGGTAAAAGCAGCTGATAAATATCGGGCTGTCGGTATTGAGGATGCATATGCCATGAAGGAGTTGGCGGAGAATTGGCTTAACTGCGGCTGCATTGGCATATCCTTCGGGATACGCTACATTCCGGGCATAGACAGGCGCGAACTCCATATTATATCAGAAGCTGCAGTGGAAAGCAGGAAGGTAATAGCCGCACATATCAGAGATGATGCTTCAGTGGTTATACCATCTATAGCCGAAATTATGGATATAGCTGACAGGTTCGGAATACCAGTGCAGATTTCCCATATTGGAAGCATGGGAGGTTATGGGCAAATGGACGAAGTATTAGCATTCATTGATTACCACAGGTCACGAGGACTTGATGTTTATGCCGACTGTTATCCATACTCTGCTTTCAGCACCTGCATAGGCGAAACAACATATGATGATGGATTTCTGGAGCGTTATGGCACTTCCTATGAGAGTATTGAGATAGCAGAGGGCCCGTATAGGGGCAGCAGATGTACAAAGGGATTGTTTGAAAAACTAAGAGCTGAAGCCCCGGATACCTTAACAATAGGACATGTTATGAAAGAGTCGGAGATTTTAAAAGCTCTCGCTCATCCGGGGGTACTTATCGGCAGTGACGGTTTCATGCACTGCGGAGAAGGACATCCCCGCGCTGCAGGTACTTTTCCAAGAGTTCTTTCTGAATATGTCAGAAAAGGGAGACTTATGAGCCTTCAAGAAGCCATAAGCAAGATGACCTGGATGACAGCTGAACGCTTTGGCATACCAGGAGGAGAGCTGAGTGTTGGAAGTGCTGCAGATATTGTAGTATTCAGGCCGGAAGAAATTGAAGACAAAGCTACCTTTGAAAATCCGGCAATTCCTCCAGCTGGGATAGAATATGTCGTTCTGGGTGGCAGAGTTGCCTTAAAAGATGGAGAAATAATGAATCATCATTTGGGCAGGTCAATAAGAAAGTGACATTTATAGCTCGACAGGCTTACCTCTTTTAAAGTCCAGGTATTTCTTCTGCGCATCCTTAAAGGCCACTAAAATGGCTTTTTGTGAGGAGCCAAGATAACGCCTGGTAACCCGGGCTTTGACTGTGGCATAATCAGTGGCCATGTTTTCCTTAATTAAGATGTCTTTCAATATATTGTTTGTAAGGGTGATTATGGCGTTGCATTCAACGTCTATAATATTGCCGCTTTCGTTTTCTACAATGAAACCGATGAAAAATTGACCGTACATTTGTGTAATTGGGTTGTTCATCTGGGATTTGGAATTACCGATTATATATAATGTATCTTCAGGGTAGATCATACTAATCCTCCGCTATAAACAAAATTGTTTTATCATCATTAAAATAACATAAAACAGCTATGTGTACAAACAAAAATATTTTGCCGCCAATGGAGGATTTTTATAGAATAGAGCGTATATATATATAATTACAATTACAAAAACTGACACTCATGGCAGAGATTATGTTCTGCCGTAGTTCAAAAGCTTTTGTATGCTGCGTCATTTATTAGCGGAGATAGAGGTTATCCAAATAATTCTCCCTGATACGTAAATGAAATTCGGCAGAAAGGGTATACCTTTCTGCCTTTTTATTTTTGATAACGGAACAGGAGGGAGAGATTCTGAATGATTGAAAAAGTTATAACGGATTTATTAAGCTCCATGGAAGGAGAATTCTCCGTAATTCTAAAAGATCTGAGAAACGGAAGAGTTTACTTTGAGAAGGCTGCCGACAGGCAAGTTCCATCAGCAAGTACAATAAAAATACTGATAATGGTTGAAGCTTTCAAAAGGATTATGCTAGGCGGGCTGGATTTGGACAGAAAAATAAATGTTAGTGATAATGAGAAGGTAGAATTCAGCTTAATTACCGAAATGAGTACTGTTCAATTTACATTGAAGGATATGATAGTCCTGATGATGACTATCAGTGACAATACAGCGACCAATGTGCTTATTGAATTGCTTGGGATGGAGAACATCAATAACACAGGGGTGGAAATAGGACTTGAAGGCACAGTACTTCAAAGAAAGATGATGGATTTTGAAGCTGCTGGGAAAGGCAGGCAAAACCTAACAATACCAAGGGATCTGGTGAAGCTTGTTGAGAAGCTTTACAAAAATGAGATCCTGACACCAGAAGCTTGCAGCCAGATGCTGAAGATTATGAGCACTGTGATTGGCAGGGATTATATGATAAGAGACCTGCCTGTTGATATAAGAGTTGCACATAAGACCGGTGAACTGGATGGAATCAACCACGATGTAGGAATAATCTACACAACCAACTGCGATTACGTCTTGGGAATATTCGCAACAGGCCTTAAGGACAATATCACCGGGAGAAAATATATAGCACAGATATCTAAAGTAGTATTTGACCATATATATAAGTTAGGAGGAATAGAATGAAAATAAAACATATTGAGACAATGATGATTACTACTCCATTGAAGAAGCCCTTTAAAACTGCACTGAGACAAACAAGTATATCAGAGAGTATAATTGTCAAGATACACAGCGATGACGGACAGGTAGGTTTTGGGGGTGCGGCTCCAACGGCAGTTATAACAGGGGATACTTTGGATTCGATAAGAGGTGCAATTGAAAATTTTATTGGCCCGGCAATAATAGGGATAGATATAGAAGAGTTTGATACATTGATGAAGAAGCTTCATAGCTCTATTTTTAGAAACACCAGCGCAAAAGCCGCCATTGATATGGCCTTATATGATTTATACGGAAAGCATTTCAAAATACCGCTGTATAAGCTCTTCGGAGGAGCAAGGAAGGAAATTGAATCGGATATTACAGTTAGTGTAAACTCACCTGAAGAAATGGCTCAAGATGCTGTAGACTATATAAAAAGAGGATATACAACTTTGAAAACAAAGGTAGGCGTAGACAGCGAGCTTGACATTATCAGGATAAAAAGAATCAGAGAGGCGATAGGTAATAATGTAAAGCTTCGTCTTGATGCGAACCAGGGCTGGTTTGCAAAGGAAGCCGTAAGGACAATCAGGAAGCTCGAAGATATGGGAATGAATATTGAGCTTGTGGAGCAGCCTGTTAAAGCCCATGATTTTGAAGGTTTGAAGTATGTGACAGATAATGTGGATACTCCTATTATGGCAGATGAGTCACTGTTCTCACCTGAGGACGGGTTCAGCATACTTAAGCTTAGAGCAGCTGATATTTTGAATATTAAGCTCATGAAATGCGGAGGGCTGCATAATGCACTTAAGATAAATGCTATGGCTGAAAGCTGTGGTGTGGAATGTATGCTTGGAAGCATGATTGAGAGCAAGATAGGAATTACAGCAGCAGCGCATCTGGCCTGCGGCAAGCTTAATATAACAAGAGCGGATCTTGATGCAGTAGATTTGATGGCTGAGGATCCTATCGACGGTGGTGTTAAGGTAACAGGGAGCAGGCATGTGATACCTGAAAGCTATGGACTGGGCATCAATGGATTAAAGTAAGAGGAGGACTCAGTATGGAAAGAGCTGTAGTATTGAAAAATGTAGCATCACTTAATCTGCTGCCGGATTTGAACAGCGAACTGGCGGATGAAGTACTTCATGGAATGGTGCTGGAGATAGTTGAAAGGAAGTATGACCCATGGTATAAAGTTAAGACATTATATGATTATTATGGGTATGTGAATAAAAATGATTTGATTATTGATGACGCCGCAGCTTCTAAATGGCAGAACGAGAATTATGCAATTTGGAGACTGACAGCGGATGTCATGACTGAACCCAAATACGGCAGTAGAATTGCAGCTACTCTGGTAAGGGGCTGCCTGATAAGGTATACCGGAGTTTATGAGAATAAGTGGGAAAAGATAGGCCTTGCAGACGGAAGCTGGGGTTGGATAAGAACCGGTTTTGCCAATTATATAGAGAAGCTGTCTACAGTAGATGATGAAGAGAAGCTGCGCAGCAGAATTGTAAGCATAGCTATGGATTACCTTGACACCCAATACAGGTGGGGTGGGAAAAGCCATTTTGGGATTGATTGCTCCGGATTGGCTGCCATGGCTTATATGATGAATGGCTACCTGCTTCCGAGAGATGGGGGTCCACAGCAGGAATATTTGAAGGCTATAAAGAGAGAGGAAGCAAAACCGGGAGACCTGGTTTTTTTCCCTGGTCATGTAGCGGTTTATATTGGAGACGACAATTATATACATGCAACTGGCAGAGAAGGGTATACGCTCATAAACAGCTTTAATAAAGACAGTAAATTGTACAGGGAGGATCTTGATAAAGGTCAGACCGGTACATGTACAATATTTGGAATGTTTAATAAATAAACAAGGAGGCATAGGGATGAAGAAAATTTACGTTTCAGTAGATTTGGAAGGTATAGGCGGTATTGTTAGTACCATTCAGGTAGGAGCTGTTGAAAATGCTTTCTACAGCGAAGCAAGGAGGCTTATGGCAGGGGAAGCCAATGCTGTAATAGAAGGCATCAACCAAGCAGGTGGATTAGCCGTTATAGGCGACTCTCACGGCAATGAGCTGAATATACCAATTGAGCTTTTAAAAGGAGATTTTCTGCTATGCTGCGGCCAGGATAAGATGCTTTCAATGATGGGTGGTATGGATGATACATACAGCGGTGTCATATTGCTTGGCTATCACTCGCGATTCGGCACTCCTATGGCAATTATGGACCATACTTACAGCCCTACAACTCTTCGGGAATTGAAAATCAATGGCGTTCCAGTGGGAGAGTCTGAAATAAACGCTGAGGTAGCAGGGTACTTTAATGTGCCTGTACTAATGGTAAGCGGTGATGATGTCACAATGGCACAGGTAAGGAAATCCTTTCCTACTATTGAGACGGTAGCAGTAAAGAAGAGTATTGGCAGATATTCAGCACTCTGCGAGCCGGTTGACAAAGTTAGAAAGAAGCTTTCTGAGGCTGCAAGGATGGTCACTGAGAACATTGAAAAGTATGGGTATCTCTACAAGTCAAAACCTCCTATACGCATGGAATTTGCGTGGAATACAGCTGTAATGGCAGAACTGTGTACTTATGTGCCCGGGGTTGTCAGAGTGGATGAAAGGACGACTGCGTATGAGTGCAGCGATTACATTGAAGCCTTTAAGCTGTTCACTGTATTCAGAAGGCTCGCAACCTCGGTAGCGGATAGAAATTATCTATAATTTAGGTTCGAGGAGAAAATTACATCGAAGAAATGCTTGAACCTATTGCCCATTGCCTATAGCCTATTGCCAAAAATTAAATATCTACTGGATATAAAGCAATACTTCCTTTGGTGCTTTGACTTAATAAAAAAAGTTTGTAAATTTTGATAATACCAGCAGGGATATTTTCTTTAGCAACGAATACTATTAGTAATATAAAAGTATATAAGCTTTAATGGCTACTGCTTTGTTTACTTAATTACGTATTCGAAATCCAGTCGAAAATAGTTCTATTTTCTATTGGATTTTATTTTTATTAAATTTATAATGTTCTTAAAGGCTTAATAAAGCCTAATATATAAAATAAGGGGGAAGCAGATTTATGAAAAAGAAGTCATTAATGATTTGCCTTGCGTTATTGCTAACATTAAGCACACTGCTGTCCGCATGTGCTCCTAAAGCGCCTGTTCAGGGAGATGGTGCAGCAGCTCCGGCAGCAGCTGAAAAGTCTATCAACATTCTTATGGAGTCAGAACCACCGAACATTGACCCACAGATTGCCACAGACTTATATTCTTTCTTCGTAGCAGGACATGTGCTTGAAGGACTTGTAAGAGTTTATGACGGCAAAGTAATACCTGGTGCAGCTGAAAAGTGGGAAATATCACCTGATGGACTTACATATACCTTCCACCTGAGAGATTCAAAATGGAGCGATGGAGTACCTGTTAAAGCTAAGGATTTTGAATACTCAATATTGAGGCTTTTAGATCCCAAAACAGCTGCAGATTATGCTGAAGTTATGGGCTTCTATATTAAAAACGCCGCAAAATTCTACAGTGGAGAGATTACAGACAAATCCCAGGTCGGTGTAAAAGCGGTTGATGATAAGACTTTGGTAATAACTCTTGAAAGCCCAACCGGATATTTCCTGAGATTGCTTGGCTTTGTAAGCTACCTTCCTACAAGGGAGGATATGGTAGCAAAATTTGGTCAGGCATATTCATCTGAACCGGACAAGATGGTTTATAACGGACCATACATTGTTAAGGAATGGAAGCATGAGGAAAGTGTAACACTTGCAAAGAATCCTAATTTCTGGGATAAAGATAATATTAAAATGGATACCATTGAGTGTCCAATAGTTTCAGATCTCAAGACAGCCGTTAATATGTTTGAAGCAGGAGATTTGGATTTCAGCTCCATACCTGCTGATTTGTTAGATACTTATATCCAGAATGGAAAAGCTAAAATGAATCCTAACGGCGGCTTGTATTTTGTGCAGTTCAACTATAGCAGCAAGACTAATGGCCAAATATTAGGAAATACTAACTTCAGAAAAGCCATATCTTATGCTATCGACAGGGATAGTTTGATGAAAGCTGTGTTTAAGAGGGGTACAGCAGCATCTCGATATGTACCTAATAACATAATGGGCTTGAATGACAAGTTTGATGAGGAGAATTCATTGAATGCACTGCCGGCAAAGTTTGATTCTGCAGAAGCAAAGAAATACTTTGATTTGGCTCTTAAAGAGCTTAATTTGACAGCAGACAAATTTCCAACAATAAAGCTTTTAGGAGCAGATACAGCTGATGCCAGGAAGTATTGTGAAGCTTTACAGGATATGATTCTTAAAAATCTCGGTATAAAGATAGAACTTATAAACGTTCCTTCAAAGCAGAGGCTGCAGGCTGTCAAGGATAGGGATTATGAAATGGTTTACGCCAACTGGTTCCCTGATTTTGATGATCCAATGACTTATCTTGATATATGGATCACAGGCGGCGGCTTCAACCGTTCAGACTATACAAATCCGAAATATGACGCTTTGATTAAGGAAGCAAAATCAGCTACTGATGAAAAAGTAAGACAGCAAAAGATGTTTGAGGCAGAAAAAATTGTTCTTGAAGACATGATAGTTGTTCCGCTTCACTGGGCAGCTAATGCAGGTTTGGAGTCAGACAGGATGGTCAACTTTAAACGTTCCATGGTTGGTGCAGACCCAGACCTCACTTTCGTAGATGTAAAATAATAGCAGTATTAGGAAAAGGTGCTGTCCTAGCTGGGACCGCACCTTTTTTGTTTAAATAAACAACTCGGTGTTAATACTAAATATACGCAGGTATGAAGTGTTTTTGCTTGACAAAACATATATTGATTTGTATAATAAAATTTGTTAATTACATAGAGGTGTGCTTAATGGAACTTAATTTTACCAAGATTTCTAGATCCGAAGGCGTCACAGAGGAATTTGACATAACTGACCATCTTGATGATAGCACTATTGAATTCTGCGGTGAGAGATTAAATATCGTTTCGCCGGTTGCAGTAAAAGGCAGTGCAGTTAATTATGAAGGCAAGATAAATGTGGATCTCAGAATTACAACTCAAGTGGAGAGGACATGTTCCAGATGCCTTGAAAGCTTCAAGGAAGAGGTTCAAGTAGATTCCAGCTATGTTTTTGTCAAAGAAGCCAAGGACAATGAGGAAGACTATTATACCTTCAAGGGTGACAAGGTGGACATCACAGATCTTGTTATGGGTGATATAGCATCCGAGCTTGCCATGAAACCACTTTGTAACAAAGACTGCAAAGGACTGTGTCCGATATGCGGAGAAAATAAGAACAATAGCGACTGCCAATGCAAAAACGAAAAAATTGATCCAAGAATGCAAGCTTTAAGCAAGCTGCTCGACAGAAAGTAAGGAGGTGTTTATATTGGGTTTACCGAAGAGAAGACACTCACAAGCAAGAAGAGATAAGAGAAGAGCTAACTGGAAGTTGGCTTTACCGGGACTGGTTGCATGTCCACAGTGTCATGAACCGAAGCTTCCTCACAGGGTGTGCAAATCCTGCGGCTACTACAAGAATAGAGTAGTTATAAAAGTTAAAGAATAATTAAGAAGATTTGATTGATGGTTTCCTCAGTGCAAAGTTTTGTAATGGGGGAACTATTTATTTTTTTTGCAAAACACTTGCATAATTGGTGCTAAGTATTATATATTAATATTAGTACCAGATACTAAGGACTATTTTGGTTTTGGAGGCTTGAAAATGAAGCAGAAAAGCGTAAGCAAAAAGGAAAGACTGGCGAGTCTATTGGATAGAATAAAGATAGACCCATTTCTTACTGATGAAGAGCTCGCAGAAAGCTTCAACGTAAGCATACAAACTATAAGGCTCGACAGGCTTGAGTTGGGAATACCGGAGCTTAGGGAGAGAATAAAAAGCGTTGCGGAGGATAACTATTCCAAGGTCAAGTCTCTTCAAGGAAAAGAGATTATGGGAGAACTGGTGGATTTGAACCTTGGTGTCAGCGGGATTTCCATTCTGGAAACTGATAATGTATTCGCTTTCGAAAGGACAAATGTAGTTAAGGGACAGTACATATTTGCCCAGGCTGAGTCACTGGCTATCGCTGTTATTGATTCCAGTGTTGCTCTTATAGGGGTAGCAAATATTAAATACAAAAGCCCAGTATTTGCTGGCGATAAGCTAATTGCAAAAGCTGAAGTCGTAAGAACCCGGGGCAATAAATATTTCGTCTGGGTGTTCATAAAGGTAAAACAGGCTGAAGTGTTCAGAGGGAAGTTTATCCTTGTATCCTTCAGTAAATAGAGGTAACATAATCACACAAAAGTATCTTTTATGTATTATGCATTGGAGGTTTGAATATGAGGGTTGCTATTGATGTTATGGGTGGAGATAATGCACCAAGGGCGATAGTGGAAGGCTCTATTCTTGCGCTGAGGGAATATGGTGCAGAGTTGTATCTTGTGGGTTTGAAGGATGAGATACTAAAATATATTAGTGAAGAAGATAAACATAATCCTAAGATTAATATTATTGAAGCTTCAGAAATAATCAATTTTGATGAAGCTCCGGTCAATGCAATTAAACATAAAAAGAATTCCTCACTGGTAGTGGGGCTTAAGCTGGTAAAGGATGGCCATTGCGATGCCTTTGTGTCTGCAGGAAGCACAGGAGCATTTTTGGCAGGGGCGCTTCTTAAGGTAGGAAGAATAAAAGGTATAGACAGGCCTGCACTTTCACCTCTCATACCAACTGTTAAAGGCAGCTGCATGGTCATAGATGTGGGTGGAAATATGGATTGCAAGCCCAGAAACTTGCAGCAATTCGCTATAATGGGCTCAATATATATGGAAAAGGTAATGGGAATAAAAAATCCAAGAGTAGGACTACTAAATGTTGGGACCGAATCCTCCAAAGGGAATGAACTTACAAAGGCAAGCTTTGAACTTATAAAAAATACTTCAGTCAATTTTGTAGGAAATGTTGAAGCCAGGGATATAATAACCGGAGTATGTGATGTATGCGTTTGTGACGGCTTTGCAGGGAATGTACTTTTAAAGACCACTGAAGGTGTTGCCATGACAATATTCAAGCAGTTAAAGAATGAGTTCACAAAAAGCTTCAAGACACAATTGGGAGCGATGCTGTTAAAGAGCAGCTTAAGAAATTTCAAGAAGCAGTTTGATTATACCGAAGTTGGTGGGGCTCCGTTTTTGGGTATTAACGGAATTATGATCAAAGCACATGGAAGTTCAGATGCCAATGCAGTAAAGAACGCAATAAGACAGGCAAAGATGCTCTATGATAACAAGTGTGTTGATACAATCATGAGCGAAATTAGTGAATTAGGAGTTGAGAACACTGATGAACAAGCTTAAAATGGCAGGTATAATCGGTACAGGAAGCTGTCTGCCGGATAGGGTAATGACAAACCAAGAGATGGAACAAATCGTTGATACAAACGATGAATGGATAAGGTCACGAACAGGAATATGTGAACGAAGAGTATCTGACGAGAATACAGCTACTTCTGATCTTTCTACAACTGCTGCATTAAGGGCTTTGGAAAACGCGAACCTGAAGCCTGAGGACATTGACCTTATTATTGTAGCTACAGTTACTCCGGATATGGCATTTCCTTCAACTGCCTGCATAGTGCAGAAGAATATAGGAGCGGTGAATGCAGCGGCTTTTGACTTGGAGGCAGCATGCAGCGGCTTTTTGTATGGACTTTCAGTTGCAGAAAACTTTATTAAGACAGGATATTACAAGCACGTATTGGTTATAGGGGCAGAGACTCTTACAAAAATAGCTGATTTTACCGATAGAAACACCTGTGTTATTTTTGGAGATGGTGCAGGTGCAGCAGTGATATCAGAGGTAGAGGATGATTATGGCATTTTATCTACTTATATAGGAGCAGATGGAAGAGGAGGACACCTCCTTCACCAACCGGCAGGAGGATCAAGGATTCCGGCTACAGTAGAGAGTGTCCAAAGCGGACTTCATTATATAAAAATGGACGGCAGCGAAGTATTTAAGTTCGCTGTAAAAATAATGGGCGAAGCCGCTGAGAAAGCTTTAGCTAAATGCGGTTTGAACAAGGAAGATATTGATTATCTGATTCCTCATCAAGCGAATATCAGAATAATAGATGCAGCAGTCAGAAGATTGAAAATATCAACTGAAAAGGTACATATTAATATAGACAAATACGGAAACATGTCCTCTGCTTCAGTGGCAATAGCCTTGGATGAAGCAAACAGGAACGGATGCTTAAAGGATGGTGATATTACCGTTCTTGTAGCCTTCGGAGGAGGCTTGACCTGGGGAGCTGCTGTATTAAAATGGAAAGGTATCGGGAGGTAGACAAATGTTTAAGACTTCAATATGTGATGTACTTGGAATAAAGTATCCGATACTGCAGGGCGGAATGGCTTGGGTTGCCACGGCAGAGCTTGCTGCGGCAGTATCTAATGCAGGAGGACTGGGAATAATAGGTGCTGGGAACGCACCTGGAGAATATGTGAGAAGCGAGATAAAAAAGGCAAAGAAACTGACTGATAAGCCCTTTGGTGTGAATATAATGCTCTTGTCACCTTTCGTAGAGGAAGTTATAGATGCAGTTTACGAGGAGAGAGTACCAGTCATAACAACAGGTGCAGGAAATCCGGGGAAATATATAGCTCGGTTTAAGGAAATTGGTACAAAGATAATTCCGGTTGTTCCGGCGGTATCTCTTGCCAAGAAAATGGAGCAGGAGGGCGTTGATGCAGTAATTGCTGAGGGAACGGAGTCCGGAGGCCATGTAGGAGAGCTTACCACTATGGCATTGGTGCCACAGGTGGTGGATGCAGTAAATATACCTGTTATTGCGGCAGGAGGAATAGCTGACGGAAGAGGATTGATATCTGCACTTGCTCTTGGTGCTCAAGGCGTGCAGATGGGTACTATCTTTGTGTGTGCAGCAGAGTGTACAGCTCATGAGAACTATAAACTGGCGATAATTAAGGCTGGTGACAGAGGAACCATAGTAACAGGGCGCGTAACAGGTCATCCGGTAAGGATTTTGAAGAATAAGCTGGCAAGAGAATTTGAAAAGCTTGAAAAGGCAAATGGAAGTGCTGATGAATATGAAAAGCTTGGGGTAGGGCGTCTAAAGGCTGCAGTTGTGGATGGAGATGCTAACTATGGCTCTGTGATGGCTGGTCAGATAAGCGGTCTGGTAACGCAAATCAAGCCAGCAAAAGATATCATAGAAGATATTGTGAAGGAAGCTCTCAAAGTTTTAGACACAGTAGGAACACTGGCAAAGGAGGAGTAGAATGTCAAAAATAGCTTGCATTTTCCCCGGACAGGGAGCTCAATACCCGGGTATGGGAAAGGAAATTGCTGAAAATTATAGTGAAGCAATGAAGATATTTAATCTCGCTAGTGATAGGCTGGGCATAGACATGAAAAAGCTCTGCTTCGAGGGAGATGAAGAAGAACTAAAAAAGACGGAAAACACACAGCCATCTATACTTACTGCCAGTATAGCCCTGCTGGAGGTACTGAAACTGAAAGGTATAGAGCCTGAAGTAACAGCCGGTTTGAGCCTCGGTGAATACTCAGCACTGGTAGCATCTAAAGCAATAAGCTTTGTAGATGCAGTTGCATTAGTAAAAAAGAGAGGCAAATACATGCAGGAGGCAGTTCCTGCCGGAGAAGGCACAATGGCGGCTATTATGGGCATGGAGAGGGAATCTGTAATGGAATGCTTGAAGATGGCAAGTGGATTTGGTGTTGTGGAAGCAGCTAATTTCAATTGCCCCGGACAGATTGTCATAGCCGGACATACAAAAGCTGTAGAACATGCCTGCACAATATTAAAGGAAAAAGGCGCAAAAAGAGCGATAATGCTTCCTGTTAGCGCACCCTTCCATTCAAGCCTCTTGAAGCCTGCCGGGGATCGGTTGGCCTTGGAGCTTGAAAAGGTTGATATATCTGATAATGAATTGCCTGTTGTTTCAAATGTAAATGCTCAGGTAATAATGAACAAATATGAAATAAAAAAATGCCTCGTTGAACAAGTCAGCAATTCGGTTCTTTGGGAAGATAGCATAAAACACATGATGGACATGGGAGTGGATACCTTTATCGAAGTGGGACCAGGGAAGACGCTTTCAGGTTTTGTAAAGAAAATTGATAAGAGCCTTTATGTTTATAATGTCGAGGATATGGAGTCCTTGGAAAATACTATAGTTAGCATAAGGGAGAGATTATAATGCAATTAAAGGGAAAAACCGCTGTAGTGACAGGGGGATCAAGAGGTATAGGCAAGTCAATTTCTCTTATGCTTGCCTCAAAGGGAGCAAATGTAGTGGTCAACTACACCTCCAGCCGGGAGTCCGCAGAATCAGTTGTCAAGGAAATAGAGGCAATGGGTGTGTCGGGGATGGCTGTAAAGGCTGATGTTTCCAAAGGCGCTGAGGTAGAAAATTTAGTGAATGAAGTATTAAACGCATACGGCAGCATAGATATATTAGTAAATAATGCCGGGATTACAAGGGATAACCTGATAATCCGCATGACAGAGCAAGATTTCGATGATGTGATTAATACAAATCTCAAAGGTGCATTTATATGCACAAAATCGATAGCTAAGGTAATGATTAAGCAAAAGTCGGGTAAAATAATAAATGTTTCCTCTGTGGTTGGCATAACTGGAAACGCGGGTCAATCCAACTATGCAGCAGCTAAAGCAGGAATCATTGGTTTTACTAAATCTATGGCTAAGGAATTGGCCAAGAGGGGCATAAATGTAAATGCAGTTGCCCCCGGCTTTATAGAGACTGATATGACCTCAAAGCTGCCTGAAAAGGTAAAAGAGGAGTTCGCTAATAATATTCCATTAATGCGTACAGGAAAGCCGGAAGATGTAGCTAAAGCAGTACTGTTTTTAGCGTCGGAATATTCTGACTATATCACAGGCCAAATAATTAATATTGACGGTGGTATGGTTATGTAATATTATCATAATATAAAATCCTGAAGGGAGGTGAACTTAATGATTTTTGAGAAGGTTCAGGAGAAAGTAGCGGAGCAGCTTGGAGTAGACGCGGAAGAGGTTTTATTGGAGTCTTCCTTCATTGATGATTTGGGTGCCGATTCACTTGATATAGTGGAGCTTTTAATGGCGCTCGAAGAGGAGTTTGATATAGAAATACCTGATGAGGAAGCAGAAAAGCTCGCAAGTGTTGGCGATGTAGTTGATTACATAAAAAACAATAAATAAAAGATGTCCCGTAAAGCGGGGCATTTTTTTTTAAAAATCAGTAATTAAATAAATTGAGCTAAAATTCTTACATTATATCAAGCAGACAGCCCTGCATAATTGGTCCGACCCGAGGATGGCTGCGATGATAGAATGTATAGAATTATCACAATTTATATCAATGATTATATATAATTTTATTTAAGGAGAGGAAGCGCTTGAACAAGAGAAGAGTAGTTATAACAGGAGTAGGGATAATTTCCCCTATTGGTATTGGTAAAGATGAATTCTTTAAAAGCTTAAAGGAAGGCAAATGTGGAGTTGACTATATAACCAGGTTTGATACAACGGATTATGATACAAAGATTGCGGCTGAAGTAAAGGATTTTGATCCAACTGAATACATTGACAAAAAAGAGTGCAGAAGGATGGATAGATTTACACAGTATGCAGTTGCAGCATCCAAAATGGCTGTTACAGATTCAGCACTGGACATAAACGCGATAGACAACGATATGTTCGGAGTGTGTATAGGTTCTGGTATTGGGGGTATGGAAACCCTTGAAGCACAGCATGACATTCTAAGAGAAAAGGGCCCAGGCAGGGTAAGCCCCTTTATGGTACCGATGATGATATCCAATATAGCGTCAGGCAATGTATCTATAGCTTTGAATGCAAAAGGCCCAAATACCACAGTAGTGACAGCTTGCGCATCAGGTACAAATGCAATAGGGGAAGCCTTCAAAACAATTCAGAGAGGTGCTGCCGATATTATGGTTACAGGAGGAACGGAAGCCTCCATCACACCTTTATCTTTTGCTGGATTTTGTTCAATGAAAGCGTTGTCAACCAGAAATGATGATCCAAAGACAGCATCAAGACCATTCGATAAGGACAGAGATGGCTTCGTAATGGGGGAAGGTGCAGGGATGCTGATTGTTGAAGAGCTTGAGCATGCACAAAAAAGAGGCGCTAGAATATACGGAGAGGTTGTAGGATATGGCGCTTCCGGAGATGCTTATCATATAACAGCGCCATCACCAGATGCACAGGGTGCATACAGAGCAATGTTAATGGCGGTTAAGGATGCAGGTATAGAGGCAACGGAAATTGATTACATCAACGCTCATGGAACCTCCACAGGCATGAATGACAGGCTGGAGACCCTTGCGATAAAGAAGCTTCTTGGGGATGATGCCGGCAAGGTCGCAATAAGCTCAACCAAATCCATGACTGGTCATCTTTTGGGAGCAGCTGGAGCAATTGAAGCTGTTGCTTGCCTATTGGCTATAAATGAGGGAATAATACCTCCGACTATAAACTATACGACACCTGATGAAGAGTGTGACTTGGACTATGTTCCAAACAAAGCAAGAAATAAGGAAGTAAAATACGCTATGTCAAATTCCTTAGGCTTTGGAGGACATAACGCCACTATCATGTTGAAAAAATTCGAATAAATGATATAGTAGAGATTGGGAATAATATTCCATTAGGGATATGTCTCAATCTCTAATTTTTTTTGCAGCATTACTTTTATAGGGAGTGATTGAATTGTCAGGTATTGATTCTAAAAGATTGAAATGTCTAAATGATTTTGAGGGCATAATTGAGTATTCATTTAAGAATATCAATATATTGAATAATGCGCTTACCCACAGCTCCTTTGTGGCCTCAAAGCCGGATTTCCTGGAGCACAATGAAAGGCTTGAGTTTATTGGCGATTCCATTCTCAATATGGTAATAAGTCTGCACTTGTACAGCAATTGCAAGAACTCTCCGGAAGGAAGCCTGACAAGGTACAGGGCGGGTATAGTATGTGAGCAGTCCCTTTACAATGCCTCAAATAGATTGAAGATTGGACAGTATTTGCTTCTGAGCAAAGGCGAGGAGAATACGGGTGGAAGAAACAGGGTTTCCATTCTGGCTGATGCCTTTGAAGCTGTGATTGCTGCAATTTATCTTGACGGGGGAATAAAGAAAGCAAAGACTTTTATTATAAACAACCTGAAGGAAATAATAAATGACGCTATAGAAAACAGGATTTTCAGCGATTATAAATCCTTCCTGCAGGAGCATATCCAGAAAAACAATTCTGGCAAGCTGAGCTACAAGATGCTCAAAGAGGAAGGGCCGGATCACGATAAGACTTTTGAAATAGCCTTGTTTCTAAATAGTGCAATGATTGGCAGTGGGACGGGGCATAGCAAGAAGGATGCGCAGCAGGCTGCCGCAAAAGACGCAATAATTAGTCTTGGTGTGAAAAATGAGTAAGAAGCATTATATAATTCCAATATTTGTGCCGCATAAAGGTTGCCCCCATGACTGCATATTCTGCAACCAGAAAAAGATAACGGGACAGCTTGGTGAAGTAACAGCTCAGGAGGTAAGGGAAAAGATCGAGGAATACCTTGAGACAATACCTGAGGAAGGAAGCCATATAGAGGTTGCATTTTATGGAGGAAGCTTTACTGCTATTTCTTTGGACTATCAGAAAGAGCTCTTGGAAGCGGCCTTCAGTTATATTGAAAATGGCAGAATAAAGAACATAAGAGTATCAACGAGACCGGACTGTATTGATGCTGAGATTTCGGATAATCTGAAAAGATATGGCGTAGGTGTAGTGGAGTTGGGCGTTCAATCAATGGATGAAGAGGTACTGAAACTCTGCAATAGAGGTCATACCTCAGAGGATGTGGTTGACGCTGTTCGTATTTTAAAGAAATATGACTTTATTATTGGTGTACAGATGATGGTCGGACTGCCGGGAGACACCGAGGAGAAAGCTTTGAGAACAGCTGAGGAGCTTATTGGGCTAAAGCCGGATATTGCAAGAATATACCCAGCTTTAGTAATAAAAAATACCTATATAGAGGAAATGTACCTAAAAGATGAATACCATCCTCTGACCTTGGAAGCGGCTGTTGAGGAGTCTAAAAAGCTGTTAATACTTTTTGAGGGAAATGGAGTAAATGTGATCAGGATAGGACTTCAGCCTACCGAAAATATACTCCTGGGCAAGGACGTGGTTGCAGGCCCCTTCCATCCTTCTATGCGGCACTTGGTTGAATCTCTTGTCTACAGAGATATGATTACACACCTATTAGGCAAGATGCCGCAAAACCATCATAATATCATAATTAAAGTTAACCCGAGGAATATTTCAGAATTGATGGGGCACAAAAAATGTAATATTGAATTTCTTAGGGCAAATTTTTTTATCGACAAATTGGATATAATTCAAGATGATTGTGTTGAAACAGATACAATAGTGCTTACTGACGGGGAAAAAAGTATTAAAATGTCAGAAAAAGACTATTATTCCATATTGGCCAAATGAAGGAATTGGAAAATATTTATAGAATACTATAATAAACTATACTGATAAATATAGGAGGTATTCTAAAATGGAAGTACTAAAAGTATCAGCTACATCACAACCAAAATCAGTTGCCGGAGCGCTTGCTGCTGTATTAAGAGAAAGAGCAACAGCAGAATTACAGGCAGTTGGTGCAGGTGCTGTAAATCAAGCAGTTAAAGCGATAGCAATCACAAGAGGTTTTGTAGCACCTAATGGTATAGACCTGGTAGTGGTCCCAGCCTTTGCGGAGATACAAATTGACGGGGAGGATAGAACTGCAATAAAGTTCATCGTGGAGCCAAGATAAAATGACAAGCATTATACATAGATTAATTTTATGAAAGCCTATTACTACATTTGGTAATGGGCTTTATATTTTATCGTTACGAGTTACAGGTTACGAGTTACGAGTTACGAGTAGAAACTGGGATAGTTCTTCAAAGTCATTGCCCTTACCGCGAAACGCGAAACACGAAACGCGCAACCAAACCAAAAAGAATACCTGGATAAGCAGCCCTAGACTCCTTCCAGCAGCCTATAGCATATGAGGACAAGGTGTGTTAAAATATACTAATAAAAATCTGTTATTCGGGAGTGACTAAATTTGTATTTGAAACAAATTGAGATACATGGCTTTAAGTCTTTCGCAGAAAAAATAGAGCTTAACTTCGGCAATACCATAAATGCCATAGTCGGCCCAAACGGCAGCGGCAAGAGCAATATCTCCGATGCAATCAGATGGGTATTGGGAGAGCAAAGTGTAAGAGCCTTGAGGGGAAGCAAGATGGAGGATGTCATTTTTGCAGGAAGTGACACCAAGAAAGCCCTGGGCTTTGCAGAAGTATCCCTGTGCATTGATAACAGCGACAAGCAAATACCCGTAGATTATACAGAAATTAATATAATGAGAAGAATGTACCGTTCGGGTGAAAGTGAATACTTTATAAACAAAACCTCCTGCAGGCTTAAGGATATTTATGAGCTTTTCATGGATACAGGGATAGGCAGAGACGGTTATTCAATTATAGGACAGGGTAGAATCGATGAGATATTGAGCAACAAATCAGATGAAAGACGAAGTGTATTTGAAGAAGCAGCCGGCATTGTAAAATACAAGTCCAGAAAGCAGGAAGCGGAGAAGAAGCTTGAGCAGACTAAGCAGAACATAATAAGGATAACAGATATCATTGAAGAGATACAGACGCAGTTAGGACCGCTTAAAGAGCAGGCAGAAGTGGCGAAACGCTATAGAGGGATTGTAGAGGAGCTTAAGGCAATAGAAATAAACCTTATGCTCAATAATATAGATAAGTACCGCAGCAAGCTTCTGAGTACGAAGCAGGAAGCGGAGGATATACAGGGCCTGATGCATGAGAAGACCTCTCTTGCAGCTCAGTTTGAGCTAAAGCAAAATGAGCTTAAAACATTGCTTGGTGAGTTGGAAATCAGCATTAATGGGCTCAGCGAAGAGATCCATCATCTTGAGAATAATAAGGAGAAGCTCGAGGGAGAATGCAACGTACTTCAGGAAAGAATCAAGAATCTTAACCTGAATACAGCAAGGCTCAATAAGAGAGATTGTGAACTTAAGGATGAGGTTGAAAAGTCGAATCTGAATATAGAGCAAAACAATCAGAAGCTAATTCAGCTTAATTCAGCATTTTCTGAGGCAAGCGAGAAAATTGATGAAAAGACGGCTGATTTTGAATCCAATTATCAATCCATAAACGATATGGAATCAGAGCTTGGTGATAAGCAGCAGAAGTTTATAAACCTAATAAACAGCCTGTCGGAGCTTAAGAGCAAAATTAACAGCACCAACGTATTTGTCGACAATATAAATAAAAGGAAAAGTCAGGTAGAAGGTGATGTGAACGTACTTGAGCTGCAGCAGGAGGACAAAGAGAAGCAATATAAGAGGTCTACTGCGGAGCTGGAGGATTTCACAAGAAAGACAGAGGACTGCGGGGTACAGATAGAGGAGCTCAAAGGCAGTAAGCAAGAGTGTGAAAGCGACATCCAGCTATTAGAAGAAAAAATTGCCAAGGTAAAGACCGAGAAAGAAGCGCTGCTTTCCAGACTCAAGGTGCTTGAGGATATGGAAAGGGATCATGGAGGCTACAGCAGGGCTGTAAAGGTTCTGATAACAGAGCATCACAATATAACAAAAGGCTTTTGTGGCGTTGTAGGGGAAATGATAAAAGTACCCTCTCAGTATGTTACAGCTGTAGAAATTGCTCTAGGAGGCTCGGTGCAGAGCATAGTAACAGATACGGAAAATGATGCTAAGCTTTTGATAGAATACCTTAAGGAGCACAAGGTAGGCAGGTCTACCTTCCTTCCAATAAGCTCAATAAAACCAAGATTTTTCAATGACAGAGAAAAGCAGCTTTTTGATATGGAAGGTTTTGTTGGAGTTGCTTCAGACCTTATCGGATATGATCCCAAAATGAAAAATGTAATGCAGAGCATGTTGGGAAGGACTGCGGTTGTTAAGGACATTGATGCCGCTATAAGACTTGCCAGAAAGGCCGGCTATGAATACAAGATAGTAACCCTGGCAGGTGAAATAGTGAATGCAGGGGGATCAATGACAGGAGGCAGTTTGCAGTCGTCATCCAGCTCGGTTCTGTCCAGAAAAAGCGAAATTGAAACTCTTAAAGTGCAGCATGATGCTAAGCAGAGAGAGCTTGAGGAACAGAATTCGAAGCTTGAAGAACTGAAAATGCAATCAGCGGATATTAGCAGTGATATTGATTTCAAAACAGAGATATTCCACTCTCTTCAGATAGATATCAATAATTACAAGAACAAATGTGAAAACATCAAGAATGATATGCAGGTCATAAGGGACAGAATTTCAATAAACCTCAAGGATTTGGGGGATTTGGAAAAAGAATATAATGAAACCAATAGGATAATGGCAGAGAATTCAGAGAAAGCAGAAGCCGTAGAAAAGGATAAGCTGACTGTGGAGGCTCAGATAGCTGAGCTTCAGGAGCAGATGAAGCAGTTCAAGGAAGTAAGGGATGCCTACAATGAAGAGATTACTGAACTCAAAATAAAATTAGCATCGGTTGAGCATAATAAAAAGACCACAGAAGGCTCCATAAGAGACATGGAGCAAAGAATCAGTGAGATTGAAGAAGAAATAAGGAACAATCAAGCTGAGATTGATAGGGAAGAAACAGAAATCACAGCACTTACGACGGATTTCGAAAGCAAGAAAGCAGAAATTGAAAGAGCTGTATTGGAAGCAGGTGAAAAGCATAAGCTTCTTTCTGATAATGAGAGAGATAAAACAACGATATATGAAGACCTGCAGAAGATAGAAACAGATATTAAAGAATATAACAAGGACATTGCTACTTTACAAACAGACCTGCATAAAGTTGAGATGCAGTATGCCAGACTTGAAATCGAATTGGAAAACACAGAAATGAAGCTCTTGGAGACTTATGACATGAGTTACAACAGAGCTCAGGATTACAGAGATTCAAGCCTGAGTCTCACATGGGCATCAAAACGCTGTGAAGAGCTGAAGAATGATATACGGTCCATGGGCACAGTAAATGTAAATGCAATTGAAGAATATGACAAGCTTAGTGAGCGTCATTTGTTCCTCAGCACACAGGTTGAGGACCTCACAAGAGCAAGGGATAACCTGATTGCTGTTATTGCTGAGATAGCAGAAAGTATGAAGCTTCAGTTCATCACCGAGTTTAATAAGATTAACGAGAACTTCAATGAGGTTTTCAAACAGCTTTTTGGTGGTGGACACGCAGAGCTTGTCCTTTCGGATGAGGAGAATGTACTGGAGTCAGGAATTGAGATAATAGCCAAACCTCCGGGAAAGAAGCTTCAGAATCTGATGCTGCTCTCTGGTGGAGAAAGAGCGCTTACAGCGATAGCATTGCTGTTTGGCATACTGAAAATGAAGCCGGCACCTTTTTGCGTGCTGGATGAAATAGACGCAGCGCTGGATGATGCAAACGTTGACAGATATGCAGAGTTCCTTGTAAACTTCTCGGCGACTACTCAGTTCATAATAGTAACTCACAGGAAGGGTACAATGGAGTCAGCCGACTGTCTGTATGGCGTAAGCATGGAGGAGAACGGAATATCGAAGCTGGTGTCAGTAAAGCTTGAAGATAAAGTAAGCTAGTAGGGGCGATTCATGAATCGCCCGTACATTATTATATACATTGATTATATTTCATAAAAGGAGTGTATTAGCGATGGCAGGATTTTTTTCTAAGTTATTCAAGAAGGGACAAGAGGATGAGCAGCAGGAGGAATTTGTTGAAGAATCAGAGGAGCAGCTTTCTGATGAAGAAATAGAGGCGATGCTTCTGGAAGAAGAAGAAGAGCTTCAGGAGACTGAGCTTGAGGATATAGAAGAACCGGAACAGGTTATTCAAGAAGAGATGGAAGAGGAAATAGAAGAAGAAGCTGAGGAAGGCAAGGGTTCATTTTTTACTAGACTGAAGGATGGACTATTCAAGACCAGGAAGAACATCACAGATAAGATTAATGATGTGCTGTCCAATTTCAAGAGCGTTGATGAAGAGCTTTTCGAAGAGCTGGAGGAAATACTTATAACCTCAGATGTTGGGGTTTCTACAACCTTAAAGATTCTGGAAAACCTGAGGAAAAGCGTAAAAGAAAAGAACATAAAAGACCCCGCTGATGTGAAGGGTCTGCTAAAGCAGGAAATACTTAATATTATGGGAGAAAGTGGCGAAAAACTTGGGTTAAATACTCCGGAAGTAATACTTGTGATCGGTGTCAATGGAGTAGGCAAGACCACTTCCATAGGGAAAATAGCCTCAAAAATGAAGAAATCAGGTAAGAAGGTTGTTATAGCAGCAGCAGACACCTTCAGGGCTGCAGCCATAGATCAGCTTGAGATATGGGGCAGCAGGATAGGTGTTGAGGTTATAAAGCATCAGGAAGGCTCTGATCCGGCAGCTGTTATATTTGATGCAGTCAACTCAGCAAAATCAAAAAAAGCTGATGTGCTGATATGTGATACGGCTGGAAGACTGCACAACAAGAAAAACCTCATGGAAGAGCTGAAAAAGATCTCAAGAGTAATTGAAAGGGAATATCCTGAGGCTTATAAGGAGACACTGCTTGTACTTGATGCCACTACCGGACAAAATGCCATTTCGCAGGCAAAGCTGTTTAAAGAGGTTGCAGATATAAACGGCTTGATACTTACAAAGCTTGATGGCACAGCAAAAGGTGGAATAATTATAGCTATTAAGTCTGAACTTGATATACCGGTCAAGCTTATTGGTGTGGGTGAAAAGGTAAACGATCTTCAGGAATTTGTTGCTTCTGACTTTGTAGATGCACTGTTTGAGGAATAATAATATTGACAAATGCATAACATTAATATAAAATAACAATGTAAAGGTCAAGACCTTTACATTGTTGCTTTCAGAGGTATTAATATGTATGACAAGATTGTGCAAATAGCTTTATTGTTTGACTTCTACGGTCAGCTGCTTACAAAGAAGCAGATTGAGATTGTTGATATGTATTACGGCAATGACCTGTCCCTGGGTGAAATATCAGAACAGCAGGGAATAAGCAGGCAGGGAGTTTATGACACGCTGAAAAGGGCTGAGAAGACCCTATATGAATACGAGGAAAAACTTGGATTGGTAGACCGATTCTTAGAGCAAAAGGAAAGCATGCAGAAAATAAATGAAATGCTAAATGAATTATTGGATAAAAACGAATATGATAAGAAATATTTTAATGAAAAAATAAGCAGCATAATAGAATATATAAAACTATCGGTTAAAGAATAGGGCTTAGAAGTGGAGTGATAGTATGGCATTTGAAGGTTTAGCTGATAAGCTTCAGCAGACTCTGAAAAAGCTTAGAGGCGCTGGGAAGTTAAATGAAAAAGATGTTAAGGATGCCATGAGAGAGGTTAAAATGGCCCTCCTGGAAGCTGATGTAAGCTTCAAAGTGGTTAAAGATTTTATAAACAAGGTTACTGAAAGAGCGGTAGGGCATGATGTATTGGAAAGCCTGACACCGGGTCAGCAGGTAATTAAGATAGTCAACGAACAGATGACAGAGCTCATGGGAAACACCAACAGTAAGATAATGTTTTCCTCCAAACCGCCAACAATTCTTATGATGGTCGGCTTGCAGGGAGCAGGTAAGACAACGACCTGCGGAAAGCTGGGCTTGATACTTAAGAAACAGGGCAAGAACCCGCTGCTGGTTGCCTGCGACGTATACAGACCTGCCGCAATAAAGCAGCTTCAAGTGGTAGGCGGGCAGGTAGGCATTGAGGTATTTGAAATGGGTGACAAAGTGAACCCTTTGGATATTTCAAAGGCAGCAGCAGCACACGCATTGAAGAATGGCAATGATGTAGTTATTATAGATACCGCCGGCAGACTCCACATAAATGAAGAACTTATGGATGATCTCGTTGATATAAAAAGTAATGTAAGACCCACAGAGATACTTCTTGTTGTTGACTCAATGACAGGGCAGGATGCAGTAAATGTAGCTGAAAGCTTCAACGAAAAGCTTGGGATTGACGGTGTCATACTTACCAAGCTGGATGGCGATACAAGAGGTGGAGCAGCCTTATCAGTAAAGGCGATTACAGGCAAACCCATCAAATTTGCCGGTATGGGAGAGAAGATGGATGAGCTGGAGCCTTTTCATCCGGATAGGATGGCTTCCAGGATACTTGGAATGGGAGATGTACTGAGCCTCATTGAGAGAGCCCAGTCAGCCTTTGATGAAAAGTCTGCCATGGAGATGCAGAAGAAGCTCAGAACTCAGCAGTTTGACTTTGATGATTTTCTTGAACAGCTTCAGCAAATGAAGAAGATGGGACCTTTAAGCTCAATACTTGAAATGATACCGGGAATGAATCCCAACAAGATGAAGGGCATGGAGGTTGACGACAAGGAACTGGTAAAGGTTGAAGCCATAATAAGATCAATGACGAAAAAAGAGAGACAGAACCCTGATATAATAAACGGCAGCAGGAGAAAGAGGATTGCAGCAGGCAGCGGCACCAGCATACAGGATGTAAACAGGGTGATGAAGAACTTTGAGCAGTCAAAGAAGATGATGAAGCAGTTTGCAGGCATGGAAAAAGATATGAAGAAGGGCAAAATGAAAATGCCTTTCTTTAGATAAAAAAGGCTAATTTAAGAAATTTTGTAAGGAGGTGAATTCAATGTCAGTTAAAATCAGATTGAAAAGAATGGGAGCTAAAAAGTCACCTTTCTATAGATTGGTAGTTGCTGATTCAAGATCCCCAAGAGATGGCAAGTTCATCGAGGAAATAGGATATTACAATCCTATCACAGAGCCGGCAGAAATCAAGATAGATGCTGAAAAAGCAAAAAAGTGGCTCGATAACGGAGCACAACCATCAGATACAGTTAGAAAGCTTTTAAAGAAAAACGGAATAATTGAGGCTTAATATTTTGGATTAAAATATCCATTAGGAGTGTTGCAATTGAAAGAGCTAGTAGAAGTAATTGCAAAAGCCCTTGTAGACAATCCCGATATGGTCAAGGTAAAGGAAACTGAAAGCGACAGGTCATTAATTCTTGAGCTTTCAGTTGCTCCCGAAGACATGGGGAAAGTCATAGGAAAGAACGGAAGAATTGCGAGAGCAATAAGAACCGTTGTAAAATCCAGTGCAGCAAAGCTGGATAAGAAGGTAATTGTAGAGATACTATAACGAGTAGGGGCATCTGTTCTACATTAATTTGTAATGCCCCGTAAGCGAGTTTCATGAGAAGCTTCCTTTTTGATAATATTTAAAATAAAAGCTTCTCATATAATTACGTACTGAGTATACTTATTTAAAGGGTCGTTTTACATATATTGATAAAACGACCTTTTAACAAATTTTTTGGTATTTTGTATTGAACTATATATCTGCGAGATATATTAAGGAAACAAAAGTGCAAAAGTCTTTGCATTTTGTATAATAGGAGAGATAGTATGCTGCAATACCTTAGTATAGGACAAATTGTAAATGTACATGGCTTTAAGGGGGAGGTAAAGGTTTATCCCCTTACTAATGACATGAACAGGTTTAAAAAGCTCAAAGAGGTTTATGTAGAAGAAAATAATGAGCTAGTGAAATATGAAATTGAGGCTCTTAAGTTTTTAAGCACCACAATTGCAATGAAGCTAAAAGGAATCGATACCGAAGAAGCGGCCAATAAGCTGAGGAATTTTTACATAAAAGTAGACAGGAAATCAGCAGTCAAGCTTCCCAAGGACTCATATTTCATATGCGATTTGATAGATTTAGAAGTATATGATGAAAAAGGCTTGCTTCTAGGCACAATAAAAGATGTGCTTCAGACAGGCAGCAATGATGTATATGTGGTTCGGACCGGCGGAGATGACATACTTATTCCTGCCTTGAAGGACGTTGTAAAAGAAATAGATATAAAGAATAAAAAAATTGTGGTAGAACTGCCAGAGGGTTTGATTTAAATGAGGATAGATATATTGACACTTTTCCCGGAGATGTTCGAAGCAGTGCTTAATGAAAGCATTATTGGACGGGCTGCGGAAAAGGAACTTATTAAGATGCAATTTCATAACATAAGGGATTATTCAGAGAACAAGCATAGGAAGGTGGATGACTATCCGTACGGAGGAGGGCTTGGGATGCTGATGCAATGCCAGCCTATATTCTCTGCAGTGGAGGATATCAAAGCAATGCTTGGTAAAAAGCCCTACACCATCCTTATGAGTCCTCAGGGCAGAACCTTCGATCAAGCAAAAGCTTTAGAGCTTAGTACTTATGAAAACCTTATGATTATTTGCGGGCATTATGAGGGAATAGACGAGAGAGTAACTGAAGCTCTTGTGGATGAAGAGATATCCATAGGGGACTTTATACTGACCGGAGGGGAAATAGCGGCTATGGCAGTAGTGGATGCCACCTGCAGGCTGGTTCCCGGGGTGCTGAAGGAGGATGCTTCACATATGGTTGAGTCCTTCGGCGATGGTTTGCTGGAGTTCCCACAGTACACAAGGCCTCCTGAGTTCATGGGTATGGAAGTGCCGGAGGTTCTGCTTTCAGGACATCATGAGAATATTGAACAATGGAAAAGATATCAATCCCTGAAAAGGACCTATGAAAAAAGGCCGGAACTGCTGGCTAAAGCGGCTTTGTCTAAAGAAGATATGAAGCTTCTGGATAAGATAAAAAAAGAATGCAAATAATTCTTATATATATCGAACGCACTTAAGCATTCCTCTTGAGCATTGTGCGAATTCGATAAGTCAAGGAAGTATCTTCGCGAAATTTGAATATTAAAGATTATGTATATTTCGTGAAATACTTGTTGCGCAGAGGCTTGGCATATGGTATAATTTTAACGTTAATACGGGCGTTCCGCTGTCAGAGCACTTAATCAGAATATCACAGTTAATTGTGATTTATAATGAACATGAACGTCTATGATGGAAGGAGGGACATTGCGATGGATTTAGTTAAAGTTATTGAAAGCGAACAGCTTAGAGGTGATATACCTGCTTTTAATGTGGGAGACACTGTTAAAGTACACGTTAAGGTTATAGAAGGAACAAGAGAAAGAGTTCAGGTATACGAAGGCGTAGTTATGAAAAGGCAGGGTGGTGGACTGTCAGAGACTTTTACAGTAAGAAGAATTTCTTACGGTATAGGTGTGGAAAGAACCTTCCCGTTACATTCACCTAGATTGGACAAAATCGAGGTTGCTAGAAGAGGTAAGGTAAGAAGAGCAAAGATTAACTACTTAAGAGATAGAGTAGGTAAGAGAGCAAAGATTAAAGAAATAAGATAAAAGGGGGCTTAATAGCCCTTTTTATTTTTGTATAACCAAGCATTGGAGCGTGGTACATATGAACATACAATGGTATCCGGGACATATGGTCAAAGCTAAGCGCAAGATAGCAGAGGATTTAAAGCTAGTTGATGTTGTTATTGAGCTGCTGGATGCTAGAATACCGATGAGCAGCAGGAATCCGGAAGTTGACCAAATTGTAGGAAGCAAAAAACGAATAATCGTACTGAATAAAAGCGACCTTGCTGATCCTGTGGTAAACCGCAAGTGGATTAACTATTTCAACCAGGAAAATACAAAGGTTATATTGGCCAATTCAGTAAGCGGCACAGGTTTAAAGGATGTATTGGCGGCTTCAAAGGAGCTTATGAAGGAAAAACTCGATAGGCTTAAGAGCAAGGGCTTGCTGGTTAAGACTGTAAGGGCACTGATAATAGGGATTCCCAATGTGGGTAAGTCCACTTTCATAAACAAGCTTGCGGGAAAAAGCGTTGCACAGACTGGTGACAGGCCGGGAGTCACAAAATCGAAGCAGTGGATAAAAGTGAGTCCTGAGCTGGAGCTATTAGATACACCGGGAATTCTCTGGCCTAAGTTTGAGGATGAAAGAGTGGGTATGAGCCTTGCCTATACTGGTGCGATAAAGGATGAGATACTGGATATCAATGAGCTGGCAGAAAAGCTTCTGGAGGTACTTATAAGTAAATTTCCGAATATGCTTAAGGCCAGGTATAAGCTGGATGAGATAACTGCAGATATAACCCCCCAGACACTCTTGGAGAAAATAGGTCGGAAAAGAGGCTGCATAATAGCCGGCGGCGAAGTAGATATGCTGAGGGCTTCGGTAATGCTTCTGGATGAGTTCCGCGGAGGGAAGATTGGGAATATTACGCTGGAGACACCGGAAGATTTCTAACAAAAACGGCGATAAGCGGCGCAATACTGCGTTGTGCTGCGGTCGGAAAGTCCTCACGTACATCGTGTACGCTCCGGGCATTCCGCCTTGCACGCCTTGTCTTGCTTGCTTCTGGCCATTTTTAAGGATTTGCTATTGACGTAAAATGATATTTGAACTAATAGGAAATAAGATATTGTATGATATAATGAGCATGTAGAATTTACATGCTTGTTTTTTTGTGAAAGATTCCGATAAATTATTATAGGGACGAATGAGGTGTAGTAATGGCTATCAGAATTAAAGATGATGATAAGGAAAAGGAACGACTCTTCAAAATGACAGAGTACGAGCGGATTTGCTATGAGAAGGGCTTTAAACTGATTGCAGGTGTGGACGAGGTAGGACGGGGTCCGCTGGCAGGGCCTGTTGTCGCTGCAGCGGTTATACTTGGGGAAGGTATACTCATACCAGGGGTTAATGACTCTAAGAAGCTTTCAGCTGAGAAAAGGGAATACTTATATGACGAGATAAAGTCAAAAGCCTTGTGCTGCAGCATTGGAATAGTTGATGAAAAGATTATAGATGAGATAAACATACTTAACGCTACATACCTTGCAATGAAGAAGGCTTTACAAGATTTGTCCGCAAAACCTGAATATATTCTGCTTGATGCTGTGACCTTAAAGGATATAAATATTCCTCAGAAAGGGATAATAAAGGGCGACAGCCTAAGCTTATCAATAGCTGCCGCATCAATAATAGCAAAAGTTGAAAGGGATAGGATAATATCCAGCTATGATGAGATATATCCTCACTTTTCTTTTAGCAAGCATAAGGGGTATGGAACCAGCGAACATATTGAATGCATTAAAAAATACGGTCTTTTACCCATACATAGGAGATCTTTTACAAAGAATTTTCAGGGGTGATTTAAATGAGAATTGATGCTTCAAGCTTGTTATCCATAAAAGCGGAATTGACAGAACAGCTGAAGAACCTGGATGTCGGTGATGCCTTAAAAGGAATGGTGCTGGAAGCCTTGGGCAACAGCATTGCTATAAGGACAGCAAGCGGCCAGATATTTACCGCTTTACTTCAAGAGGGTGCAAATATTCCTAAGGGTGCTTTTGTAGAATTGATAGTCAGCAGCATAACTGGCGGAAAAATATATGCTGAATTTAAGACTGAAAGTAAAGCCACCGATTTGGATGCAAAGGTGTCCGAGCTTTTGAAGCAAATCAACCTGCCTGTTGATGAGAAGAATATTGAGGCTGCAAAGCTTCTGATAAAATACAAGCTTCCTTTGAACAAGGAAGCAATTGTGAATATTACAGGACTGCAGAAAAGTATCGATAATTTGAACCAAAGCAGCGAAGGACGAGTGGGATTGCTGCTTTCCGGACTGGATATAAAAAACACGACGGTTGATGTGCTGAATAAGGTTGTTCTCAAATGGTCCCCTGATTTGATAAAGCAGGAGGCTGTAGTGGGAGATGAAATAAAATTATCGAATGCTCCTGCAGGGAATATTGAAGTAAAAGAAATCAGCAAGGAGACTGAGCAGCCTGTCAATATTAAGGTTAGCCAGGCATTAGCTGAGGAGGAAATTAATAGTGAGAGCCCAGTGAGTGTAAAGGAGCCAATAAAAAAGGAGCCTGCTGGTGATTTGAACGTAAGGAAGCCAGTGCAGGAGGTTGGTGCTCCCATTGAAGATAATAGGGGAACAGAGCTTCTCGAAGTATTAGAGAAGCTGGGAATAGAAGCAGGAGGCGAAGTAAAAAGGTTCGCAGGACAAGTATCGGATATTCTCGCTTCAATAAAAAATAGCGATATGGAAGCTCTAACTTACCTTGTTTCAAAAGAGATAGAGATAACCCCTAAGAATTTGGGTATGCTTATGAAAAATATTGAGAACAGCGATGGAATATCGCAGTTCATTGATAAGCTTCAACAAAGAATAATTGTTGAGGATAATCCAGAGTTAAGGGAAATAAAGGAGTCCATAAAGAAGGTTTTCCTGGAACCCAGACAGGTGGAGAACAGCAAAGAGGTTGCAGAGCAACTGAAGGATATAGTAAAACTGGGAGAAAAACTGGAGAACTATCTGGACAGCAGAGGGAATAAAGACCCGGAGATTAGGGATGCACTGTCCAATCTTAGGGATAATATTGATTTTATCAGAAGTATAAATGAAAATAACAATTTTATACAGATACCATTAATGATAAACAGTGATACTTCCACTGCTAAGCTTTATATATTTAATGAGGGCAAGAACTGCAAAAAAATAAACCCGGATAATGCCACTATTCTTATTGCACTGGATTTGAAAAGCCTTGGTCACTTGGAAAGTATGATAGGGGTGAAGGGCAAGGCTGTAAACGTTACTTTCAGAGTTGAAAATAAAAGCGTAGGAGACATAATAGAAAAGCAAAGTCTTTTACTTAAGAATTCTTTGGAGGGAAAAGGCTACAGCCTGAGTCCGGTTAGAATTATTAGCCTGGAACAGCCTTTCAGCCTGCTTTCACTTGAAGCCATGATAAACGAGAGCGGTTCAGGGAAAATCCATTTTGATATGAGGATATAATATGAATAATAAGCTTAAGAAAGCAGCGGCTTTGTCCTATGAGCAGGGAGAGGCAGCGCCTAAAATTACAGCCTTGGGTAAAGGCGAGGTGGCAGAAAGGATAATAAAGACCGCAAAGGAAAACAATGTGCCTGTCTTTGAGGATAGCGGAATTATCGATACTCTGATACAGCTGGATATTGGTGATCAGATTCCCCCAGAACTGTATAGCGTTGTCGCAGAAGTTTTGGTATTCATCGCAAGTATTGACAGAGAGAAGGGCAGCAAGAATGGGTAATAATAAAATTCTGGGGGCTTTTGGGGAAGGCTTGGCGTGTGAATACCTTGCGGAAAGTGATTATAGAGTGCTCGAAAGAAACTTTAGCTGCAAGGTGGGGGAAATCGATATAATAGCATTGCAAAATGACACAGTTGTTTTTGTAGAGGTGAAGACAAGAAGCAGTGAGAAATATGGCTTACCCTCCGAGGCAGTAAGTGCTGCAAAACAGAAAAAAATAGTCAAGACAGCTTTGTACTACCTCCAAACTAATAAGCTTCTTGATTATATGTGCAGGTTTGATGTAATAGAAATATTGGTTGATGCAGAGAATAAATACCAGATAAACCTGATAAAGGATGCCTTCCAGTATTCAGGAAGGTACGGCTATTAAAGGAAGGAAGATATTTAGACATGATACTCAGCAATTCTTTAAATATTTCACATGAGTTTATTAAAAAGGTGGTGCAGCAAGGAGATACTGTTGTAGATGCCACAATGGGGAACGGTAATGATACTCTTTTCCTTGCTGGGCTTGTAGGAGATAAGGGCAAGGTTTATTCCTTTGACATACAGGAATATGCCCTTGCAAATACAAGAAAAAAACTTGATGATGCCGGGATTAGCAGCTATGTTGAGTTAATAATGGATGGACACCAGAATATTGATCGCTATGTAGCGAAGGGCGTCAGGGCAGTAATGTTCAACCTGGGCTATCTTCCCAAGGGAGATCATAATATTGGTACAAAAGCTGATACCACCATAGAAGCCTTGAAGAAATCCATGGAACTGCTTATGGTTGGCGGATTAATAATGATGGTAATATACTACGGCGGAGACAGCGGTTTTGAAGAGAAGGAAGCGGTGCTTGAATATGTGAAGACCATTGATTGCAGGAAACATATAGTGCTTGTAAGTGACTTTGTAAATCAAATCAATTGCCCTCCAATTGCTGTGTGCATAGAGAAGGTTACAGAGTAGGATAGAGAATTCATGAAATGAGGTGTTATATAATATGCCAGAGGTAAATAAGAGAATCAAGGGCTGGGCTTTCGTGAAGAATGTAGCTGATGAACAGGAGGCAGTCATGGTGGAGTCGGTTCTTGGGACTGAAGGTATACTAATTCAAAGGAGACATAAAGAGAATGGAAGCTATTTGGAGGTATACATGGGAATGTCCCGCTACGGAATTGATTTGTTTGTACCTGAGGATGCTGCTGAATTGGCAAAGGCCATTCTTGACTCTGAAGTGATAGATATGCCTGAGGAAATCGGGAAAGAAGATGAAATGAAGTCAGCAGAGAAGTACGAATCAAAAAGAAGAGGTATTGTATGGATTATATTAATGTATCTTTTTATTCCTGTTATTGCAGCCATAATATTGGGAGTTATATTTAGATAGTATAAATGTATAAAAATGGTAATAAAGTCGCAGTAAAAATAGTACTCTTCCTCCTTTGACTGGAATAAAATAGGAGGTATAATATAGTAAACAAGATATTCTTGTTTAAGCACCTCCCGGCCTGGTGTGAAAGGAGGGAAAAAAAGTCACTATGAAACGCAGTTGTAAGAAAACATCGCAGAATGTGTTTGAAGTGATAAACACCCTTACGTTCTCAACATTGATCAGGTTGGTTGCTTTAGCATTAACAGCGCTTTTACTGGTTAATTACGCGAAATTTACTCCAAAGGAAGTCATAGAGCTGGTACATACAATCATATCATGATTGATGCTTGGGACATAATGCCCGGACACTCATGGAGGAGCATGGTGCGGTTGTCAGGCGACGACCGCTAATACTGCAAGGCCGGTCCCGCTATCCCAAGATAGTGGTGCGATGATATGAGTGTCCTACTATTAGAAGCATAAAAAATCGGAGCTGATGCTCCGATTTTTTTCTACTTCTTATATTTTGCTATAATTTCTTTTACGAATTTTATCTGTTCCTTGTTCTTGAAGTATCTCTTTGGCAGGACGAAAGCCAAATCCTTCTTATCAATGAAGAGTGCAAAACCATGGGAGAAATCAAATACCTTATACATCTTTTTCCACGAATACTCCAGCTTTGTGTCATTTGTAGATACGATGAACTTGTCCGCAGTAATAGTTATATAGATGTCCTTATCAAGGACCTTATGTGTTTTTGCATCCTTGAACGCAATAAGATATGTTCTTATAAAGGGAGCTGAGAACAAAATCATTATTACCAGGTCAAGAGTTATACCCTTAACTGTTCCCCAGTCAAAAACTTGGGTAGAGGATGTAATGTATAGCAATGAAACTAAACTTAAGGTATAGATTATAACAATAATTGCGCACATTATATTGACGACTAAACCTGATTTTTTTAGATTGAAAAGTGAAAAGTAATAACGGAAATAATCCAGCATCGTAAGCCTGACCTTAATATCAAAGGTCTTTTCGTGCACTTCGGCCATTTATACCACACCCCCAAGTAAATTTGAATACTAACTACTATTATATTTAATTTTTGGCTGTTGGTCTAGTGCTTATTAACATAACAGCTTACCAGTCAATCAAAATGTTAATAACGCACTTCATTTATATTCTACTTCCAAATCCTCTGAATAAATTATTTATGAAAGAAAGATTTTTGGAGGTGCAACGTGAAGCTAAGATTTAAAGGAAGCTACAAAGCCATAAATATTATGCTGGTGATGGTGATAGTCAGCATTTCACTAATATACAATTATGCAAGCTACAATCACCTGCTGGATGCTTTCAAGGATAACAGCAGGCAGCTTCCGATATACTGTGTGGATACATCGGAAAAGAAGGTCGCAATTTCTTTTGATGCAGCATGGGGGGCCAATTACACAGAAGACCTGCTTGCAATACTCAAAAAGTATGAGGTAAAGACTACCTTCTTCCTAGTCGGTTTTTGGATTGATAAATATCCGGAAATGGTAAAGAGAATTGATGAGGAAGGCCACGAGGTAGGCAATCATTCCGCAAAGCACCCGCATATGTCGCAGCTGTCAAAGGAGCAGATTATTGAGGAGCTGGGAAAGACTTCAAAAAAGATAGAAGCAATTACAAATAAAAAGGTTACTCTGTTCCGTCCTCCATTTGGAGACTATAACAACAGGCTTATAGAAACCTCCAGAGAAATGGGCATACAGATCATTCAATGGGATGTTGACTCTCTTGACTACAAAGACTATGGAGCTGATGCAATAGTCAAGCGCGTACTTTCAAAGGTGAAGAACGGCTCAATTGTACTTTTCCACAACAATGCAACCTATACAAAGGATGCACTTCCGATAGTGCTGGAGAACCTTCAGAAGGAAGGGTATAAGGTAGTGCCGATATCAGAGCTGATTTATAAGGAAAATTACTATATAGACCATACCGGAATGCAGAAGTTATTGAGATAAAAAATACCTCCTAAAATAGGAGGTATTTTTTACTTATTTAATTAATTAATACATAAAACAGGGTTTTGAAGGATGTTATTTAGAATACCATTTTTCGTCAAGTTATGATATTTTAGTAATAGACCTATATTTATGAATAAAGTACGATTAAGTGTATATGCTGAAAAATATAAAAGGAAAGTATATCGAAAACGGAGGATGACTATGTCTGATATAGAACTTGTGGCACCATGCAATTTTGGGGTGGAAGCATCACTATCCAGGGAAATAAGGAATCTGGGCTATGAAACAACAAGGGTAGAGGATGGAAGAGTCGGCTTTATGGCTGACGCTGAAGGAATATGCAGGTCAAACCTGTGGCTGCGTACTGCTGAAAGAATACTTGTCAAAGTTGGGGAATTTGAAGCCTTTTCTTTTGAAGAGTTGTTTGAAAAGACCAAGGGACTGGAGTGGTATAAGTGGATACCCAAAGATGCAGAGTTCCCTGTCGCAAAAGCTTCTTCAATAAAGTCAACGCTTTTCAGCACTTCTGACATACAAGCAATAGTCAAGAAGGCTGTGGTTGAAAGCTTGAAAACCAAATATAAGGTGGAGTGGTTCGAAGAGACGGGGGAGAAATATCCTATACATGTGTTCATTAATAAGGATAGAGTAGTTTTATATTTGGATACCAGCGGTTTATCCCTTCATAAAAGGGGCTACAGAGAGATATCCAATGCTGCTCCTATAAAAGAGACTCTTGCCGCGCTCATGGTACTTCTGACACCTTGGAAAGCAGACAGGGCCTTTATAGATCCCTTTTGCGGCTCAGGTACAATAACCATTGAAGCTGCTATGATAGGACTGAATATGGCACCTGGACTCAACAGAAGCTTCATATCAGACAACTGGCGCTGGATTGACAAGAACGCATGGGAAAAGACAAAAGAGGAAGCCAGGTCGCTGATAAAAAATGATGTTGAGTTAAATATACAGGGATATGACATTGATGAGGCTTCTATCAAAGTGGCAAGAAATAATGCAAGGCTGGCAGGCTTGGAGGATAAGCTGCATTTCCAGAAAAGGGACATGAAAGAATTGAGCAGTAAGGATCACTACGGTTTTATAGTAACAAATCCGCCATATGGAGAAAGACTTTCAGACCATAAGAGTGTTGAGGGGTTATATAAAGAAATGGGCAAGGTATTCTCAAAGCTTGATACATGGTCCTTTTACATAATAACCTCCCATGAGGAGTTCGAGAAGTTCTTTGGAAGAAGGGCGGATAAGAAGAGGAAGCTGTATAACGGCATGATGAAAACGGATCTTTATCAGTATTTCGGACCTAAGCCCCCGAGGCATAACATCATCGAAAATATAACACAGGAAGAAATTGATAAATAAGCTAACGAAACATATTGAACGCATTTAAGTATTTCTATAGGGTAAAGTGCGAATTCAATAACATTAATGAAACCGTTTACGCGAAATCTGATAGAAATTTTAAAATGTTTTTCGCGAAACGCTTGCCCCCTTAATATAATGTATTAAGGGGGTGTTATCTTGGATAGGAAAATTATTAAGCAGGTTCGCAAGGCACTTATTTTTGAATCGCTGTTTTCAGGTGCATCATCATTGTCAAAGGTATTTAATGAGACTGAGGATGAGCTTGAGGATATGATGAAATCCATTGATAAAACAGTAAAGTCTCAAAGGATCTTTGATAGTAAGCTTTTTAAGAATATTAAGTAGTAAGAAAAAATGCTAACTAATAATTGTTTTATAGATGTAGTGATTTTCGGTTGAACATACATAAAATTACGGCTATAAGCCAATGATAAAAAAAGATAGCCGTAAAAATATGTGTAGGTTTAACCTGTATTTTATCACACTATATTACAAACTAGGAGTTGGTAAAATGTACGTGGACAGTACGGGAAACATTGGAGTAACAGCGGATCCGCAAAAGGTAAGACCCGGAATGATATATGTCGATTTGTCCAGCAGAAGGAACAGGAGACAAATATATGAAGCTTACTTAAATGGAGCATCCTTGATTTTTACACCCCATAATATATCCAATCCTGATCTTCCGGTAATAAAGGTAAAGAACCCCCAGGATACACTTTATATGCTGTTCAATGGATTGTTCGGAAAGCAGCAGCAGCAGGCGAGGTTGATCGGGATTCTTGGTGACAGTGATAAGAGTGTGCTGGTGGATTTAATACAGAACATATTACGCGAAGTAAATACTTCTGATGGTATGAATGCAATGCCAGTCACAATTGATACAAACTCATACAATCTTTTCTATATGGATATGAGTCTTGATAGTGCAATTCTAACTGACAGGGGTTACTTGGAAGGCAATTGCGGAAGCAAGCCCGAAGCTGACTTCTTTCTAAGCTTATTGAAGAAAAAGACTATTATAGTAAATAATGATGAGCCTTATGCGATGAAAGCTGTAGAGGATTGCAAGGAAATCATGCAGATTACTTACGGTCTGAATAAGAAAGCTGCTGTTACAGCGTCAAGCATTGATGCAGGCGAGACTACCTGCTTCAATTATTGCGTGCAAAGAAGCTTTCTGACAAAGAGCGGAAAAAGGGTTGAACCCTTCGAGATCCCAGTACATTTTAATGCTATGGGAAGCCACAATATATACAATGCACTGGCTGCAATTACCTGCGGACTGTATTATGATGCGGAAATAACAAATATTAAGGACTCTGTAGAGAGTTATAAACCTCCTGCCAGGCATTTTCAAAGAATATATGATGGTGAATTTACTATAATAGACAACTACTGCAATTCATTGCAGGATTATACTGCGGCATTTGAGTCATTGCAAATATTAAGCTGTGAGAATCTTATGCTTATCATATCTTTATCAAATAGTTCAAGCTTGAGTTTCCATGTAGAGAAAGCGTGTCTTATAGCAGAGTGGGTCAAAATGCTGAAGTGCAAGGAAGTAATTTTGACCAGCTGCATGGACGGTGATGCCAGGATTGGGGAGCTTCCTCTAAAAAGCATGCGTATTTATAAGAAGGTTTTCAAGGAAAATGATATACCCTTCAGATATTATCATTTACTACAGCATTCTATTGAGAGGAGTATATCAGAGCTTAAGAAACGGGATATGCTGGTAATGTTGGGAAGCGACGAAATGAATATGGCACATAGACTCTTATGCAGACACCTGAAGCCAATAAATAATGAAAAACATTAAAATTAAGTATTCCCGCTGTTATGACTTAATAAGTTGTAATGGCGGGAGTTTTTTTATCCAAAGCAAAAATAATTCATATTCTTTGCTGCTGCTGAATATGTATACTGTAGGTTAAGCCTGAAATACGCAAGAACAAGGAAAGGAGTGGGGCTTATGACTGACAAGGTCATAGAGAGCAACAATGTTACCGTATACGGGACGGTAACTTCCAAACCGGAGTTTAGCCATGAAATGTATGGCGAGGGTTTTTATACGGTATACCTGGAGGTTCCAAGGCTGAGTGACATCTCCGATACACTGCCTATTACGATATCAGAGAGGCTCGTCCTAGGGCTCAATATTGATGTAGGCTCAACTCTCCTCGTTGAAGGACAGCTGAGGTCTTACAACAAATATCAGGAAGGAAATAATAAGCTTATACTTACGGTATTTGCAAGAAATCTAAAACCAATAGAGCAGGAAGTGAAAAATCCAAACCAGATATATCTGGACGGTTTCATATGCAAAAGGCCAATATATAGGACTACGCCCTTCGGCCGTGAAATAACGGATATGCTTCTGGCAGTTAACAGGCCTTATAACAAATCTGATTACATACCATGCATAGCGTGGGGCAGGAATGCAAGATACTCTGAGAATCTGAAGGTAGGAGACAGGATAAGGATATGGGGCAGAATACAAAGCCGCAACTACCAGAAGAAAGTGTCAGAGGAGGAGGTCATCACAAGAACAGCATACGAAGTATCTATTTCGAAAATGGAAGTGTGTGATGCCGAAACAGGCGAAGCTGAAAGCTTCGAAGAGGAAGAGCAGGAAGAATAGAATAAAAAGCGCAGGTGCTGAGGCATTGCGCTTTTTTGCATATTTTACTTTGAAATACAATGAAATGAAGATATAATAATTGTATATGAGCTGATGATTCTAACAAAAGCGGGAAGGGATGATTATATGAAGCTTGAAAAGGGGCTTATACAGGTTTACACAGGAGATGGAAAGGGCAAGACAACAGCTGCATTAGGACAGGGGCTCAGGTCCTGCGGAAGAGGACTGAAGGTTTGCATGGTACAATTCTTAAAGGGTGGAGATACAGGAGAGCTTCATAGTGTGGAAAAGCTGCACCCTTTGTTTGAGATATTCAGATTTGAAAAGAAAAGAGGCTTTTTCTGGACGCTTGACCATAAGGAAAAGTATGAACTAAAGGAAGATATAGAAAAAGGGTTTGAGTTCATAAAAGCAGTGGTCAGCAAAGAGGAATGTGATGTTCTAATAATTGATGAACTGTTGGGAGTGCTCGGGAATAAGCTCCTGGAAGTCAAGGAGGTAGTAGAGCTTCTGAAGTCTAAACCCGACACCATGGAGATAATAATCACGGGTAGAAACGCTTCAAAAGAAATTATTGATGCTGCAGATCTGGTAACTGAAATGAAGGAGATTAAGCACTATTTCAAAAATGGTGTGTCGGCCAGAGAAGGCATTGAGTCATAGTTCGAGGAAAAGGGGTAATAGCATGAAACTGTTTGAAAGAATATATGACAGTAAGTACAGATACATTCTTATGTTTTTCATGATAATATTGGGGGGTGCCATTGGGGGTATTTCCTTCAATGTATTCCTGATACCGCATAAGCTGCTTAGCGGTGGTGTCAGCGGTATAGCGCTTATATTGAAGTATCTTTTCGGGTTAAACCCAGGAGTGCTGATATTTGTTTTCAATATACCAATATTTATTGCGGGATATAAATTTGTAGATAAGGAGTTCATTCTTCTGAGTCTTGTCGGTATGACGGCATTTTCAGTATCCATTGATGCTTTCGCTTTCTTAAAGGATGTTATTTATATCAAAGACACTCTTTTATCCTGTCTTTACGGGGGAGTACTGAATGGCATAGGCATGGGGATAGTATTCAGAAACAGGGCTTCCCAGGGTGGAGTTGACATAATAGCTGTGATAGTAAAGAAATATTTTTCAATGAATCTCGGAAGCACATCCTTAATGATAAATTTCGTCATAGTTGCAATTGCATCGTTGTTTTACGGCCTTAATCTTGCTATGTACACACTGGTATCGATGTATGTTGCATCAGCAGTGCTTGATAAGGTACAGAAGGGCTTCGGAAACAGCAAATCAGTGATGATAATCACAGAAGATGAGCAGCAGGTTGCTGAAACGATACTGAAAACATTGGGCAGAGGGGTTACATATCTGGATGGTGAAGGGGCTTATACCGGCAATAAGAAGAAGGTAATATATTGTATAGTGACTCTGAACCAGCTGGCTAAGCTAAAGCAGATAGTACATGAAGTTGACAGCAATGCCTTTATGGCAGTAAGCGACACCTCAGAGGTTTTAGGTCAAGGCTTTGCAAACAGGGGAATATAGGACTGGTTCGAGGTACGAGGTACGGGGTTCGAGGAGTAGGGACGACCAGTGGTCGTCCCTACTATTGCCTATTTGCTAAAAAAGTCCAGCCATATTTGGCTGGACTTTTTTTATAAATCAAATTCTCTAGCGATTGCTTCGATGGCCTTTTTCTGGTCATCGGGACTTATTACGTAGGATATCTTTATTTCCGAAGTAGTTACGATGCTTACAGGAATATTGTTCTCAGCAAGGAGGTTGAAGACCTTGGCTGCGACTCCCGATTGGCTGTTCATGCCCAGTCCTACTACGGACAGCTTTGAAATGTTTTCGTACGCTTCATAGCTGAAGGTGAATATTTTATCCTTGAAGGTATCCAGTATCATTGAAGCCTGATATAGGTCAGTCTTGGGAAGTGTGAATGATATATTCACAAGCTTGTTTACAGGGAAGGTCTGACTTATCATATCTATGTTTATTTCTTTATTTGCAATGCTTTGGAATATTTCTGCAACAACCCTGATATCATGAGGTACTCCGTTCAGGGTTATTATCGCCTCATCGTTGTTCACCGCAATGCCTGTTATAGCGGTATTCTCCATAGTATTATCCATCTCCTTTATGATGGTACCTGGTATATCCCCCGTATTGAGGGCTACGAGTACAGGGACCTTGTATTTCTCTGCAAGCTCTATGGATCTGGAATGCATAACGCTGGCTCCTGAGCTTGCCATTTCCAGCATTTCTTCATAGCTTATATACTCAAGCTTTCTTGCGCTCGGATAAAGTCTTGGATCAATAGTATATATGCCATCAACGTCCGTATATATTTCGCATTGAGCCTGGAGCTTTGCGGCAAGTGCCACTGCAGTTGTATCTGAGCCGCCTCTGCCCAGGGTAGTTATCTCGTTATCCTCATTTACACCCTGGAAGCCTGCGGCTATTACTATCTTACCTTTACTAAGCTCTTCCAGGATTTTTTCTTCGCTTATTTCAGCTATTCTGGATTTGGTATGGGAACCCTCGGTTTTTATTCCAAGCTGTTGCCCTGTAAAGGACACAGCATCGGCACCGATATGATTGAGCGCAATTGATAGCAGGGACATGGAAACCTGCTCTCCTGTCGCCATTAACACATCAAGCTCACGTCTGTGAGGGTCGGGTGTTATATCATAGGCCATGCGGATAAGTGTATCAGTGGATTTGCCCATTGCCGACACTACGATGACCATATCATGTCCTTCAGATTTTCTTTTTACTATACGTTTAGCAATACCTTGTATCTTTTCTATTGTTTCTACGGAGGTGCCTCCGTACTTCTGTACAATAACAGCCATTTTATATCACATCCTAACCTCTTAGATCATCTAATATCTTTTTTTTGTCTCCAGCTAAATCTTTTACAGTTTTTATCATCCTTGCAGGAATCCCGGCTACAACAGTATCTGCTTCTACATCCTTGGTAACTACCGAGCCTGCAGCTACAACTGCGCCTTTTCCTATGTGAACACCTTCTAGAATAACAGCGTTTGCGCCTACAAGCACATTATCCTCAATAACAACAGGATCTGCGCTTGGAGGTTCCAAAACACCGGCAAGCACGGCACCTGCGCCTATATGGCAGTTGCTGCCTACTATAGCCCTGGCTCCAAGCACAGCGTTCATATCAATCATTGTGTTCTCACCAATTTCACTGCCAATATTTATTACAGCACCCATCATTATTACCGCATTCCTATGTATAAGCACTTTGTCTCTAATCACTGCACCCGGCTCAATCCTGGCATCTACATATCTTGTATCCAGAAGGGGTATGGCTGAATTTCTTCTATCACATTCCAATTCGAAGTTTATTATTCTATCTTTATTGTCCAAAAGGAACTTTTCTATTTCTGAATGTTCCCCGAAAAGCACCCAGAAGCTTTCAGCGCCATAAGACCTGATGCTGCCCATATCGATTCCGTTTAAGTCACCATTTATATAAGTTTTCACTGGGGTTACTTTTTTTGCTTCTTTTATATATGCAGCAATTTTATAGGGATCTGTGATTTCAAATTTCTGACTCATTAAATCATCTCCTCAAGCATAGTTTTCATGCTAAAAAACCCTTTTGTCTTTGAGGCAGTATAACAGGCTGCCCTGATTGCACCGCGGCCCAATATGTCACGGGAAAGAGCGGTATGCTTTATCTCGATTATTTCATCCTTGCCAGCGAAAAACACTGTATGCTCTCCGGGAATAGTACCACCTCTAATAGCTGATATTCCAATCTCATTGGGCTTTCGCTTTTCAGTTGCCTTTGATCTGTCATATATAAGCTCCATAGGAGCATCCAAGTGATTCTTAAGTTCATTTGCTATCATAATGGCAGTGCCGCTTGGAGCATCCTTTTTTTCATTATGATGCTTTTCCAGTATTTCTATATCGAATTCTTCTCCCAGGTGTGAAGCGGCTTTTAAAGCCAAATCTATAAGAACACTGATTCCAAAAGTCATGTTTGCTGATACGAATACAGGAATTGAAGCTGATGCTTGTCTCAGTGTTTCATAATCTTTTTCGGATAGCCCTGTAGTTCCGACTACAAGGGCTATCCGGTGCTCAACACAGTATTCGATAGCTTCTGGAAGCATTTCTGGGTTAGAAAAATCCAATACCACATCAACATCGTGAATAGAAGCGGCATCTTTGAAGCTTTGATATGCGGGGTAAGGATTCTGCAGCTTTGCAGGATTTCTTGTCACTCCGGCGATTATATTAATGTTTTCATATTCCTTGCTAAGCCTGGTGATTACCTGACCCATTTTACCATTGCAGCCATTCATAAGTATATTTATCAAGTCTTTACCCCCTAATCTCGAAACCGTAATTTAAAAGCTCTTTTTTCAGATGCTCCAGATTCTTCTCAGCCATATCTACAAGAGGGAGTCTAAGAATCCCTGCATTATAGCCCAGAAGATTCATGGCTGTCTTTATAGGGATGGGATTGACCTCGCAGAAAAGTGCATCATTAAGCGGCTTTATGCTAAGCTGAAGCTCCATCGCACGTTTTGTACCGCCTTCAAGGAAGTTGATTACCATGTCGTGCATTACTTTAGGTGCAATGTTTGCTACAACTGAGATTACTCCAATTCCTCCTACAGAAAGGAGGGGAACCACTTGATCATCATTGCCTGAGTACATGCAGAAGCTTTCATCACAGAACATGCCGATCTCAACGACCTGACTGATATTTCCGCTAGCTTCTTTTACCCCTGCAATGTTCTTGTGCTTGGAAAGAGTTTTTAAAGTATCAGCATTGATGTTAAGTCCAGTCCTGCCTGGAACATTGTAAATTATCACAGGAATATTGATGGAATCTGCTATTGCGGTATAATGAGCAATAAGTCCCTTTTGAGTAGTTTTGTTGTAGTAGGGTGTTACACATAATACACCGTCGCAACCCACTGATTCAGCATATTTTGAAAGCTCAATGGAGTGATGGGTATCATTGCTGCCTGTACCTGCAATAACGGGTATTCTTCCGGCAATTCTTGCTGCGGTGTATTTATATGCAGCCTTTTTTTCATCATCCGACATAGTGGGAGCCTCACCTGTTGTGCCGCATATGATTATTGCATCTGTAAAATTGGCTAAATGCCAATCCAAGAGTTCTCCAAGTTTTTCAAAGTCAATTCCTTCCTCGTTGAAGGGGGTTATGATTGCAACACCGGAACCTTTAAATATTGCCATGGAAAGACCTCCTAAAATTTAAATTGGTTATAAGTTGCTGCTAACAAGAAGTTCAGCAATCTGCACAGCATTTGTGGCTGCGCCTTTTCTTACATTATCTGCAACTACCCATAGATTTATTCCATATTCTACCGAGTAATCCCTTCTTATTCTTCCTACAAAAACTTCGTTTTTGCCGGCTGCGTACACTGCCAGGGGGTATATGTTGTTAGCCGGATCGTCCTGCACAACTATTCCCGGGCTGCTGCTAAGCAGCTCCCTAAGCTCATCAATATCAAAATCCTTCTCAAATTCCACATTGATTGATTCGGAGTGAGCATAGTAAGCGGGAACACGAACTGTAGTAGCCGTTATTTTCAGGTTCTGATCATCTAAAATTTTTCTTGTTTCTTCAATCATTTTCATTTCTTCTTTTGTGTATCCATTCTCAAGGAATACATCAATATGGGGCAGGCAGTTGAATGCTATGGGGTGAGGATAGGTCTTTGGTCCGTTGCCTTTAATTCCTTCCTCAAGGTCAATAACGCCTTTTACTCCCGTACCGGAAACTGATTGATAAGTAGAGTATACAATTCTTTTTATGCCGTATTTGTCATGAAGAGGCTTAAGAGCAACAACCGCCTGTATAGTTGAGCAGTTGGGATTCGCTATTATTCCTCTGTGATCTTTTGCTGCACCGGGGTTTACCTCGGGAACAACAAGAGGTACATCTTTATCCATGCGGAATGCACTGCTGTTATCTATTACTATGACACCCTTGGAAGCTGCTATTGGAGAATACTTTTTGCTGGTTTCACCTCCAGCAGAGAAAAGGGCAATGTCAATGTGCCTATCAAAGGATTTTTCTGTAAGCTCTTCCACATCGTACTCTTTACCATTGAAGGTAATTTTGCTGCCAGCTGATTTTTTGCTCGCAAAAGCATAAAAATTATTAATTGGGAACTGCTTTTCCTCAAGCACCTTGAGAAACATTCTTCCAACCATACCTGTTGCACCAACTACTGCTACATCATACTTGTTCATCGAAATACCTCCTTTAAAATATAAAAAGTCAGCTTTTTTTTAAAAGCTGACATGATAAATATATCTATTCAGAATAAAGCTGAATAAACACACTTATTCATGTATAGCTCTCCACTGGGGGTTGTGCATTAACACTCCAGTGACAGTCCAGACGCTGTTAGCGAAAGGACCAGGTCAGAAAATAGTGGTGTATTTCTGCCTTCGGCGCTTTTACCTTTATGGATATTCGGGAAACCACACCCTAATAAAACAATATCCTTACTATTTAAAAGCGCACCTCTATCCAAGAATAGAAACCTTTGAATAAATTAGAATAATATTATCATAGGGTAAAAAACGTGTCAACAAGCAATATTTGTTTTGCAATAAAAATATTTAGATTTGCACTTCTATAGAAGACATATTGGTGGGGCTTGCTTAATAACTGTTTGAATATTGAGACTATATAATATACAATATTATATGTATAGAAAATTTGTGCATTGCGGGGTGATATTTTGTTAACTGTAGATGAGAAAATAAAAGCGTTGAAAGATGAAGTAATTGCTATAAGAAGGCATTTGCATAGTATTCCTGAACCGGGACTTAAAGAATTTGGAACTACTAAATATATAATCGAATATTTGAATAATCTTGATATACATGCGGAAATAGGCCCGGCTGGCACAGGAGTCATAGCTTACCTTGAAGGAAAGCCAGGTGCAAAGACCATAGCTTTTAGGGCTGACATAGATGCACTATCAGTGGAAGAACAGACAGGGGCGGAATTCTGCTCTTTGAATAAAGGCTTCATGCATGCCTGCGGACACGATGGGCATACAGCCATACTTCTTGGATTTGCAAAGTTCCTAAAACAGCTCGGTAATGAACGTCAAAGCAATGCGCTCCTGATATTCCAACCGGCAGAGGAAGGCCCGGGCGGAGCTGAGACCATAGTAAACGCTGGGATACTCGACAAGTACAAAGCCAGCTGTATATTCGGACTCCATATTTTCCCGGACATTGAAGAAGGCAAAATCGGCTGCAGGCCTGGCGCTATGATGGCACAGACAGGGGAATTCGATTTGTGGATAAAAGGCAAGAGCTGTCACGGAGCAATGCCCCACAAAGGACGTGATGCTATTGTTGCTGCTTCAGATGTGGTATTGGCTTTGAATACTATTGTCAGCAGGTTTGTGGATCCCATAGAGCCTGCAGTCGTTACCGTAGGCAGAATGATATGCGGCGAAAGACGCAACATAATAGCAGGGGAAGCTGTACTGGAAGGTACTATGAGGGCATTCAGCGACAATACCTATAATATATTGAGAAGCAGAGTAATAAAGATTGCCGCGTCTATAAGCGATGCATACGATTGTGAAAGCAGCTATGAAATAAGAGACATGTACCCGGCAGTACATAATGATCCAGAGCTTTTCGAAAAGCTTATGGAGGATTTGGCTAAAGAGGATTTTATAAACTTGAATCCCCTTACACTTGCAGAGGATTTCTCATACTACCAAAAGAGGATACCTGGGTTATTTCTGATGCTGGGATCTAAAAACGATGAAATGGGCTTTACATATCCTCTTCATAGCAATAGGTTCAATTTTAATGAAGAAATATTGATTTTGGGGATACAAATGTTTTATAATCTATTTAGTAGATGCGAATAATTGCATTATTGCATAAAATCTAACAATAATATGACTTTCGGTTTTGCAAAAACAGCTATGAACGCAGGATAAAAAAAGAACAGGGGTGGAAATATGTATAATTTAATTAAAAAGTTGATTTTCACTGTCTTGATTGTAGTTATGTCTGCATCATTAATCTATGCGGATAGGGTTGATACTGGCTGGAAGGGCTATGGCCTGTACAATCTTAATAAATCGGAAGTCAGTATTCTAGATGAAGAGGATACTGTAACAATAAATGGGGGAAATGCAGCTGCGGTATATGAATATACAATAAAAAACAATTCTGCAAATGATATTACAGTAAATTTCGGTTATCCCGATAACGGAATATATAAGTTCAGTATACATGACGGGAGCAAGTTCTTAAGCTATAAGACAAGAGATAATACATACCTTAAGAATAACTACAAGGTTGAAGGACTTCAGACACCTGATGGAAGATGGTATCTGTTCAATATGGCTTTTGAACCAGGCCAAACCCGTGTAATAAAGGTTAGCATTGAAGCAGAAATGAAAAAAGCTGAAAATGATATATATGGTTTAAGTTTTTTTAAGGACAGGACTTACTCCTATGCAATAGCAAGCGAAAAAACAAAGCTCACTTTAAAGTTTGCTAATTTCAAGCCCTACAGTATATTTGAGCTTGAAGGTATAAAACCAGAGGATATATCAAAGCAAGGTGAAGCAGCGCTTTCTTACAGTGGAAGCTACGGGACCGGTGCCTCTCTAAAATATCAGCCTGTTGATAAGATGGCAATAGACAGGTTAAGCGCCAGTGAATACAAAAAGCCAAAAGCAATAGTGAAAGCTTTCAATGCGAAAAATTATAAAGAAGCATTGAAGTTGAGCGATGAATACATAAGCGCTCCTTCAGATAATCGTTTAAGCTTGGAACAGGTGAAATACGTAAAAGCAGAGTGCAACAGACTTCTTAACAAGAATCAAGAGTATATAAGTGCTATGGAGCAGCTGGACATAACCAAGCTGTACCCTGAAAGAATAAAATATAAGGTACTGCTTGACAGGATGAGCGTATATGACGCTATGAACAATGATGATGCAATAGATAAGATACTTGTGGAGCTTACGCCGGAACTGCAAAACTATCCTTATCTTAATTACTGGCTGAATCAGAACGGCTACAAACTTTCAGAAAGCGGACGGAAGGAAGCTGAGGCAGCCGCTAATGCAGAGATTGCCGCCAAACCCGCTTCAGATAAAGGAATTGATATTCTGGGGACTGCTATTAAAGTTATTACAATTTTAAAGGAAAGCCGATGGACATTTACTATATTGGGACTGGTAGTTGGGTTTATTATTGGCAGACTGACTAAAAGAGGCAGGAAGAGAAGCTCAACATACCTTTTCAGAAATTAGAGCAAGTACACTCATTGTATAATATTAGTGAAATACTACATAATATTACTATATATGTTGTAGAAATGTTTTTCGTAAGAATTCTATGAACTTTTGCTCTATCCCGTTGCTTCCGCAAAGGGACCCGCAAAAGAGAATCTCTAACTACAAAACAAGTCATAAGGAGTGATATTATGAAGTCAAAAAATACAAAGAAAAAGGAATTGATTTTGACCCCTGAAGATGCTATGAAGTATGAAATCGCTAATGAACTGGGTCTGGGTGAAAAGCTTTCACAAGTGGGCTGGGGCGGTCTGACAGCAGAAGAAACCGGACGAATAGGAGGACTTGTCACCAGAAAGAAGAGAAGCTTGACACCAAAGAGTAGTATGAGCCAGTGAAAATTTATTATATAAGTGTATTCGCAGCCGCCTTATGCGGCTGTTATTGTTAAGAGGGAGAATAGGGGGGCGTCTATGAACATTTATGAAAAGGCTGCACAAATGATTAAAAAGAGCAGGTCTACCATAGTGCTAACCGGGGCAGGCGTTTCAACAGAAAGTGGAATTCCTGATTTCAGGAGTCCCGGCAGTGGTCTTTGGGAGAAGGTAGATCCAATGGAAGCCTTATCCTCCAGAGTATTATACAATGCTCCGAAGAAGTTCTACAGCTTGGGTTTTAAAATTATAACCTCGATGACGGATGCTTTACCCAATAAAGTGCATTATCTGATAATGAAGCTGGAGGAGCTTCAACTCATTGATCTTGTTGTGACTCAAAACATAGATGGTCTTCATCATAAGGCGGGAAGCAGGAATGTATTTGAGGTTCATGGTACTACAAGAACCTGCAGCTGCGACAACTGCAGTGCAGAATATGATACGGCGCTTATAGAGAAGAAAGTCATGGAGGGGGAGATTCCTCCAAAATGCAGGTGCGGAGGGATAATAAGGCCTGATGTGGTACTTTTCGGGGATATGCTTCCAAACTGCTTTTATGAAAGCATTAAGCGGGTCGAGGAGGCAGAGCTTCTTGTTGTGTTGGGCTCTAGTCTGTCTGTGTCTCCAGTAAATCATCTTGCAGATATATGCAAAAAGCTTATTATTATAAACATTGGAGAAACCTGCTATGATAAAAAGAGTGATATAATTATCAGAGAAAATATTTCTACGGCGTTAGAAAAAATAATGGAGTATGTTGATGATAGAAAATATGAGCAGATATAACGAATTTGCAGAGGTTTACGACCTCTTTATGGAGGATGTGGACTATAAGGCTTGGAGTAGATATGTGGAAGAAATCTTCGGCCTATATGGTATAAAGCCTGGGCGAATACTTGACACCGCATGCGGCACCGGCAATATTACCATTCCTTTGTCAAAGTCTGGATATGAGCTGTGGGGGCTTGACCTTTCGGAGGACATGCTTTCTATTGCTGAGAGTAAGGCACGGACAGCAAAACAAAAAATCAGATTACTGAACCAGGATATGACTCAGATGAATTTAAAAGAAAAATTTGAGGCTGTACTTTGCATGTGCGATGGTGTGAATTATATTCTTGATGAAGAAAGATTGTCGGACTATTTTAATGCAGTCTATAAAATCCTGGACAAAAATGGAATTTTCGTTTTTGATGTCAGCAGCTATAATAAAATACGTTTTGTATTAGGAAACAACACCTTCCACGAGGAAAAAGATAATAAGCATTATATTTGGAATAATAATTTTAATGAGTCTTCTGATATAGTAGAGATGGAACTGATTTTTTTCATGCCGCAAGGCAGCTTATATCGAAAGTTTGAGGAGCACCATTCACAGAAGGCACACAAGTCTGAGCAGCTGATAAATTTGTTAGAGAAAGCAGGCTTTGAAAACATAAGAATTTTTGAAGAATTTAGTTTTAATAAGCCAACAGATGATAGCGAGAGGATTTTTTTCGCTGCGGTAAAAAACATAGATTAATATTTTACAAACTTCAGGAGGATAACATGAAGGATTACATTATAAGAGGAACAAGCACAGATGAAAGCATCAGATTCTTTAGCTGCATTACTACGGCGATGGTAGAGGAAGCCAGAAAAATTCATGACTGCAGTCCTGTCTCCATTGCAGCTTTGGGAAGAATGCTGACTGCAGGAAGCATGATGGGGATTATGCTCAAATCAGAAAAAGATACGCTGACAGTTCAGATAAATGGAAAGGGACCTGCAGGAAGCATAGTGGCCATATCTGATTATACCGGGAATGCAAGAGGGTATATAACTAATCCCAATGTAGAACTGATGCAGCGGGAAGAAGGCAAACTGGATGTGGGAAGAGCAGTCGGAGTGGATGGGCTGCTGACTGTTATAAAGGATCTTGGAATGAAAGAGCCCTATGTAGGACAAATACCTATTATAAGCGGAGAGATTGGGGATGACATATCCTCATACTTTGCGACCTCGGAACAGACACCTACTGCAGTTGGGCTTGGAGTGCTGGTTGAGGTTGACGGGCATGTGGCAGCTTCAGGCGGCTTCATAATACAGTTGATGCCAGAGGCGGATGAAACTATGATATCAAAGCTTGAAGAGCGGCTTGGCAGAGTTAAGTCTGTAACGGATATGATAAGTGCGGGCCTGGATGCTGAAGGTATGATAAAGGATATATTGGGAGACATAGAATACAAGGTGTATGAAGAGAAACAGGTAGTCTACCGGTGCAACTGCAACAAGGAGAGGCTGGAAAGAGCACTTATAAGTGTAGGAAGACAGGAGCTGGAAGACCTTATACATGAGCAGGGAAACGCAGAACTGGTATGTCATTTCTGCAACAGCAAGTATCACTTTGATAAGGAAGAGCTGATCGTACTGCTTGAGAAGGCGACAACATAAATAATTGTATAAAATTAGAATAATCGTAAAAACTTATTATATAATACATCAAATGTAAAATATCTATAAACAGATAATGTAGTATTCCAAAGCTTTCTAGAGAAATACTGTGCATTAAATTGATAAATGTAAGAAATAAAAAAATTCTAGTTTTGACTTTGAGTCATCTGTGAGTTATACTAGGTGATGTCGCAAGATTTAGCGGGGGCATAGCTCAGCTGGGAGAGCATCTGCCTTACAAGCAGAGGGTCATAGGTTCGAGCCCTATTGTCCCCACCAACTTTTTACCGTAACAACGTGGAGGTAAAAAGACTTACATTCCTTAATGTGATACGTAGCATTTGCGGAGTAAACTAAATACTTGTAACAAATTAAATGATGGCCCAGTAGTTCAGTTGGTTAGAATGCCAGCCTGTCACGCTGGAGGTCGACGGTTCGAGCCCGTTCTGGGTCGCCATCATACCTGCCTTGGTAGCTCAGTCGGTAGAGCAGAGGACTGAAAATCCTCGTGTCGGTGGTTCGATTCCGCCCCAAGGCACCACTAATATGCGGGTTTAACTCAGTGGTAGAGTGTCACCTTGCCAAGGTGAAAGTCGCGAGTCCGAATCTCGTAACCCGCTCCATAATTTTATAAAGGGCGACATAGCCAAGTGGTAAGGCAGAGGACTGCAAATCCTCTATTCCCCGGTTCAAATCCGGGTGTCGCCTCCAAATAATTTCAGCTTATTGGATACAATAAGTTTTTTTGTTTTTTGTACATATTTTTTTGGGCAATAGGCGAGAGGCCAAGGGCAATAGGTTTAGCGGTGCTTCGGAGCAAAAAGAAAGGGATGAATCATTTTGGATTTCTTGAAAACACCATTTATACCAGATGGTAATGTAAGTCTTGCTCTTGTGGATTATAGAATAAATGGAGAGATAGAAGCAAGTCTCACTTCTTTGGGTATTGAATTAATTAAAACTGTTAGGTGTCAAGACCTTTACGAAGCGGTGGACGGTCATCCGGACATGCAGCTGCTGCATATGGGAGAGAACAGTATAATTCTGGCTCCAAATGTATTTGACAGTATGGCACCAACACTTGAGAAAAAAGGATTTGCAGTGACAAAGGGTGCAACTTGGCTGGTTAGAAACTATCCGGGCAATATTGCATATAATATATTGAGAATGGGAAATTTTGCTTTTCACAATACGAAATATACTGATGCAGAGGTAGTAAAATCACTGGAAAAGGAAAATGTAAGGCTGATACATGTCAGTCAAGGCTATACAAAGTGCTCAACCTGCATACTTGACAGCAGAACAATCATTACCTCCGATTTAAAGCTTTCGGAAACAGTAGAAAAATATGGGATTGAAAGTCTGCTAATAAAGCCTGGAGGAATAGAACTGAAAAATCTGAATTATGGTTTTATAGGCGGTGCCAGCGGTCTTATTTCGGAAAAGCATATAGCCTTCACAGGTAATCTTGAAGTATTGGAAGACAGCGGCAAGTTAGTTGAATTCCTAAGCGATAGAGGATTTGAGGCAACAATGCTATGGGATGAAAGGCCAGTGGATTATGGATCAATTATACCTTTGAAATGCTTTCAAAAAATATAGAAAATATTTATACATAATTGAAACATTTACAGGTCAAGTATATTGATGACAGCTAAAACATCGAAAAGTCAATCACAGCCACATTTTAAGGAGCTTCACCTGTCATTGGGATTTGAATACAAGAAATATTTACGCAGATACTATTTATGAAAGACCATTCTTATTTGATTTCTTTATAAGTTATTGAACGGATTCTTTCTTATTCTAGTTCTCACAACGTTCAATAAAGGAGGGAGTTGGAAAAATGTTTCTTGTAGCAATTGGTGTATGCGATAATGCAGAGATAATAAAAGCAGATATATATAGACAGTTGGATGAGGCAAAGAAGGATGGTATCGACGTTGTCATTGATGATTATTATGCAGGCGATGCGCTTTTTGTAAGATGCGGCATAAGGGATAAGCTCTTGAACATACTGACTGAAAAGAAGGCTTACGAAGAGCTTAAATATACACTTTCCAAAGCTTTGACAGAAGTAATAATATCACACTATGAACTGAAGCTGCTAAGGAAATTAGCCAAAGCAAACTTCTTTTATTTAAGTGAAAGGGAGCGAGCCAGTGTTATTGGAAATGCCCTGAAACTCTTAAAAGAGGAGAAAATGATGCAGCCAGGTGGCTTTTATAAGGCAACTAGAAGAAGCAGGATAATGAGAAGCATACTTGAATATCTGGATGTTGAAAATGAAATTAATATAGAAGGCTTCGTTAATTTCAGGCTGAATGCATATATTAACGAGCTGAACGAGACTATAGAAAGGGCTTTGGAGATTTTTGTAGCTGAAAGGGAGTACAATGAATTTATTAAGCTTTTGAGATATTTTGTGGAGATTCAAGAGTGTAAGATAGACACCATACATTTATGTCAATCCAAGGACGGAAGATATATAATGTATGATGAAAGCAGAAACCGCGTAAGTAGTGAATATTTTGACGAGCTGCGCTCGGAAATGCTTGATGAAAGCATTAACTATGACGATTTGCTGATTAGTACTCTTATAACAATTTCACCTAACAAAATAATAATACATGATATGGAAAGTTTTAAGAACAAAGAACTGCTTCAGACAATCATGAATGTATTTGCTGAAAGAATAACCGTATGCAATAAATGCGATTTATGCAGCAGCCAGGCGGAGGGCAAGGAAACAAACAAATATAGTCTCTGATTGTCATTTGTGCTATAATGTATAATACAAATGACAATCGGGGGACAGTAAAATGTATGAAGCAATATTTCTGATAGTTGTAGGAGCAATAATCGGCTGGCTTACAAACGTACTTGCGATAAAAATGCTTTTCAGGCCTATAAAACCTTTTAAATTGCCACTTTTGAATATTACAATACAAGGACTTATACCCAAAAGGCGACATGATATTTCAAAAAGTATTGGAGAGGTTGTAGAGCAAGAGCTTATCTCTATACATGAGATTTTTGATAAGCTTGTGACGGAGCAGAACAAACAGGAAGCTTTATGCATAATAAAGGAAAAGCTGCTTAAAGTTATAGATTATAAAATCCCATCCATTATTCCATATTCTATTAAAAGCAAAATAATTGACTATTTCGAGGAGCAGATTAATAAAGATGCCATGTCTATTCTAAACAGCTCTATTGATGGTATAATAAACAATTCGGTACATAAAATCAAGATTGGTGAAATGGTAGAAGAAAAAATTGACGAACTCGAGCTGGAAAATATGGAAAAGCTAATATTAGGCCTTACGTCCAAGGAATTGAAGTATATTGAACTGCTTGGGGGACTTCTGGGTGGAATAATAGGTCTATTTCAGGCTATAATCATAAGAATTCTTTAATTGACATTATATTATGAATAATGTATAATCTTAAGGAAATAATACAATTTAAATGCAGTGATGAGGACGAGTAAAGCAAGGTACTCCAAAAGAGAGGGAATGTCAAAGGCTGAAAGCATTCCTTGGATGAATTGTTTGAAGACCACCTCGTAGCAGCGGGTTGAAAAAGCGTACAGCTTTAGTAAGCCTTGACGTTGATTACGTTATAATCCAGAGTTCAAATCAGGGTGGAACCGCGAGAATGTCTCTCGCCCCTTTCGGGGCGGGAGTTTTTATTTTTTGCGTTATTAAATAACGGTGTTTTGAAAAGTGCAGCTTTTTCAAATTCACCTAAGAGGAGGTATTTTTATGATAAAAGTAACTTTAAAGGACGGTTCTGTTAAGGAGTATCAGAAGGGTATTACTGTTGAAGAAATTGTAGCTTCCATAGGAAGCGGGCTGTTAAAAGCCGCTATAGCCGCAAAAATAAATGGCAAGGTGGTTGACTTGAACACGCCGGTAAATGAGGATTGCAGCCTTGAGGTTCTAACCTTTGACGATGATGAGGGCAAGCATGCATTGAGGCATACTTCCTCCCATATTCTCGCCCAAGCAGTCAAGAGGCTTTATCCAGGTATAAAGCTTGCAATAGGGCCGGCAATCGACAACGGCTTCTATTATGATTTTGATTCAGATAAGCCCTTCTCAGAAGAGGACCTTGCAGCGATAGAAAAAGAAATGGAGAATATTGTTAAAGAGGACTTGAAGCTTGAGAGATTTGAGCTTCCAAGAAAAGAAGCCATTGATATGATGAGCAAGCTCGGTGAGAGCTATAAGGTGGAGCTGATCAATGATCTTCCTGAAGATGCGAAACTATCCTTCTACAAGCAGGGTGACTTTACTGACTTATGTGCAGGACCCCATGCCCCGAGTACAGGCAAAGCAAAGGCACTTAAGCTCCTAAGTGTAGCGGGAGCATACTGGAGAGGCAGTGAGAAGAACAAAATGCTTCAGAGAATTTATGGTACTGCCTTTGTAAAAAAGAGTCAGTTGGATGAATACCTTAACATGCTTGAGGAAGCAAAGAAGAGAGACCATAGAAAGCTTGGCAGGGAGCTTGACCTTTATAGCATTCTTGAGGAAGGCCCAGGCTTTCCATTCTTCCACCCCAAGGGAATGATTCTTAGAAATGTTCTGGAGGATCTATGGAGAAAAGAACATAGAAAAAATGGGTATCTCGAAGTTAAGACACCAGTTATACTGAATGAAGATTTGTGGCATAGATCAGGACATTGGGATAAGTATAAAGAAAATATGTATTTTACGACTATTGATGAGAACAACTATGCAATAAAACCGATGAACTGTCCAGGTGGGATGCTGATGTACGCGAGACAGATGCACAGCTATAAGGAGCTTCCTATAAGGATGGCAGAACTGGGCTTGGTCCACAGACACGAGCTCGCTGGAGCTTTGCATGGTCTTATGAGAGTAAGATGCTTTACACAGGATGATGCTCATATATTCATGATGCCTTCACAAATAAAAGAAGAAATAATAGGCGTAGCGAAAATGATTGATTCCTTCTACAGCCTGTTTGGTTTTGAATATAATATGGAGCTTTCAACAAGACCTGAGAAATTTATTGGGACAATAGAATCGTGGGATATGGCTACAGACGCACTGAGAGATGCTCTGGATTCCCTTGGCAAGCCTTATAAGATAAACGAAGGGGATGGAGCCTTCTACGGACCCAAAATCGATTTCCATTTGAAGGACAGCATAGGACGTACTTGGCAGTGTGGTACTATTCAATTGGATATGCAGATGCCTGAACGTTTTGACCTTACTTATGTAGGAGCAGACGGAGAGAAGCACAGACCCGTTATGATACACAGAGTTATTTTCGGAAGCATAGAAAGGTTCATAGCAATACTCACAGAGCATTTTGCTGGTGCATTCCCCCTGTGGCTGGCTCCAGTACAAATAATGATACTTCCTATATCAGAAAAGCAGAAGGATTATGCTGAGAAGCTTAAGGAAAGGCTTGAAAAGCTCGAACTGCGTGCAGAAGCTGATACAAGGAATGAGAAGGTGGGTTATAAGATCAGGGAAGCTCAGATGCAGAAAATTCCCTATATGCTTGTAGTAGGCGATAAGGAAATGGAGACAGAGTCTGTTGCAGTTAGAGACAGAAAAGAAGGAGACAAGGGAGTAATGCAGTTTGAGGAATTTCTCGCTCAAATCACAAAGGAAATAGAAAACAAAATAAACAAATAAACAAATATATAAATATATAGTAGTAAGAATCATTTACTGCTAAAGAAAGACAGTAATAAGCTAAACCGATTGGCAAGCTTCTTACTGTCTTTCTTTCACCAAATTTTTTGATTTTTTAATTAATTTAAGCTACAATCATATTAGTGGACATGCAGGTGCTTTAGCACAACAAATATCTGTGCACATTTCATTATGGGGTGAAGACATGAAAAAAGGTAATAAACTATTTCTAATATTTTCTATGACTGCATTTATTATCGCTTTCATGTCGGGATGCGTAAAAGAGACAACCAGCCGGGGAGGGTGGGATATTAACTACATCAGCCATGGTGATACGGGAAAAACGCTTGTTATAGGCCGTGCCAATGATTCGGTCAGCTTGGACCCTGCTAGCACTACTGATATGGATTCCTTCAAAGTGACGGTTAACGTATTAGAAACCTTGGTAAAGAGTGAAAAAGAGGGAGATCAAATTGTTCCCTGCCTGGCTGAAAGCTGGAAATCAAGTGAGGATGGACTCACCTGGGTATTCAAGCTGCGCCAGGGAATAAAATTTCATGACGATACTGTTTTCAACGCGCAAGCTGTTGTTTTTAATTTCCAGCGATGGATGGACATTGATAACACATATCACAATGGCTCATTCAGCTATTGGAATTATATATTCGGCGGTTTCCCTGGTTTTGTAAAAAGTGTGACAGCAATTTCGGATTATTCCGTAGAAATAAAGCTTAATAAGCCTTATGCTCCGTTTTTAAACGCGTTGGCAATGCCGGTATTTGGCATATCAAGCCCTGGAAACATAATGAAATATGGAGTGGACACATACGAGCATCCTGTTGGAACCGGACCTTTTATTTTTAAAAGCTGGGAACGGGGTAAGAACATTACTCTCATAAGAAATGACAAGTATTGGAACTATGCTGCCAAGGTCAACGAAGTGGAGTTTAGGGTTATTCCCTTAAGCAAAGATAGGCTGGATGAGTTGAGACAAGGCTCAATCCATATTGCGGATAACCTAAGTCCTGACGATATTGCAGATATTAAATATGATCCCAATTTGTATTTATATCTGAGACCTAGCTTTAATGTCGGTTATTTAGCTATGAATAATGAAAAGTTACCTTTTAATGTACGAGAGGTTAGGGTAGCTATCAACCATGCTATCGATAAAGAAAAACTGATAAATGATGTATTTGACAATTTGGCTAAACCTGCCAAAACATATATCCCGCCCTTCCTTTGGGGTTATAATGATAATTTGGAGTCCTATGAATACAACCCGGAAAAATCCAGTCAGCTATTGGCAAAAGCAGGTTTCCCCAATGGCTTTAAAACAACATTATGGGTAATGGATGCGGCAAGGGATTATTTCCCAAAGCCTTTGGAGACAGCACAGTTCATTAAAGATAACCTTAAGCAGGTAAATATTGACGCGGAAATTAAGGTGTTCAGTTTAAATGAATATCTTGCGAAGATACACGATGGTGAACACCAGATGGCTCTAATTGGCTGGACTGGAGACTTTACCGATCCAGACAATTTCTTATACACTTTGCTGGCTTCTGAAAATGCCAAACCTGGACTGGCCGGCAACTACTCTTTCTATAGGAGTAAAGAAGTAGATCAGCTGCTGGCTCAAGCAAGACAAACCAGCAACATGGTTTTCAGAAGAAGCCTTTATAGAAGCGTGCAGGAAATGGTGAATTATGATGCACCTTCAGTTCCGCTGGTACATACCATGCCGGCATTGGCGGCACGGTTGTCGGTAAAGGGATATGCACCACATATGACAGGTGTTGAGTCCTTGGAGAACGTCGACATTGATTTAGAGTGATGAAAGGGCAGCAGGTGGAAAACTATGAAACAAAAGTTTATTAGAGCAATACTACTGGCAACCCTCATCATTCTGCTTATCTTAACAAATATGCCCTTCACGGAAAAAAGCGAGACTAAAATATTTACACTTCCCGGTCTGCCTCGGCCAATAGCGAATACACCAGTTATTATCACTTCTGCGGGGCAAAGCACCGACACGTATATTATTCGTGATATTTCAAACCAATTAATGATCAGAAGCTTCTTTATGCCTCAGGCAAGGGATGTGGATTTGAAGGATATTAAAACAATTGTGTTTGTGGTAGGGTACAGTTCTTTGGGCGCGAAGCTGCAGGGCATAAGCTACGAGGAAGAGAAGTTACGCATTGAGAAGCTTCTTCAAAAGGCAAAAGAAGACAAATTGACGGTTTTGACTGTTGTAATAGGGAGCGAGCAGCTTCAAGACAATAAGACAGAAGAGCTTCTAAGGCTTATAGGCAAACAAACAGATTATCTGGTAGGGATGAGAGAGTCAAGTAGAGCGAGCATACTGATTGAACTGGCGAAGGATGGGGATATACCATTGACGCTTGTAAATAAAGTAAACGATATTTCTGAGCCTTTTGCT